>NZ_JBZFLK010000039.1:0-34470 GCF_058448985.1 Pseudonocardia sp. DxW | reverse complement strand
TCCCATTCCGAACCCGGTAGCTAAGCCTTTCTGCGCCGATGGTACTGCACTCGACAGGGTGTGGGAGAGTAGGTCGCTGCCGACATTCAACCTTTGAAAGGGGGAGTCCGTTCCGGTGTTGTCACCGTTCGGGCTCCCCCTTTTCTCTTTTTCTGGGACCGCCCCCACCTGGCCAGGTGGGAGGAACGGTCAGCTCGGTGCGGTCGTCCGACCGCGGAAGTGACGGTGTTCCTTTGTACCCTGAGCACGTGACGGACGGGAAGCGTCCCGGCAGCGGCCGGGGAGGCGGTGACCGCGGGCGCGCGGAGCGGTCCGGCTCCGGCTGGGGCCAGGGCGGTGGCGACCGGACCCGCAGCGAGACCGGACGCTCGGGGGAGCCGCGCGGCCGGCGCGACGACCGACCCGAGCGCGGCGGCCCCGACCGGCCCCGCGACGACCGGCCCCGCGGGAGCGGCGGGCCGAACCGCGGCGGTGGCTACCGGGGTTCCGACGACGGCGGCGCGGGACGGCCCCGCCGGGACAACGAGGGGCGTCGGGGCGACGGCCCGTCGCGTGGCAGGCCCGAGTCCGGTGGTTACCGGGGTCGCGGCGGCCGGGACGACGACCGGGGCCGCGGCTCCGGCGACGGCGAACGCCGCGAGACTGGCGGCTACCGCGGCCGGAACGACCGCGACGGTGGCGGCCACCGCGGGCGCGCTGAGAGCGGCGGCGGTGGCTACCGGCGTCGCGACGACGACGGCGGCGGCTACCGCCGTCGCGAGGACGACGGTCGCCGCGACCGGGACGGCGGCGAGCGCGGCCGTTCGGAGAGCGGCGGCAACCGGGAGGGCCGCGGCGGCTACCGCGGCCGTGACGGCGAGGCCCGAAGCAGTTCCGGTGGCTACCGCGGGCGCGGTGAGTCCCCTGGCTACCGCGGGCGCGATGACCGCGGGCGCGGTGAGTCCGGTGGTTACCGCGGGCGCGATGACCGCGGGCGCGGTGAGTCCGGTGGTTACCGTGGCCGCGACGACCGGGACCGCCGGGGACCGCAGCGTGACTCGGGTTCCTCCTGGTCCGGGCGCGACAGCAGGCCGGATCGGTCGGGTCCGCGCCGGGACGACGACCGGGCACCCCGTCGGGACGACCGACCCCGCAGCACCGGCAATCGCGGCGACGACCGGCCCGCGCGCTCCTACCGTGACGGTGGCGGGTACCGCGCCGGTGGCGGGGACGACCGCGGCCGGCCGTCCGGCGACCGGGGCTACCGCGGTCGTGACGACCGTGGCGGTCCGCAGGGCTCGGGCGGCGCGCGCGGTGGGCGTCCGTTCCGCGACGACGACCGGCGCACCGGCGGGTCCTACCGGGGCGGGCGTCCGTCCCGGGACCGGGACGACCGCGGCGCTGGTCCGCGCCGTGAGCGCTCCGAGCGCCCGTCCCGTGAGCGCGACGGTGCCGACCGGGCGCGCAACGACCGGGCGGACGGCCCGGCCGGCCGGCGGGACGACCGGTACCGCTCGGCCGATCGCGGTCCCCGGGGGCGAGCCGACGGCTCCGAGGCCCGGTACGAGCCGCGCCCGGCCGAGCGGGGCGACGACGTCCGGCCCGGTGAGCAGGTCGGCCCGGTCCGGTCCGAGCACGATGGCGCCTTCGCGGCACGGCAGGACGAGCAGTCCGGCGAACGGCCCGGCCCGGCCGGCGAGCCCGGCGGGCAGCCGGGAGCCGCTGAGCAGCCCGGCGGGTTCGGCGGACAGGCCGGCACCGCGGAGCAGTCCGGCGCGCTGACCGGCTATGCCGCGCACACCAGCGGTTCGGCGGACGCCGCCGCTCCCGTCGGCGACTCGGGCACCGCGGCTCCCGCCCGCGGCTCGGACGCCGCTGCGCACACCGGCGGCTCGGACACCGCTGCGCACACCGGCGGCTCGGTCACCCCCGCGCGCACCGGCGGTTCGGCGGACGCCGCCGCTCCCGCCGGCGACTCGGGCACCGCCGTGTACACCGGCGACTCGGCTGCTGCCGCGCAGCGCGGCGACCGGGTGGACGCCGCCGCACAGGCCGGCGCTTCGGCGGACGCCACGGCGCCGACCGACGCGACCAGCGGCCACACCGACCCCGAGCGGGCCCGACCCGCGACGTCCGAGGCGGCCACCGCGTCGCCGGACGGGCAGACCGTCGCTGACCGGTCCCCGGAGTCCCGGCCGTCCGGCCGTCCGGCACCGCACCGCGAGCGGGCCGATCGCGGTCGCCGCGACGACCGGCCCGCGCGCCGCGACGACCGCCGGGCAGGCCCCGGCCGGGACTCGCGCGGCGGCCCCGACCGCGGAGACCGCGGTGACCGGGGAGCCCGCCGTGACCGGGGAGACCGGGGAGATCGGGGAGACCGCCGCGACGGCGGCGACCGCCCCCGTCGTATCCCGGAGTCGGCGGAGCGGACGTTCGTCGCCGAGCCGGATCTCCCGGACTCGGTCTCGTCCGCCGAGCTCGACCCGAGCGTCCGGCGCGACCTGCGCGGGCTGCAGAAGGAGACCGCGGAGAGCGTCGCCCGGCACCTGGTCGCGGCCGGGATCCTGGTCGACGAGGACCCGACGCTGGCGCTCGAGCACGTGCGGTACGCCCGGCGGCGCGCCTCCCGGATCGCCGTCGTGCGGGAGGCGGCCGGAATCGTCGCCTACCACGCCGGCGAGTGGAACGAGGCGCTCGGTGAGTTCCGTGCCGCCCGCCGGATGGGCGGCGGCCCCGGGCACGTCCACGTCATGGCCGACATCGAGCGTGCGCTCGGCCGGCCCGAGCGGGCGCTCGACCTGGCCCGCAGTCCCGAGTCGCGGGACCTGGGCCGCGAGGAGCGCATCGAGCTGCTCATCGTCGCGGCCGGTGCCCGGCGCGACCTCGGCGAGCTCGACGCGGCCGTCGTCGGGCTGCAGGTGCCCGAGCTCGACCCGGCCGCGCGCGACCCGTGGAGCCCGCGGTTGTTCTACGCCTACGCTGACAACCTGCTCGCCGCCGGGCGCGAGGCCGACGCCATCCAGTGGTTCGTGCACGCCCACGACGCCGACACCGAGGGGCAGACCGACGCCGCCGCCCGGATCGCCGAGCTGACCGGTGAGGAGTTCGCCGCGTCCGACGACGACGAGCTGACCATCGGCTACGAGGAGCTGCCGGACGACCCGGCGGACAGCCCGGACCCCCGCGGCGCCGCCGAACCGTCCCCCGACGCCACCGGACCGGCCGAACGACCGGTCGACGGCACGTCCGTCGGCGGCGCGGCCCCCACCGGACATCCGGACGGCGGCGCACCGGCCACCGCGCACGCGGAGGGCGCCGCACCGGCGACCGCCGACCGGCCGGACCCGGAACCCACGGCCGACGGCCACGAGGACCCGGCTCCCGCGCCCGATGACCAGCGCGGCAGCACGGCGCCGGACGTCGCGGACCGCGACGCCGACGACGCACCGACCGACCACGGGGCGGCCACGGCCGATCCCGCCGGAACCCCGGTGGACCCCGAGCGCCCGGCGGCGGCCGAGCGACCGGTGGGTGCCGACGGACCCGACAGCGGGTCCGCTCCGGCGAGCCCCGCCACCGACGGCCCGGCCACCGACGGCCCGGCCACCGACGGCCCGGCCACCGACGACCCGGCCACCGACGACCCCGCCACTGACGGTGCCGTCGCTGACGGCGAGGCGGCCGGCGGCCCCGCCACTGGCGGTGCTGCCACTGACGGTGCCGCCACCGATAGTGGGGCGGCCGACGGACCCACCGCCGACGGGCCCGCGGACCCGGGGACGGCCCGCTCATGACCGACGACCTGCTGTCCCGCCACGACGTCCTGCTCGCCGACCTGGACGGAACCCTCTACCGGGGGCCCGAGGTCGTCCCGGGCGCGCTGGACGCCGTGCTCGGCGCGGCCGCGCGCGGCGTGCCGACCGTCTACGTGACGAACAACGCCTCTCGCAGCCCGGCGGCGGTCGCGGCGCACCTGACCGAGCTGGGGTTCCCGGCCGGCGTCGGGGACGTCCGCACCAGCTCGCAGGCCGCCGCCACGATGCTCGCCGAGCAGCTCCCGGCCGGCGCGCCGGTCCTCGTCGTCGGCACCGACGCGCTCGCCGACGAGGTCCGGGCCCGCGGGCTCACGGTGGTCGGGACGGCCGGCGAGGCCGTCGCCGTCGTCCAGGGGCACTCGCCGGACACCGGATGGCGGATGCTGGCCGAGGCCGTCGTCGCGGTCCGGGCCGGCGCGCTGTGGGTCGCCTCGAACGTCGACCCGACCCTGCCGACCGACCGCGGCCCGCTGCCCGGCAACGGCTCCATGGTGCAGGTCGTGCGCACCGCGACCGGTGCACAACCGCAGGTCGCGGGCAAGCCCGCCGCGCGGCTGCTGCGGGAGGCGCAGGGCGACGCGACCCGGCCGCTGGTCGTGGGGGACCGGCTGGACACCGACATCGAGGGCGCGGCCGCACTGCGGGCGCCGTCGTTGATGGTGCTGACCGGGGTGAACGGGCCGGCCGACCTGCTCGCCGCACCACCCGCGTTGCGCCCCACCTACCTCGGTGCCGACCTGGGTGCGCTCGCCCGGCACCCGGACGAGCTGACCCCGGGGCCGCGGCCCGGCTGGCAGGTCGAGCACGGGCCGGACGGCCTGCGGCTCAGCGGATCCGGTACCGGACCCGAGCCCGCGGTCGACGCCCTCCGCGCGCTGTGCGCGGCAGCCTGGGAGCACGGTGCCGGCCCGGTGACCGCCGACGGCGGAGCGGCCGCCGGGGTGCTCGACGAGCTCGGGCTCGGCGGCTGAGCACGCCCGCCCCGTCCGGTGGGCGGGGCGAGGGCGGTGCCCGCGGTCGCACCCGTCCGCGTTCGGCTACCGTGGCCAGCGAGACCCCCGTCCCCGGAGATCATCGATGAGCGTCCCCACCCCCGGCCCGCGTCCCGGTGACCCGCGGCAGGCGGCAGACCGGCCGGTCTCCGCGCTGCGTGCCGACGTCGAGGCGGCCGTCGCCGGGCTCGACGATCTCGCCGACCGGCCGGTCTCCGAGCACCCGGCCGCGTTCGAGCGGGTGCACGCCGCGCTCGGCCGCGCCCTGGGCGCCGGGCCGGAACGGGACTGAGCGTGCCGCCCACCCGCGCACGGCTGGACGCCGAGCTCGTCCGGCGCAAGCTCGCCCGGTCCCGCGGCCAGGCCGCCGAGCTCATCGCGGCCGGCCGGGTCACCGTGAACGGGATGCCCGCCGCGAAGCCGGCGACGGTCGTCGAACGGGACGCACCGGTCGTCGTCCGGCCGGACGAGGGCCCGGAGTGGGCCTCGCGCGGTGCCCGGAAGCTGCTCGGCGCGCTGGCGGCCTTCCCGGCCGTCGAGCCCGCGGGGCGGCGCTGCCTGGACGCAGGCGCCTCCACCGGCGGCTTCACCGACGTGCTGCTCGACCGCGGCGCCCGCGAGGTCGTCGCCGTCGACGTCGGCTACGGCCAGCTCGTCTGGAGGCTGCAGTCCGACGAGCGGGTCCTGGTGCACGACCGCACGAACGTCCGCGCGCTGGAACCGGAGCAGATCGGCGGGCCGGTCGACCTGACCGTCGCCGATCTGTCCTTCATCTCGCTGCGCACGGTGCTGCCCGCGCTCGCCGCCTGCACCGCTCCCGGCGGGGACCTGCTCCCGATGGTCAAGCCGCAGTTCGAGGTCGGCAAGCAGCGGCTCGGCTCCGGCGGGGTGGTCCGCGACCCGGGACTGCGCACCGAGGCGCTGCACGGCGTCGCCACCGCGGCCGGCGGGCTCGGGCTGCAGGTGCTCGGCGCCGTGGCCAGCCCGCTGCCCGGCCCGTCCGGCAACGTCGAGTACTTCCTGCACCTGCGGCGCCCCGACGGCGGCGAACCCGGTCCCGGTCCCGAGCTGGAGCCGATGCTGGCCGCCGCCGTCGCGGACGGCCCGGCATGAGGGAGGTCCTGCTCGTCCTGCACACCGGGCGTCCGGCGAACCGCAAGACGGCACTGCGGGTGATGGCCGAGCTCGGCGCGCTGGGGCTGCGCACCCGGGTGCTGGCCGACGAGTGGGCCGAGATCGGCGCCGATCCCGATCTGCCGGCCGATCTCGCTCCCGTCCAGGTCGCGGCCGGGCCGGACTGCGCGGCCGGCGCGGAGGCGGTCCTCGTCCTCGGCGGCGACGGGACGCTGCTGCGCGCCGCCGATCTCGCCCGGCCGTCCGGGGTGCCGCTGCTCGGGGTGAACCTGGGCCACGTCGGGTTCCTCGCCGAGGCCGAGGAGGACACCCTCGACGAGGCCCTCGACAAGCTCGCCGCCGGGGCCTACGAGGTCGAGGAACGGACGACGCTGCAGGCCGTGGTCCGCTCCAACGGGCACGTGCTGGGCCGGACCTGGGCGCTCAACGAGGCCGTCGTCGAGAAGACCACCCGGGGCCGGATCCTGGAGGTCGTGCTGGAGGTCGACGGCCGGCCGGTGTCCTCGTTCGGCTGCGACGGGGTGCTGTGCTCCACACCGACCGGATCCACCGCCTACGCGTTCTCCGCGGGCGGCCCGCTGATCTGGCCGCAGGTGCAGGCGATGCTGGTCGTCCCGAGCAACGCGCACGCGCTCTTCGCGCGGCCGATGGTGGTCGCGCCGGACAGCGCGGTCGCGATCGAGGTGTCCGCGGACGGGCCGTCCGCGGTGCTGGACTGCGACGGCCGCCGGACGATCGCGGTGCCGCCGGGCGCCCGGGTCGAGCTGACCCGCGCCGCCGAGCCGGTGCGGATGGTGCGGCTGGCCGCGCAGCCGTTCGCCGACCGGCTGGTCCGCAAGTTCGATCTCCCGGTACGGGGCTGGCGCGGCGCCCAGCAACGGCGGTCATCGAACACCTGATCGACCGCTCGGCGCACGGGGACGACCGTACGAACACCCGTTCGGCCCACGGCGCGTGTCGGCGATGTTCTCCGTCGGGGGTCGAACGTATGGTCCCACCCATGTTGGCCGAGATGCGGATCCAGGGCCTCGGAGTGATCGACGACGCGACCCTGGAGCTCGACCCGGGCCTGACCGTGCTGACCGGTGAGACCGGCGCGGGCAAGACCATGGTCGTGACCGGACTGAACCTGCTCGGCGGCGGCCGCGCGGAGTCGTCGCGGGTGTCGGCCGGGGCGAAGCGGGCGGTCGTCGAGGGCCGCTTCGCGGCGTCTCCGGGGGCGGTCGAGCTGGCCGAGGAGGTCGGCGCCGAACCGGACGACGACGGCACCCTGATCGCGGCGCGCACCGTCTCCGCCGACGGCCGGTCCCGGGCCCACCTGGGCGGCCGGTCGGTCCCGGTCGGGGTGCTCGGCAGGCTGGCCGAGGCGCAGCTGGCGGTGCACGGCCAGAACGACCAGCTGCGCCTGCTCCGCAGCTCGGACCAGCGGGCGCTGCTCGACCGGTTCGCCGGCGACCCGGTGGCGGTCCCGTTGGCCGAGTACCGGCGGGTGCGCTCCGAGTGGACCGCCGTCGTCGCCGAGCTCGCCGAGCGCCGGGGCAACGCGCGCCGGCTGGCCCAGGAGGCCGACATGCTGCGGCACGGCCTGGCCGAGATCGAGGCCGTCGATCCGCAGCCGGGGGAGGACCGAGAGCTCGTCGAGCTGGCCCGCCGGATGGCCGAGGCGGACGACCTGCGGGCCGCCGCCGAGTCAGCCAGGGCGGCGCTGTGCGGCCCGGACGACGGTGAGCTCCCCGGCGCGGTCGGTCTCGTCGGGCAGGCCCGCTCGCTCACCGAGGGCAGCGGTGACCCGGCACTGCGGGAGCTGGGGCCGCGGCTCGCGGAGGTGCTGGCCGTGCTCGCCGACACCGGCGCCGAGCTGTCCGGCTACCTGGACCGGCTCGACGCGGATCCGGAACGGCTGGAGCAGGTGCTCGCCCGGCAGGCGGAGCTGCGCTCGCTCACCCGCAAGTACGCCGCCGACACCGACGGCGTCCTGGACTGGGCGCACACCGCCCGCGAGCGGCTCAGCGGCCTCGACACCTCCGACGACGCGCTGGCCGGGCTCGCCGCCCGCCGGGACGAGCTGGCGGCCGAGCTGGCCCGGCACGCCGCGGCGGTGACCGCGGCCCGCACCGAGGCGGCCGGGCGGCTGGCGGAGGCCACGACCGCCGAGCTCGCCGGGCTCGCGATGCGCGACGCCCGGCTGCAGGTCGGCGTCGCGCCGCGCCCGGCGGGCGACTCCGGTCCGGTGCTGGTGGTCGGCGGCCGCGAGTGCCATGCCGGTACCGGCGGTGTCGACGAGGTCGAGATCCGGCTCGTCGCGCACGCCGGAGCCACGGCCCAGCCGCTGCACAAGGGTGCCTCCGGCGGCGAGCTGTCCCGGGTGATGCTGGCGCTCGAGGTCGCGCTGGCCGGTGCCGATCCGGTCCCGACCATGGTGTTCGACGAGGTCGACGCCGGCGTCGGCGGTCGGGCGGCGGTCGAGATCGGGCGCCGGCTGGCCCGGCTCGCGGCCCGGCACCAGGTGATCGTCGTGACGCACCTGCCGCAGGTGGCGGCCTACGCGGACCGGCATCTCGTCGTGCAGAAGGCGTCCGGTGCCGGGGTGACCCGCTCCAGCGTGCAGCGGCTCGCGGAGGGGGAGCGCACCGCGGAGCTGGCCCGGATGCTCGCCGGGATGGACGACACCGACACCGGCCGCGCCCACGCCGAGGAGCTGCTCGCCGCGGCCACCGCGCACCGGGAGGCGGACCGCCGGGAGCAGTCCACCGCGGCCGAGCCGGCGGACCTGGCCGAGGCGCGGTCGCGGCGCACCGGAGCGGCGGCGACCACCGGCCGGGCCCGGCGCCGGAGCGTCCCGCGAGCGGGGTGAGCGGCACCGGGACCGTCCCGACCCGGGGCCCGCATGGCCCGGGGCCGGGCTGGCGGGGGATCGGGCCGGCCCGGGCCGCGCGCCGGTCCGGGACCCGCGGCGGGGCCGGACCAGCCCGGGACCCGGGGATGGTCGTACGGGGGCGTCCGGCAACCGGGTGAGACCGCCCGGCCCGGCGGGGGAACCGGCGGCCCGGCCCGGCGTGCCTTCGCCGTCACAGCCGTCCCACCTGCCACAGTGCGACCCATGAAGCTGTCCGGCCTGCTGCACCGTTCGCGACCGGAGCTGCCGGGCCTGACCGGCCCGGTCCGCACCGACCACCGTACCGAGGCCCTGCTGCGCCGGCTCCGGCCCGGCGACATCGCCGTCCTCGACCAGGTCGATCTCGACCGTGCCACCGCCGACGCGCTGGTGGCCGCCCGGGTCGCCGCGGTCGTCAACGCCGCGCCGTCGATCTCCGGCCGGTTCCCCAACCTCGGCCCGCAGGTGCTCGTCGAGGCGGGCGTCCCGCTGGTCGACGACTGCAGCGCCGAGATCATGCGCGCGGTCAAGGACGGCGCGAAGGTCCGGCTGCACGACGGCGTCCTCTATTCCGGGGAGCAGCCGCTCGGCGAGGGCCGGGTGCAGACCGAGGACACCGTCGCCGACGCGCTCGACGAGGCCAAGTCCGGTCTCACCCACCAGCTCGAGGCGTTCGCCGCCAACACCATCGAGTTCATGCGCCGGGAGCGCTCGCTGCTGCTCGACGGGCACGGCGTGCCCGAGGTCGACGTCCCGCTCGACGGCAGGCAGGTGCTGGTCGTCGCCGCCGGGTTCGAGCACAGCCGGGTGCTGAAGCGGCTGCGCGCCTACATCAAGGAGTACCGGCCGGTCCTGATCGGCGTCGGGGCCGGCGCCGACGCCCTGATGAACGCCAGGTACAAGCCGGACCTGATCGTCGCCGACCCGTCCGAGGTGTCGAACCAGGCGCTGACCAGCGGCGCCGACGTCGTCGTCCCGGCCTTCCCCGACGGGCACGCACCCGGCCTGCACCGGGTGCAGGATCTCGGCGCCAGCGCGGTGACGTTCCCGTCGATGGCCAATCCCGAGGACCTCGCCCTGCTGCTCGCCCACCACCACGGTGCGGCGATGATCGTCACCGTCGGGCTGTCCGCGTCGATGGCCGAGTTCCTCGACCGCGGCCGCTCCGGCAGCAACGCCTCCACCTTCCTCACCCGGCTGCAGACCGGCGGCTCGGTGGTGGACGGCGCGATGATCGCGCAGATGTACCGCAGCCGGTCGTCGTTCGCGCCGCTGCTGCTGCTCGTCGCGGCGGCGATCGTCGCCGTCGTCGTCGCCGTGCTGGTGTCCGGCGCGGGACCCGCGGTCCTGGAGTGGGCGCGCGGGATCGTGGAGACCGTGCGGGCCTGGTTCCCGGCGTGATCTCGCGGCGCTACCACCGGATCGCCCTCGTCGCCGTCTTCGTGCTGGCCCTCGCAGCCGGCGTGGTGATCGCGACCGTCGGCCTGCCGCAGCGGATCGCGGCCACGGTCGCCGCCTCGGCCACGACGAGCGAGACCGACCAGCTGCGGGCCGAGCGGGACACGCTCGCCGCCCGGCAGGCGTCCGGCGACGAGTTCACCGCCCTGATCGGTCCGGACGTCGTGCGGGACACGCTGACCGGGGTACCGGTCACCGTCGTCGCGCTCGGCGCCGATCCGGCCGACACCCGGGCCGTCGCCGAGCTGGTCGCCGCCGCGGGCGGGACCGTCGCCGCCGAGGTCGTGCTCACCCCGGCCGTCACCGACCCGGCCCGGGCCGACCAGCTCCGCGACCTGTCCGCGCGGTTGCTGCCCTCCGGTGCGCAGCTGCCCGCGTCGTCCGAGGCGGGCACGCTGGCCGGCGGGCTCCTGGGCGCCGCGCTGCTGGTCCCGGCCGACGGGGCCGCACCCGACCCGCAGCAGGCGTCCGCCGTGCTCGCCGGGCTCGCCGGCGGCGGATTCGCCGAGCAGCCGACCGGCGACCCGGCGGCGGGGCGGCTCGCCGTCGTCGTCACCGGGGAGCAGTTCGGCGGCGTCGACGCCGCCGGCTCGGCCGCCACCGCGACCGCGCTCGCGGCCGAGCTGGACCGCCGCGGCGCCGGTGCGGTGCTGGCCGGGCGGGACGCCGCCGCGCACGGCGCGGTCGGCGCGGCACGCGCGGCCGGGGAGCCGCTGTCCACCGTCGACGGCGTCGGCACCGGCGCCGGACGGATCGCGACCGTGCTCGCGCTCGCCGAACGCTACGGCGGCGGGACCGGCCACTACGGCTCCGGGGACGGTTCGGAGGGCCCGGTTCCGGCCGTCCCACAGCGATCGGTAGGCTGAAACTCCGTGCAGACTCGCGCCACCCGTCATCTGTTCGTCACCGGTGGGGTCGCCTCCTCGCTGGGCAAGGGACTGACCGCCTCCAGCCTCGGTCAGCTGCTCACCGCGCGCGGGCTCCGCGTCACGATGCAGAAGCTCGATCCGTACCTCAACGTCGATCCCGGGACGATGAACCCGTTCCAGCACGGCGAGGTCTTCGTGACCGAGGACGGCGCGGAGACCGACCTCGACATCGGCCACTACGAGCGGTTCCTCGACCGGGACCTGCAGGGCCGGGCGAACGTCACCACCGGCCAGGTCTACTCCGAGGTGATCGCCAAGGAACGCCGCGGCGAGTACCTCGGCGACACCGTGCAGGTCATCCCGCACATCACCGGTGAGATCAAGGACCGGGTGCTCGCGATGGCCGCGCCGGACGCCGAGGGCATCGCACCGGACGTCGTCATCACCGAGGTCGGCGGCACCATCGGCGACATCGAGTCGCTGCCGTTCGTCGAGGCGGCCCGCCAGGTCCGGCACGAGGTCGGCCGGGACAACTGCTTCTTCCTGCACGTCTCGCTGGTGCCCTACCTGGCGCCGTCCGGTGAGCTGAAGACGAAGCCGACCCAGCACTCGGTCGCCGCGCTGCGCAACATCGGCATCCAGCCCGACGCGCTGGTGCTGCGCGCCGACCGGGAGATCCCGGATGCGATGAAGCGCAAGATCTCGCTGATGTGCGACGTCGAGATCGACGGCGTCGCGGCCGCCCCGGACGCCCCGTCGATCTACGACATCCCGAAGGTGCTGCACGGCGAGGGGCTCGACGCCTACGTCGTCCGGCGGCTCGGGCTGCCCTTCCGCGACGTCGACTGGACCGTGTGGGGGGACCTGCTCGACCGCGTCCACCACCCGCAGGAGACCGCGACGATCGCACTCGTCGGCAAGTACGTCGACCTGCCCGACGCGTACCTGTCGGTGACCGAGGCGCTGCGCGCCGGCGGGTTCGCCCACCGCGCGAAGGTCACGATCCGCTGGGTCCCCTCGGACACCTGCGAGACCCCGGCCGGTGCGGCCGAGGCGCTCGACGGGGTCGACGCCGTCCTCGTGCCGGGCGGGTTCGGCATCCGCGGCATCGAGGGCAAGCTCGGCGCGATCACCCACGCACGCACCCGCCGGATCCCCACCCTCGGGCTGTGCCTCGGCCTGCAGTGCATGGTGATCGAGACCGCGCGCAGCGTCGCCGGGCTGGACGGCGCGAGCTCCTCGGAGTTCGACCCGGACACCCCGCACCCGGTGATCTCGACGATGGCCACCCAGCGCGACGTCGTCGCCGGGGAGCGGGACATGGGCGGCACCATGCGGCTCGGGGCGTACCCGGCCGTGCTGGCGCCCGGATCGGTCGTCGCGAAGGCGTACGGGTCCCGGGAGGTCTCCGAACGGCACCGGCACCGGTTCGAGGTCAACAACACCTACCGCCAGCAGCTGACCGAGGCCGGGCTGGTGTTCGGCACCTCGCCGGACGGCGCCCTGGTCGAGTTCGTCGAGCTGCCCGAGTCGACGCATCCGTTCTTCGTCGGCACCCAGGCGCATCCGGAGCTGAAGAGCCGGCCGACCCGGCCGCACCCGCTGTTCGCGGCGTTCGTCCGCGCCGCGCTGCGCTACCGGGCCGAGGAGCGGCTGCCGGTCGAGCTGCCAGGCCGGCACGGCAGCGCCGCGGAGGAAACCGCGGCCGAGGCCGGTTCGAACGGCGTCGCCCCGGCGGAGAGCACCGCCGGCCCGACCTGACGGCGCGTCCCCGGGGCGGTGTGACCCGCTCGCGGCGGCCGGGTACCCGGCCGCCGAGCAGCGCGCTCACCGCCCCGGGCGCGGTCAGCGGCTCGATGCGGAACCGGCGCCCTGGCAGCGCCGCGGCGAGCGATCCCACGACCAGGCCGATGATCAGCCAGCCGTTCGCGAGGACCGTCTCGGCGACGACCGTGGCGCAGCCGGCGAAGGTGTCCAGGCCGTGCAGGCGGGGCGTCCGGCCTGGTCACCCCCACCGCTGACGGCGACGATGCCCGCGACGACGGCGACCACCGCTACGATCGCGGCACCGATCGGACCGAGGCGACGCCATCTGCCGGAACCGGATCCGGGATCGGCGTCGTCGGGTGCGGACGTGGACGGCGTGGGGCTCGACATCGGTTCTCCTGGAACGGGTCGGGCACGCCGCGGCCGGCTCGCGAGCACGGGGTGCGCGGGCGGGAGGGAGCGCGCCGGACGGCGCGCGGAGGATCGCGCTCACGCGGGACCGGACTCGGCCCGCGGAGGGGGGATCAGCGGCGGGGTCGACAACCCTGCGAGGAGACACGGGCCATGTCCACATGACGACGACGCGTCAGGAGGATGGTCCGGCTCATGCCGAGGATCCCTGTGTCGGGTGCGTCCTGGGTCAAGGCCGCGTGGTCACCGAGACCGATTCGTGACCCGTACGGGCGAATGCTCCTGCGCGGCGGGACCGCGGGGGAGCAGTAGTGTCCCGTGGGGTGAAGATCAGGCGCTGGCCGGCCCCCGGCCCCACGTCCCCGCTCGCCGGATCGTGACCCGCCCCGGCGAGCACGACTTCCCGGTCCGCTCGGCCACCGACATCTACTCGGGCCGGGTGATGGCGCTGCGCTCGGACCGGGTGGTCATGCCCGGCGGGCGGGTCGCCACCCGGGAGATCCTGGAACATCCCGGCGCGGTCGCCGTCCTGGCCGTCGACGACGACCGGCGGGTCCGGATGCTGCACCAGTACCGGCACGCGGTGCGGCGCAGGCTCTGGGAGCTGCCGGCCGGGCTGCTGGACGTCGCCGGGGAGGACCCGGTCGTCACCGCCGGTCGCGAGCTGACCGAGGAGGCGGGGCTGTCCGCGTCCGACTGGGCGGTGCTGCTCGACGTCGTCCCGTCCCCGGGCTTCTCCGACGAGTCGGTCCGGATCTTCCTGGCCCGCGGGCTCACCGAGCAGCCGCGGCCGGTGCTGGGTGACGACGAGGAGGCAGATCTGGAGCTGCGCTGGATCCCGATCGGCGAGGCCGTCGCGATGGTGTTCGCCGGCGAGATCGTCAACGCGGTGACCTGCGCCGGGCTGCTCGCCGCCGGCGCCGTGCTGGCCGGGGACGCCGAGCCGCGGCCGGTCGGGACCGAGTGGGTGGACCGGCCGGAGCGCTTCGCCCGCCGCCGCGACGGTGACTGACCAGGCACGGTGACGGATCAGGGACGGTGGCCGGTCAGGGGCGCAGCGGCCGGCCCGCCGGGTCGGTCGGGCTGCCGGCCAGGATCACGATCCCGTCGACGAACGACCAGATTGCCCCGAACCCGAAGGTGAACAGCGTGACCAGCAGCTGTGCCACCGCCAGCCCGGTGTGCCCGGTGTAGAACCGGCCGACGCCGAACGGCAGGAACAGCTGCAGCAGGCCGCCGACGATCCGCTGCCGGTCCGAGTACGGGCGCCCCGAGTACGGCTCCCGGCCGAACGGGGCCGCCGCGTCGTAGCCGGCGTAGGCGCCGTAGGCGGGCGGGCCGGGATGCGGTGGATAGGCGTTCGGGTACCCGTCGTACCAGGCGGGGGTGGACTCGTGCCCGGGCGCGAACCCGGGGAAGGCCGGTTGCCGGGCGCCGTGGGCCGGTGGCCACGGCGGCGCGGAGCGGTGGTCCGGTCCGGGTCCCGTCGTGCCGCCCGCCGGGTACGCCGCCGTCGTACCGGCCGATCCGGCGGACCTGCCGCCGGCGGGGGGTGCCGCGGTCGCCCCGCCTTCCCCCGGACGCACCCCCGGCGGGAAGTCCGGATGCGGCTCGGGCAGGTCGGTGAAGAGCGCCGCCAGCTCGGCCCACGAGCCCGCCGCGCGCGCCCGCCGGACCCGCTCGTCGAACGCGCCGACCTCCAGGCGGCCACCGGTGAAGTGCAGGGACAGTACCCGCACCGCGTCCTCCTGCTCGGCGTGGCCGAGGTCCCCGGTGCTCATGGTGGCGACGGTATATCCGGGCGGGCCCGGGCGACATGCCGCCGTCGGCGGGACGGTCCTAGGCTCGGTGCATGCGCTTCGGACTCTTCGTGCCCCAGGGCTGGCGACTCGATCTCGTCGGTATCGACACCAACGCCCAGTGGGACGTCATGCGTGGCCTCGCCGAGTACGCCGACCGCGGCGACGTGTGGGAGTCGGTGTGGGTCTACGACCACTTCCACACCGTCCCCGCGCCGACCGACGAGGCCTGTCACGAGGCGTGGAGCCTGATGGCCGCGTTCGCCGCGAGCACCGAGCGGGTGCGGCTCGGCCAGATGTGCACCTGCATGGCCTACCGCAACCCCGCCTACCTGGCGAAGGTCGCGGCGACCTGCGACGTCATCTCCAAGGGCCGGGTCGAGATGGGCATCGGCGGCGGCTGGTACGAGCACGAGTGGCGGGCCTACGGCTACGGCTTCCCGCGCCCGGGCGTGCGGCTCGGGATGCTCGACGAGGGGGTGCAGATCTTCGCGCAGGCGTGGCGGGAGGGCCGGGCCACCCTGGACGGCAAGCACTACCAGGTCGACGACGCGATCGTCGCCCCGAAACCGCTGCAGGACGGCGGCATCCCGCTCTGGATCGCCGGCGGCGGCGAGAAGGTCACCCTGAAGATCGCCGCGCAGTACGCGCAGTACACCAACTTCGACGGCACCCTCGAGGGCTTCGCGCACAAGTCCGAGGTGCTCGCCGGGCACTGCCGCGAGGTCGGCACCGACTTCGACGCGATCGTCCGGTCGGCGAACTACAACATCGCGATCGGGCACACCGAGGACGAGGTCGAGGACCGGCTGCAGCAGCTCGTCGCCCGGCTGGAGCCGCTCGTCGGGACGGAGAAGGCGCAGGGCGCGCTCGGCGCGTTCCGCGGGATGCCCGGCTGCGGCACCCCCGAGCAGATCGTCGAGAAGCTCTCCGCGCTGCAGGACAAGGGGATGAGCTACGCGATCTGCTACTTCCCGGAGGCCGCCTACGACCGTTCCGGGATCGAGCTGTTCGAGCGCGAGGTCGCCCCGGCACTGACGGGCTGAGCCGGCGGTGCCGTCCCCGGAGCGGGTCGTCGAGGACTACCTCGGCCATCTCGCCGTCGAGCGCGGGCGGGCGCAGAACACGCTGCGCTCGTACCGGCTCGACCTGGACCGCTACACCGAGCACCTGGCGTCGTCGGGGCGCGACGATCTCGCCGCGGTGCGGGAGGCCGACGTCTCGGCGTTCGTGGCGGCGCTGCGCACCGGGGAGCGGCCGCTCGCCGCGTCGTCGACCGCACGGGCGCTGGCCGCGGTGCGCGGGCTGCACCGGTTCGCGGTCCGGGAGGGGATCGTGCCGGCCGACGTCGCCGCCGCGGTGGCGCCGCCGTCGTTGCCGTCCCGGCTGCCGAAGGCGCTCTCGGTGGACCAGGTCGACCAGCTCCTGGCCGGCTGTGTCGCCGAGGGCCCGACCGGATTGCGGGACCGTGCGCTGCTGGAGCTGCTGTACTCGACCGGCGCCCGGATCTCCGAGATCGTCGGCGCCGATCTCGACGACCTGGATCCCGAGGCGCGGACGATCCTGTTGCACGGCAAGGGGAACAAGCAGCGGATCGTGCCGGTCGGACGGCCCGCGCTGGCCGCCGTCGACGCCTACCGGGTGCGCGCCCGCCCGGTGCTCGCCACCCGCGGCGCCGGGAGCCCGGCGCTGCTGCTGAACGCCCGCGGCGCCCGGCTGTCCCGGCAGAGCGCGTGGCACGTGCTGCGCGCGGCCGCCGAGGCGTCCGGGCTGGAGCCGGCGGTGGTGGCGTCGGTGTCCCCGCACACCCTGCGGCACTGCTTCGCGACGCACCTGCTCTCCGGCGGGGCGGACGTGCGCGTGGTGCAGGAGCTGCTGGGGCACTCGTCGGTGGCGACGACCCAGGTCTACACCCACGTCACCGTGGACACGCTGCGCGAGGTCTACGCGACGGCGCATCCGCGCGCCCGCGGCTGATCACGGATCGGGAACCGGGACGTCCGGTGGCCGACCGTTCCGGTGCCCGATCCGTGATCACCCGGGTTCGCGGGGGCGAACGGTGGTGGCCGATCCGGGCCGGGCCGCGGCCACGGCGGGCAGGGTCGGCGGATGGATCCGGCTCGGGTACTGCGGGAACAGGACGGCGTGCTCACCGCCGCCCAGGCGGAAGCCTGCGGCATCTCGCCCCGGGCCGCCCGGCGGCGGATCGCGGCCGGGCGGTGGTCGGCGCCGTTCCCCGGCGTGTTCCACGATCGCGGGCACCGGTACGGGCCGCGGGCCCGGATCCGCTCAGCGGGGCTGTGCTCCGGGGGTGTGGTGTCCGGGCCTGCGGCGTGACCTCGATCCCGCCGACCGGGTGCTGCGCCACGGTCTCGGGATCACCGGCCGCCCGCTGACGGTGCTGGAGGCCGCGGCCGCGCTCGACGACGGATCGGCGCTGGTCGACCGGGCCCTGCAACGGTGGGTCACGTTCGACGCGCTGCACGGGGCCTGGTGCCGGATGGCCGGGGCCACCGGCGCCCGCCGGGCCCGGGAGCTGCTCGTCGCCGCCGCCGACCGGGCCGGGTCCGATGCGGAACGCCGGCTGGTCCGGCTGCTCCGCTCCGCCGGCATCGACGGGTGGGTGCTCGGCCACCGGGTCGGCCCCTACGAGCTCGATCTCGCGTTCCCGGCGGCCCGGCTCGGCGTCGAGTTCGACGGCTGGGCCTGGCACAGCGACGTCGTCCGGTTCCGCAACGACCGCCGCAAGGGCAACGAGCTCGCGGGCGCCGGCTGGACGGTGCTGCGGGTGACCTGGCACGACCTGGACACCGCGCCCGGCCGGATCGTCGCCCAGATCCGGCACGCGCTGCGCCTCGCGGTCTGATCACGGATCGGGAACCGGGACGACCGGTGGCCGACCGTTCCGGTTCCCGATCCGTGATCACCGGACCCGGCGGTGGGGGCCGGGATCGGACGGACTACGTTTCGGGACCGATGCGATACGGAGCGTGGGTCGTCGGGGCCGTGGCGTCCCTGCTGCTGGCCGGGTGCGGGAGCGGTGGACCTGAGCAGCAGGAGAACGTCGATGACCGGATCGACGGGGCCGTGGCCCGGGTCGAGATCGACTCGGACGCGGGTCCGGTGCGGCTGGTCGCCGGTGCGGAGTCGTCGGTCGAGCAGGACCTGCGCTGGACCGGGGACGCGCGGCCGCAGGTCGAGCACCGGCTGGACGGCGACGTCCTGCGGATCAGCGCCCGCTGCCCGAACTCCGGCGGCGAGCGCTGCCAGGCCGGGCTGGTCGTCACCGTGCCGGCCGAGGCGTCGTCGCGGGTGGAGCTCTCCGCCGGCGGCATCGAGATCTCCGGCCTGACCGGCGAGCAGGACGTCCGCACCAGCGCGGGCGAGGTCACCGGCACCGGCCTCGGGCCGGGTTCGGTCACCGCGTCGTCCAGTGCGGGCGGGGTCGACCTGCGGTTCGCCGAGGCGGCCCCGGAGGTGACCGCGGAGTCGACGGCCGGGCAGGTGGACGTCCGGTTGCCGATCGGTCCCGCCTACTGGGTCACCGCCGAGACGACCGCCGGGAGCAGCACCGTCGAGGTGCCCGACCAGCCCGGCGCCGATCACCGCGTCATCGCGCGCAGCACGGCCGGGAGCGTCTCGGTCACACCGGGCTGAGCTGCACCGCGACACGCCGGGCCCGGGCGGCGGGGAACCGTCACCGGGCGCGGGTAAGGTTGCGACATCAGTTCGCGAGGTGCACGGCGAGGCGCGTTGCCGCACGTGGGGGCGGTTCCTACAGTGCGGGTCGGGATCGGTGCAGCTGTCCCGGGACCCGGTACGCACCCCACGACGAGACCGGAGACCGCATGAACCCCACGCGGCCGGAACCCCAGGACCGGCTCGACGACTCGGCCGACGAGTCGTCGCCGACCCCGGGGCGAGGCATCCCCAGCACCAGCAGCCGCGCGCCGGAACCGGCGCCGCTGACCGTGCACGGCCCCGCCCGGGTGATCGCCGTGGCGAACCAGAAGGGCGGCGTCGGCAAGACGACGTCCACCATCAACCTCGGGGCGGCGCTCGCCGAGTACGGCCGCAAGGTGCTGCTCGTCGACTTCGACCCGCAGGGTGCGCTGTCGGTGGGGCTCGGCGTGCAGCCGCACCAGCTCGAGTCGACCGTCTACAACCTGCTGATGGAGCGCGACGTCGAGGCCGACGAGGTGCTGCAGGACACCGGCGTCGAGAACATGGACCTGCTGCCGTCGAACATCGACCTGTCCGCCGCCGAGGTGCAGCTGGTCACCGAGGTCGGCCGCGAGCAGGCGCTCGGCCGGTCGCTGAAGCGGTTCCTGCCCGACTACGACGTCGTCCTCATCGACTGCCAGCCCTCGCTCGGCCTGCTCACGATCAACGCGCTGTCCTGCGCCGACGAGGTGCTGATCCCGCTGGCCTGCGAGTTCTTCTCGCTGCGCGGGGTCGCGCTGCTGATGGACACGATCGACAAGGTCACCGATCGGCTCAACCCGGACCTGCGGCTGCTCGGCGTGCTGGCGACCATGTTCGACACCCGGACGCTGCACACCAAGGAGGTGCACGACCGGGTCGTCGAGGCGTTCGGCGAGAAGGTGTTCGACGCCGTCATCAACCGGACGATCAAGTTCCCGGAGACGACGGTCGCCGGCGAGCCGATCACGGTCTGGGCGCCCACGTCGTCCGCGGCGGCGTCCTACCGGATGCTGGCCCGGGAGGTCATCGCCCGGTGACGCTGCTGGCCGACGGTCCGGGTGGGCCCGTCCCGGAGAACCTGGACGACGGCGACGTCGCCGCCCCGCGGTCCCGGCGCTTCACCGTGCGCCTGACGAACTTCGAGGGCCCGTTCGACCTGCTGCTGCAGCTGATCGGCAAGCACGAGCTCGACGTCACCGAGATGGCGCTGCACAAGGTCACCGACGACTTCATCGCGCACCTGGCCGATCTCGGCGACGACGCCGACCTCGACGAGACCACCGAGTTCCTGGTCGTCGCGGCCACCCTGCTCGACCTGAAGGCGGCCCGCCTGGTGCCCGGCGCCGAGGTCGAGGACGACGAGGACCTCGCCCTGCTCGAGGCGCGCGACCTGCTGTTCGCCCGGCTGCTGCAGTACCGGGCCTACAAGCAGGCCGCGCAGCTGTTCGTCGAGCTGGAGAAAGGAGCGCTGCGCCGGTTCCCGCGCTCGGTGTCGCTGGAGGACCGGTACGCCGAGCTGCTGCCCGAGGTGCTGCTCGGGGTGGACGCCGACGCGTTCGCCGAGCTCGCCGCGGCGGTGTTCCGGCCGCGGCCCCCGCAGGAGGTGGGCGTCGACCACCTGCACGCGGTGCACGTGTCGGTCGCCGAGCACACCCAGCTGCTGCGCGAGCGGCTCGCCGTCGCCGGGACGGCCACCTTCGCCGAGCTGACCGCCGACTGCGTCGGCACACTGGAGGTCATCGCCCGGTTCATGGGCCTGCTGGAGCTGTACCGGGAACGCTCGGTCGCGTTGGAGCAGCCGGAGCCGTTCGCCGATCTCACCGTCACCTGGACCGCCGACCGCGCCGTCGACCCGGTCGCGTACGCGGCCGCGCTGGAGGACGAGCGGGCCGCGGCGGAGGAGGCGGTGCGGGCCAGGAACAAGCGGCGCCGCAAGAAGAACCGCGCCGACGACGCCGTGTCGGACGATGTTGTGTCGGACGATGCGCTGGATGCTGTGTCGGACGATGCGCTGGATGCTGTGTCGGACGATGCGCTGGAAGCCGGGCCGAGCGACGTGCCGGACGCTGGGTCGGATGAGGCGACCGGGGCCGGGGCGGATGACGCGCCGGGCACTGATGCGGACGCCGGGACGCCCGCCGCGCCGGAACCGGAGATCGGCGCCGGAGCTCCGGAGCACGATGCCGGACCGCGGGAGGGCTCGGTGCCCGATGGCGAGGGGACCGGGACGGCCGGTGGCTGAGCCGGACGACCGGCCGGGATCCGACGACCCGGAGGACCCGTCCGAGCTGATGCGCCTGATCGGCCGGACGGTGCCGCGGAGCCCGCACGCCGGCACGGAGCGGACAACGGCCGGGCCGGACGAGAACCGGACCGACGTCCGGGACGACGACGAGCCGGCACGCACCCGGGCCCCGGGGGCGGAGCCGGCCCCGGCGACTGACCGCGCATCCGACGACCCGGCAGCCGACGACCCGGCAGCCGGCGACACGGCAGCCGGCGACCCGGCATCCGACGACGCGGTAGCCGATGACGCGGTAGCCGACGAGGCAGCAGCCGACGACCCGGCAGCCGACGATTCTGCAGCCGACGACCTGATAGCCGATGACCTGACATTCGACGACACGGCATCCGACGAGGCAGCAGCCGATGACCTGGCAGCGGATGACTCCGCAGCCGACGACTCCGCAACCGACGACCTGGCCGCCGACGACCTGGCCGCCGACGACCCGGCAGCCGACGAGACGGCCGCCGATGACCCGGCACTCACCGAACTCACCGACGACACCGAGCTGGAGAAGGCCCTCGAGGCGCTGCTGCTGGTCGTCGACACCCCGGTGGACGAGGAGTCGCTGGCCACGACGCTCGGCCAGACCCCGGTGCGGATCCGGCAGACGCTCGACCGGATGTCGTTCGGCTACACCGCCGACGCCCGCGGCATCGACCTGCGCCGGGTGGGCGGCGGCTGGCGGTTCTACACCCGCGACCGGTACGCCCCGTACGTCGAGAAGCTGCTGCTCGACGGCCAGCGTGCCCGGCTCACCCGGGCCGCGCTGGAGACCCTCGCCGTCGTCGCCTACCGGCAGCCGGTGACCCGGGCGCGGGTCGCCGCGGTCCGTGGGGTGAACTGCGACGGCGTGCTGCGGACCCTGCTCACCCGCGGGCTGGTGGAGGAGGCGGGGACCGAGGAGCACACCGGAGGGACACTGTTCCGGACCACCGAGGTGTTCCTGGAACGGCTCGGGCTCTCGTCGGTGCAGGAGCTGCCGCCGCTGGCGCCGCTGCTGCCCGACATCGACGCGATCGACGACCTGGAAAGCTAGAGGACATGAGCGACACACACGACCCCGACGGAGTCCGGCTGCAGAAGGTGCTGGCCCGCGCGGGTGTCGCCTCCCGGCGGGCCGCGGAGGAGCTGATCGCGCAGGGGCGCGTGCAGGTCGACGGCGTGACCGTCCGCGAGATGGGCCGCCGGATCGACCCCGAGACCGCCGTGCTGCACGTCGACGGCGCCCGGGTCACGCTGCGCGACGACCAGGTGTACCTGGCGCTGAACAAGCCGCGCGGCCTGCACTCGACGATGTCCGACGATCTGGGCCGGCCCTGCATCGGCGATCTGCTCGCCGACCGGGTCGAGCTGATGAACGAGGCGCAGCGGCTGTTCCACGTCGGACGACTGGACGCCGAGACCGAGGGCCTGCTGCTGCTCACCAACGACGGCGAGCTCGGCCACCGGCTGATGCACCCGTCCTACGAGGTGCCCAAGACCTACCTGGCCGAGGTGGAGGGCCGGATCGCGCGGGACCTGGGCCGGCGGCTGCGGGACGGGATCGAGCTGGACGACGGGCTCGCCCGCGTCGACTCGTTCAAGCTGGTCGACTCGCTGCCCGGCCGGGCGACCGTGGAGCTCGTCCTGCACGAGGGGCGCAAGCACATCGTGCGGCGGATGCTCACCGAGGTCGGGCACCCGGTGCAGCGGCTGGTGCGCACCGCCGTCGGGGAGGTCCGGCTCGGCAACCAGAAGCCGGGCAAGCTGCGCCCGCTGGACCGGGTGGAGATCGGCTCGCTCTACAAGGCCGTGGGGCTGTAGCGGTGGCGGTGCGCGCGCTGCGCGGGGCCACCCAGGTCGACGCCGACGAGCGGGAGCAGATCCTGGACCGCTCCGCCGAGCTGGTGAGCGCCGTCCTGGAACGCAACGAGCTCGTCGCGGCGGACATCATCTCGATCTGGTTCACCGCGACCCCGGACTTGACCGCGGAGTTCCCGGCCTACGCCGCCCGGTTGCTCGGGCTGACCGACGTGCCGCTGATGTGTGCCACCGAGATGTCGGTCCCGGGCGCGCTGCCGCGGGTGCTGCGGCTGCTCGCCCACGTGGAGACCCCGAAGGCGCGCTCCGAGATGCGGCACGTATACCTGCACGGGGCGCGGGCGCTGCGGACCGACCTGCCCCAGTAGGACACCCCGCCCCGGACGTGCCGTACCGGACCGGCGAGAATGCCCTACGGATCAACGGGCACGGGATCACAGGTACGACAGGGTGGGGGACAGGTGGCCTTGCGGGGCGTCGTCGCGATGGACGGTCCGTCCGGGACGGGCAAGTCGACCGTCTCCCGGCGGCTGGCGCAGGCCTGCTCGGCCGCCTACCTGGACACCGGTGCGATGTACCGGGCGGCGACCCTGGCCGTGCTGCGCGCCGGGCTCGGCGATGACGCCCCGGCCGCGGAGCTGGCCCGGGTCGCGACGGCGGCGTCGATCGAGTCGGGCACCGATCCGTCGGCACCGACCATCACCCTGGACGGCACCGACGTGTCCGCCGAGATCCGCGGCCCCGAGGTGACCGCGCTGGTGTCGGCGGTCTCCGCGGTGCCCGAGGTCCGCACCGAGCTGGTCGCCCAGCAGCACGCGCTGATCCGGGCGGCGGTGGACGGCGGGGGCGGCATCGTCGTCGAGGGTCGCGACATCGGTACCGTGGTGGTGCCGGAGGCGCCGCTGAAGGTGTACCTGACGGCGTCGCCGGAGGTCCGCGCGGCGCGGCGCGGCCGGCAGGACGCGCGGGCGGGCCGGGAGTCCGACCTGCACCGCACCCTCGCCGACGTCGAGCGGCGGGACCGGCTGGACTCGTCCCGCCGGGTGTCGCCGCTGTACGCGGCGGCCGACGCGCTCGTGCTCGACACCGACCTGCTCTCCGCGGACGCCGTGCTGGCCCGGCTGCGGGAGCTGGTTGCGGAACGGGGGCTGGGCGGGTGATCCGCCCGGGTGCCGGGCCGTCCGGGTTGACCCCCGGGAGCGTCGGCTGGTTGCACGACCTGGCACGATGGCTCGGTACCTGGATCTTCACGCCGTTCTACCGGATCCGGGTGCGGCACCGGGACCGGATCCCCGCCGAGGGTCCGGTGGTCGTCGTCGCGAACCACAGCGCGTTCGTCGACGGTCCGCTGCTGTTCGGCATGTTCGGGCGCCGGGTGGTGTTCCTGGTGAAGCAGGAGATGTTCCGGGGGCCGCTGCGGCTGCTGCTGCCGGCGCTGGGCCAGATCCCGGTCCGCCGGGAGGTGGCCGACCGGCGGCCGCTGACCGCCGCGCTGGACGTGCTGCGCGGCGGTGGCGTGGTCGCGGTGTTCCCCGAGGGCACCCGCGGCACCGGTGAGGTCGCCGCGGCCCGGCAGGAGGCGGCCTGGCTGGCCAGGGCGGCGTCCGCGCCGGTACTGCCGGTGGCGGTGCGCGGGACACGGCGGCCGGACGGATCGGGACGCAGGTTCCGGCCCACGGTCGACGTGCTGGTCGGTCCGGCACTCGCCGCCCCGTCCGTCCCCGGGCGGGACGGGCTGGCGGCGGCGACCGCGGACGTCGCGGAGGCACTGCGGGCCCTGGTCCGCGAGCTCGGCCGCGACGGGCCGTGCAACGGAGACAGCTATGAGGCCGGATCGAACCGGCCGGGACGTGAGTGACAGGTGAGTGACAACAGGAGCGGCGCCGACATCGTCGGGGACGCCGACCGGGTGGAGATGGACCGGCTGGGACTCGATCCCGCCGAGTTCGTCGCCGTCGACGAGGAAGGGCAGGTCGCGGCCGGGATCGACCCGGACGAGGTGCTCGCCACCCCCACCCTGGCGGTGGTCGGGCGGCCCAACGTCGGCAAGTCCACGCTGGTCAACCGGCTGCTGGGCCGCCGTGAGGCGGTCGTGCAGGACGTGCCGGGGGTGACCCGCGACCGCGTCGTCTACGACGCGTTGTGGAACGGCCGCCGGTTCAAGCTGATGGACACCGGCGGCTGGGAGCCGGACGCCGCCGGACTGCAGGCGTTCGTCGCCCAGCAGGCGGAGACCGCGATGCGCACGGCCGACGCCGTGCTGCTCGTGGTGGACGCCTCGGTCGGGGCGACCGCGACCGACCAGGCCGTCGCCCGGGTGCTGCGCCGCGCGGACGTGCCCGTCCTGCTGGCCGCCACCAAGGTCGACGACGACCGGCTCACCTCCGACACCGCCGAGCTGTGGCGGCTCGGGCTCGGCGAGCCGCACCCGGTGTCCGGCCTGCACGGCCGCGGCTCCGGTGACCTGCTCGACGCGGTGCTCGAGGTGCTGCCGGAGACCCCGCGCGACGACTTCGGCGCCTCCGGGGCCGGGCCGCGCCGGGTCGCGCTGGTCGGCAAGCCGAACGTCGGCAAGTCGAGCCTGCTCAACAAGCTGTCCGGGGAGATCCGGTCGGTGGTGCACGACGTGGCGGGCACCACGGTCGACCCGGTCGACTCGCTGGTCGAGCTGGACGGCGAGGTGTTCCGCTTCGTCGACACCGCCGGGCTGCGCAAGCGGGTCAAGATGGCCTCCGGGATGGAGTACTACGCGTCGCTGCGCACCAGCTCCGCGATCGAGGCCGCCGAGGTCGCGCTGGTGCTGATCGACGCCTCCGAGCCGATCGCCGAGCAGGACCAGCGGGTGCTGACGATGGTCGCCGAGGCGGGCCGGGCGCTGGTCATCCTGTTCAACAAGTGGGACCTCGTCGACGAGGACCGCCGCGAGCAGCTGACCCGGGAGCTGGAGCGGGACCTGATCAGCGTCCGCTGGGCGGAGCGGGTCAACGTCTCCGCGCTGACCGGCCGCGCCACCCAGCGGATCACCCCCGCGATGCGCCGGGCGCTGGCCTCGTGGGACACCCGGGTGCCCACCGGGCGGCTCAACCAGTGGCTCAACGACCTGGTCGCGGCCACCCCGCCGCCGGTCCGCGGCGGCAAGCAGCCGAAGATCATGTTCGCCACCCAGGCGCAGACCCGGCCGCCGACGTTCGTGCTGTTCACCTCCGGCTTCCTGGAGGCGGGCTATCGCCGGTTCGTCGAGCGGAAGCTGCGCGAGGAGTTCGGGTTCGGCGGCACCCCGATCCGGCTGTCGGTCCGGGTGCGTGAGAAGCGCCCGCGGAAGAAGTGACGATGCGCGCGCTGCTCGGCGGCCGTCCCGGGGCCCGGTCCTGGGAGCTCGGTGAGCGCACCGTGCCCGAGCCCGGCGCCGGCGAGCTGCTGGTGCGGGTGCGGGCGGCCGGTCTGAACCGGGCCGACCTGCTCGCGCTCGGCGGCGGCTACCCGGTCCCGCACGCCGGGCCGGACGGCGTGTTCGTCGCCGGGATGGAGCTCGCCGGGGAGGTCGTCGCGGCCGGGCCGGGGACGGCCGGCCGGAGCCTGGGCGACCGGGTGTTCTGCAGCGCGCCCGCGGCGTTCGCCGACTACGCCGTCGTCGACGCCCGGCGCGCGCTGCCGGTCCCGGCCGGGCTGTCCTGGACCGACGCCGCCGCGCTGCCGGTGGCGCTGGAGACGGTGCACGACGCGCTGGTCACCCAGGCCGGTTTCGGCACCGCAGGTGCGGTGCTGGTGCTCGGCGGGACGACCGGCGTCGGGCAGGTCGCGATCCGGTTGGCGCGCGCGCTCGGCGCCGATCCGGTGCTCGCGACGACCACCTCGGAGGCGAAGCGGGCGGCGATCGCGGCGGCCGGGGCCGATCCGCTGGTCGGGCCGGCCGGGCTCGCGGACGGGCTGCTCGCCGCGACCGATGGTGCCGGGGTGGACGTCGTCCTCGATCTGGTCGGCGGCGACCAGCTCGCCGCCGCGCTCGGCGGGATCCGGATCGGCGGGACCGCGATCCAGATCGGCCGGCTCGCCGGCCCGGCCGCCACGCTGGACCTGAACACGCTGTCGTTCCGGCGGCTGCGGCTGATCGGGACCACCTTCAGCGTGCGGACCGCCGACGAGCGGGCCGCGGTCGCCGCCGCGCTGACACCGGTGCTCGACCTGGTCGCCGACGGCCGGGTCCGTGCCACCGTCGACCGGATCGTCCCGTTCGGTGAGGCGCCGGCCGCGCTGGAGCACCTGCAGTCCGGTGCGGCGGTCGGCAAGGTGGTCCTCGATCTCGCCGATCCCGTACCGGGGCAGGCGTAACCGACACGTCGTGTCCGGCGAGTGCGCAGTCGTGACGGCGTTCGAGCGGTGGTGGGTCTGGCGGCTGCGGGCCGCCTGCGTGCTCGCCCTCGCCCGCCACGGCGGCGACGCGCTGGTCGGCGACGCGTGCACCGAGGCGTCCTGGTACGCCGACATGATGCACCCGTGGGACGGCTGCGGCTGCGAGCCCGCCGCGCGGGTCTACGCCTGGCTGAGCATCCTGACCGCCCGGCGGGTCCTGGCGGAAGGGTCCTTTTCCCTGGATCGGTGATAACACCGTCACTAGCCTGTGTCCGGTGAGAGACACACCGGCGGGGCGCCCCTTCCACGGTCGCACTGCCGAGCTGGACCTGCTGCGCTCAGCTTTGCGCGATACCGTCGTCAACGGTGCGTCCGCGGTGCTGCTCGGTGGCGACGCCGGGGTCGGCAAGACCCGCCTGGTCACCGAGTTCGGCCGGTGGGCGGTCGCCGACGGGACCGTCGTGCTGACCGGCCGGGCGCTCGACATCGCCGACGCGCCGTCGTTCTGGCCGGTGGTGTCGGCGCTGCGCGAGCACGCCCGCACCGGCACCGGGGAGGCGGCGCGGACGTTCGCCGCCGCGCTGGGCGACCTGGACGGCACCGACGGGGCGTCGGCGGCCGGCCGGGTGGAGATGCTCGGCGAGCTGTGCGCGCTGGTCGGGCGGGCCGCCCGGGACTCGCCGGTGGTGCTCGTCGTCGACGACCTGCACTGGGCGGACCGCTCGACCCGCGACCTGTTCGCCTACCTGCTCGCCGGGCTCGCGACCGAGCGGGTGCTGCTGGTCGGGACCTACCGCGACGATCCGGCGGGCGGCACCCCGGCCACGCTGCTGCCGCTGGTCACCGAGCTGCGCAGGCACCGGACGGTCACCTTCCGCCAGGTGCGGCCGCTGCCCCGGGCGGCGCTCGCCGAGCTGCTCGGGATGTGGCTGCCGGACCGCCCGGACCTGGAGCCGATGGTCTGGGCGCACTCCGCCGGCAACGTGTTCCTGGCCGAGCAGACCGTCCGGGCGGTGCTCGACGGCGACCCGCGCGGGGTCCCGCAGACGGTGCGCGAGCTCGTCCGGGCCGGGGCGGCCGGGCTGTCCGCGGGCGCCCGGGACGTGGTCCGCGCGGTGGCGGCCGGGGTCGGCGACGTCGAGCACCCGCTGCTCGCCGCCGTCCTCGACCGGTCCGGGGCGGAGCTGGCGGTCGCGGTGCGGGAGGCGGTAGACGCCGGGTTCGTCGTCGCCGCGGGCAACGACGGCTACGCGCTGCGGCACGGCCTGATGACCGAGGTCGTCGCCGGGGACCTGCTCCCGGCCGAGCGGGTCGACCTGCACGAGCGGTACGCGCGGGCGCTCGCCGGCCACGAGGGCCCCGGGGTCGCGGCCCGGCTCGCGCACCACTGGCAGCGGGCGGGGCATCCGGCGCAGGCGCTCGCCGCCACCCTGGCGGCGGCCGAGGAGGCCGAACGGCTGCGCGGCTACGCCGAGGCGCACCGGCACTGGCTGCGGGCGGCGACCCTGCCGGTGGCCGGCTCCGCCGCGGCCCGCGGCGGCTTCCTGGAGCGGGCGGCGGCCGCCGCCGAGCTCGCCGGGGACCACGAGTCGGCGGTCGCGCTGCTCGCCGAGCGGCTGGCGGGCCCGCAGGCGCCGACCGGGATGGACGAGGCTGTGCTGCGCTCCCGGCTGGCCCGCTACCTGATGTCGGCGGGGCAGGCCGCCGAGGCCGAGGAGGCGGCCCGCCGGGCGGTCGCCGCGCTGCCCGACGATCCCGGCGGCGGGGCGCCCACCGACGCCGCCCGCGCCGAGGTGCTGGCCGGGTACGCCACCGCGCTGCTGACCCGGGCCGACTTCTCCGCCGCGCGCCGGGTGGCGCAGCAGGCGCTCGTCCCGGCCCGCCGGGTCGGTGAGCCGCGGGCGCTGGCGTCGGTGCTGGCGGTGCTCGGGTTCGGCGCGGCGTTCACCCGGGACGGCGGCGCCGGGCTCGAGGCGCTGTCCGAGGCGGTCGGGATCGCCGAGGCCTCCGGCGACCCGGTGACGCTGGGGGAGTGCCTGCAGCAGCGGGCCGAGCTGCTGTCCGGCCCGCTCAACGCGCTCGACGACGGCGTCGCCGAGGCACTGGCCGGCGCCGAGCGGATGGCCGAGCTGGGACTGGGCCGGACGGCGGCGGTGTCGCTGCGGGCGATGGCCGCGAACGGGATGTTCCGGCGCGGCACCTGGGACGACGCCGAGCGGCAGGTGACGCTGGCCTGGGCGGCGGCACCGGCCGGCGCCCAGGCCGTCGAGGTGCGGCTGGCCAGGGCGCGGCTGCGGATGGGCCGCGGCGACCTGGACGGCTCCGAGGAGGACCTGGCCGCGGTCGAGCTCGTCGCCGGCTCGGCGGGACTGCCGAAGCTGCGACTGCCGCTGCTGATCCTGCGGGCCGGGCTGGAGATGTGGCGGGGCCGCCCGGAGATCGCGCGCGACCACGTCGGGGCGGGGCTCGACGTCGTCGAGTCCGGGATCGACGACGTCTGGGCGTACGCCCCGCTGCTCTGGCACGGCGCCCGCGCGCACGCCGAGGCGGTGCTCGCCGGCCGGGCGCCGGACCCGAGCGGCCTGCGCAGGCTGCGCAGGCACCGCGGGGAGCTGGTCTCCCGGGGCGACCGGTCCGTGCCGGCGCTGCGCGCGGTCCTGGCGACGTTCGAGGCGATGTGTACCGCCGAGGACTCCCGGGTCACCCCCGGGGCCGACGCCGGGACCTGGGCCGGGGTGGCCGACCTGCTGGAACGGCTGGGCCAGCCCTACCCGACGGCGTACGCCCGGCTGCGCAGCGGGGAGGCGCTGCTCGGCGCGCGGCGGGCCGGCGCCGGTGCCGACGAGCTCGGTCGCGCGGCGACCGGCGCGCGGGAGCTGCGGGCCGCCCCGCTGCTCGCCGAGATCGCCGACATCGCCCGCCGCGCGCGGGTGCCGGTCCCGGAGCTCCCGGTGATCATGGCCCAACCGGCCAGGGACCGGGCGCCGCAGGCCGGACCGGCGCCGGACAACCCGCTGACCCTGCTCACCGACCGCGAGCTCGAGGTGCTCGAGGTGCTCGCGGACGGCGCGACGAACAAGGAGATCGCGGCGGCCCTGTTCATCGCCCCGAAGACCGTCGGTGCCCATCTCGCCCGGATCTTCGCCAAGCTCGGCGTCACCAACCGGACGCAGGCCGCCGGGGTGCTGCGCCGGCACGTCCCCGAACGCGGTGTGACGGAATAGGGCACGCCTCCCGGTAGCGGTAGGGCATTCACCCGATGGCCCGGCAGGGGTGGCCGGGCGAGGCTTGGGCGCACGCCGACACGCCCCAGGAGGCCCGGGTGACCACGTTGATCGAGACGCCGTCGGGTGGACGCGACGCCGGCCCGCCGGGCGGGCGGGCGCGGATCGCCGCACTGCTCGCCACCACCCCCGAGGACATCGACGGCGTCGTCGCCCATCTCGAGCAGCTGCAGGAGATCCTGGAGCAGGACTACGGGCAGCGCGACGGCCTCGCCTGCTTCAACCACCTGTACCTGCACATCACCCGCGGGATCCGGCACCAGCTCGACGGTGACCACTTCTCCGACCGGGACTTCCTGGTCCGGCTCGACGTCGAGTTCGCCCGCCGCTACTTCACCGCGCTGCTCGCCGAGGCGACCGGATCGCAGCCGCCGCGCGCCTGGGGGGTGCTGCTGGAGCGCCGGTCGCACCCGCGGATCGACCCGATGGAGTACGCCGTCGTCGGGGTGAACGCACACGTCAACTTCGATCTGGCGCCGGCCGTCGTCCGGACCTGCACGGTGCTCGGCCGGACGGCGCTGGGACCGGCCGAACGGGCCGACTACCGGGCTGTCAACGACGTGTTCGCGCTGCACATGAACAAGCTGATCGAGCACTTCGAGGGCTGGCTGGGCGACGCGTTCGACGGGACGGTCGCCGAACAGCTCCTCGGCGCGGTCGCCGACGTGCCGGTGGTGCTCGCCCGCGAGGTCGCGTGGCGGCAGGCGCTGGAACTGTGGGAGCAGCGGTCGCGGCCGACCGAGTACGAGCGCGAGATCGACGCGCTCGACCGGCGCACCGCGCTCATCGGACGGGGACTCCTCACGCTGGGATCCCTGACATGACACCCGCCCGCGTGAGGGACGGGCGGGTGTCATCGTCATCGGCGGGCCCGCCGCCGCCGAACACCGGTGCCGTGCTGATCGTCGACGATCACGAGCTCGTGGGGGCGTCGCTGGCGGAGGCGCTGCGCCGGGACGGCGAGCGGGCCCGCTTCCGGCCCGCCCACTCGGTGGCGGACCTGTACGAGGCCGTGGACGGCGTCGAGCCGGGACTGCTGGTCCTTGATCTCGACCTGGGCGTGGACGAGAACGGGCGGCGGATCGAGACCATCCCGATGATCCCCATGCTCCGCGCCGCCGGATGGCGGATCCTGGTGCTCTCCGGCAGCTCCAATCCGCTGCGCATCGGGGCGGCCCTGCACCACGGCGGCTTCACCTGGGTGTCGAAGTCCGCACCGATGACGACACTGCTCGCGGCGATCCGCGAGGCCCGCGCCGGCCGCTCGCTGCTGGCACCGGCCCGGCGGGAGGAGCTCGTCCGCGGCTACCTCGAATGGGAGCGCCGGCAGCGCGCCGTGCGGACCAAGCTCGCCACCCTCACCCGCCGGGAACGGGAGGTGCTGGATCTGCTCGCCTCCGGGATGCGGGCCCAGGCCATCGCCGAGCACTTCGTGGTGTCCCTGCCGACCGTGCGGACGCAGGTGCGGGCGGTGCTGGCGAAGCTCGGCGTGGGGGCCCAGCTGGAGGCCGTCGCGCTGGTGCGGAGCGTGGATCCGGGGGAGGAGACCCCCGGCATTCCGGGACGTGGGGTGCGGTAGTCTTCGGGTGCCCCGCGAGGGGTGGCCGGGACGTGGCGCAGCTTGGTAGCGCACTTGACTGGGGGTCAAGGGGTCGCAGGTTCAAATCCTGTCGTCCCGACAGGTCGGAAAACGGGCGGTTTCCCGATGCGGGAGCCGTCTTTTTTCATGCTCTGACCAGCGGAAACGCTCGAGCGGCTGGTCGACTTCGTTGATCTTGTTTATGATCTTGAAAGTGCCTCTACCGACACGGCGTGGTGCCGTTCGTGGTGCGAATCTCGCTAGCGTTCTGCGCATGGCCACCACCGGACGGTCTCGCGGCAAGGGTCGGATCGAGGCGTTGCCGAGCGGCTCGCTGCGGGTCGTCGTCTACGCCGGGGTCGATCCGGTCAGTGGGAAGCGGCACTTCCTGCGTGAGCTCGTGCCGGCCGGGCCGAGGGCACGGAAGGAAGCGGAGCGGGTGCTGCGGCGCCTGGCGGCGGAGGTTGACGAGGAGAAGAACCCGAAGACCTCGGCGACGGTCGATCAGCTCCTCGATCAGCACTTCGCGTTGCTCGAGATCGAGCCGACGACGCTCTCGACGTATGAGATCCTCTGCCGTAAGCACGTGCGCCCGCTCATCGGCAGGCAGAAGGTGGGGTCGCTCCGGGCGTCGGTATTCGATGCGTTCTATGCTGAGCTCCGTCGCTGTCGCGATCACTGCGACCGCCGCGACCGTGACCGCGTCGACCACCGGACCCACCAGGACCACGGCTGCGACCACCGGTGCGGGCGACACCAATGCCGGCCGTTGTCGAAGTCGACGATCCGGCAGATCCACGTGATCCTCTCGGGAGCTCTCAAGCGGGCCGTGCGATGGAACTGGATCGCGCGGAATCCGATCGAGCTCGCCGACCCGCCGCCGTCGCCCACGCCGAACGCGCGTCCGCCGTCGGCGGGGGAGGCCGCGCTGCTGCTCGCCGAGGCGGGGAAGGACCCGGAGTGGGGCCTGCTCGTCTGGCTGACGATGGTGACCGGTTTCCGCCGTGGTGAGCTGTGTGCGCTGCGCTGGGCCGACGTCGATCTGACGTTCGGGACTCTCACGATCGAGCGGAGCATCGCCCAGCTGGACGGCGTGACCTGGGAGAAGGACACGAAGACGCACCACCAGCGGCGGATCGCGCTCGACGAGGAGTCCCGTGCGGTGCTGAGGGAGCACCGAGACCGCTGTGCTGCCCGCGCGGCAGCCGCGGGTATGACGCTGTCGGAGGATGCGTTCGTCTTCTCGCCGGTGCCCGACGGGTCGGTGCACCTCGTCCCGCGTTCGGTCAGCCAGCGATACGGGCGGATGGCCCGGCGCATCGGGATCCGTACGACGATCCACAAACTCCGGCACTACTCCGCGACCGAGCTCATCTCTGCCGGCGTCGACGTGCGAACGGTGGCCGGCCGACTCGGCCACGGTGGGGGAGGTACGACGACCCTGAGGGTCTACGCCGCGTGGATCTCCGAGGCCGACCAGCGTGCCGCCCAGTCCCTGGTGACGCGGCTACCGGCTCGCCCGCGATTCGGAACCGCGTCACCAGGTGAGTCGGATACTGCCTCGTAGGCGAGCTGGGTCGGTGCCCGTCGGCGCTTGCTGCGGGCCATGGCGACTCTGCGGCCCGGTCGTGGCTTTCCCGTCGATGCCGCCCCGGCCGCACCCGACGCGGGTGACACCGCGACGGGGACCGCAACCGACCGCCATGAAGAGCGGTGTCACGCCGGTCGGGCGAGCGTGCTGCCCCGCCGCGCCACGCCCGTCCCGCCGGTGAGTCATGCCCCGCCGCACGACGGCGGGGCCGCCAGGACCAGACCTGTCCGAGGCGTCGACTGCCGGACGGAGCCAGCAATGAACGCCGATCTCGACCACCTGTCCACCACCGCCCGCAACGCCTCCCTGCAGGACCTCGTCGCCCTGCTCGAACGCCAGCAGACCACCAAGCACGACGTGGTCGTCCCCGCCTCTGGAGTGACTTGTGCGGGCGGGGCGATGCGCATCGCCGGATCGCACCAGCGGATCGAGCTGTCCGGGGTGACGCGGGGCGACGCGGTGCTGACACCGACCCGGCTCGCCGAGGCCGGCGTCGCCGAGAAGCTGCGGATCCCGACCGACTACCTGCGCCGGATGCGCGCCGAGCATCTCGACCTCTACGACGCCAACATCAACGGCTGGCTGGACCGGCAGCCCGACCGGCGGTTCCTGGTCCGGGGCCTGGTCGGCCAGGACGGCTGCGGGGTGCTGCGGGCGCTGCTGTCGGACTCGTTCCGGATTGAAGCGCCCCGGGTTCAGTGGAGGCCGGGTTCTCCCGAGCGTTGCTTGTCTCGGGTCTGTCGGTGAGCGTAGTAGTTGTTCTCGTACTCGACCG
>NZ_JBZFLK010000038.1:0-40788 GCF_058448985.1 Pseudonocardia sp. DxW | reverse complement strand
GCCGACTCGCGCTCTTCGCCATCGGACAGCCTCCTTCGTCGATACGGGCGGGGGGTATGTTACGGACTACCGTACATACCCCCCGCCCGTATCGGCAGGGGTGAGAGCGACCTTTCGGTGCCGGCTCACCCTGACCGGGGGCCCGTCAGCCGAGGAGCTCGCGCATCTCGGTCATCTCGGATTCCTGGGCGTCGACGATCTGCTGGGCCAGTGCCTTCGCCTCGGGGTTGGTCCCGTTGGCGAGTTCGGTCTGGGCCATCTGCACCGCACCCTCGTGGTGGGCGATCATCATCTCGAGGAACATGCGGTCGAAGTCGGCGCCGTTGGCCTGCTCGAGCCGGCCCATCTGCTCGGGGGTCATCATCCCGGCCATGCCGCCCTGATCCATGCCGCCCTGTCCCATGCCGCCTTGGCCCATACCGTTCTGGTCGGGGCCGTGGCCCATCGACTCGTGGTCCATCCCGGGCATGGCGCCGGATGCGGGTGCGCCCCAGGCGGTGAGGAAGGCCTGCATCTTGGCGATCTCCGGGCCTTGGGCCTGCTCGATCTCGGTGGCGAGGCGGCGGACGTCGTCGCTGCCGGCGCGGTCGGTGGCCAGCGTCGACATCTCCACGGCCTGCTGGTGGTGCGGGATCATGCCCTGGGCGAAGGCGATGTCGGCCTGGTTGTGCTCGGCCGAGATCGCCGCGCTGGGAGCGGCGGCGGCGCTGGTGGTGGGTGCCGGGTTCGCGGGTGCGGCGCTGCCGGCGGGGTCCCCACCGCCGCAGGCGGACAGGACGAGGGCAGCAGTCAGTGTCGTGGCCGCGGCGGCCACGTTGTTGATCTTCATGTGTGGTTCTGGCTCTCCGTGTCGGTGTGATCGGGCCGGATCCGGCGCTCTGTCGCGCCGGGGGCCGATCAGGTCCGCATCACGCAGAGCTGGGCGAGTCTTCGGGGGACGGGCGGTGGCCGCTGGGCCGGCATGCCGTGGGCCAGCTGCCGGGCCGGGGTGACCGAGGCCGGGAGCGTCAGGCGCCCGAGGAACAGCCACGCCGCGAGCAGAGCGAGCCCGGCGGCGGCCAGCACCGCCAGGCACAGGTGCAGCAGGTGGGCGTCGTGCTCGCCGTGGTCGGCCGGCATCGGGCCGTGGTCGGCCGCGGCCGACACCGGAGCAGACGGCGGCGTGGAGGCCGCGTCGGCTCGGAGGTCGGTGTGTCCGACTACGGACGTAGCGACCGCAACCTGATGCCCGGTGTCCGTTGCGGGGGCGGCAGCCGGGGCGACGAGCGCGTGCATCCCGACGAGCCCGAGCAGGACAGGCAGGACCAGCAGCACCAGCTGCAGTCCGTGTTGCCTGTTGCCCATGTCGGCCACGGTACCGGCGTGGCTGCGCGGCCCGTGCAGCCGTGCGTGCCGTTCATGTCGGTGTCCCGACCACGGCCAGGACCGCACCTGCGCCCACGCCGAGCAGCAACGACAGCGTGGCGGTGCCGAGCGCGGTCCACCGCGCCCACGGGCGCGACCGGCTCCCCGATCCGGCGTGGTCCACGGCGCCGGCATGGTCGTTGTCGGGGGTGGTGAAGGCGGCTGCGATGACGCGCAGGTAGTAGAACAGCGAGGCGACGGTGTTGAGCACGGCGAGCACGACCAGCCAGGCCAGGCCACCGTCGACGGCTGCGGTGAACACGACGAGCTTGCCGAACAACACCGCGGTCGGCGGGGTGCCGACCAGCCCGAGCAGCGCGACGACGAGTGCGATCGCGAGCAACGGGTCGCGGCGCGCCAGCCCGCGGTGCCCGTCGATGCTGCGCTGGGCGGTGGCGGCGACCACGGCGAAGGCGGCGATGTTGGTGACGGCGTAGCCGGCGAGGTAGAACAGCAGCGCAGGCTGGGCCAGCGGTGCGCGGCCGGCGACGGCGACGGCCATCAGCAGGTAACCGACCTGGGACACGGTCGAGTAGCCGAGCAGGCGCAGCACCGAGGTCTGGGCGAAGGCGGCGAGGTTGGCCAGTGTCATGCTCGCCGCGGCGAGGATCGCGACCAGCAGCGGCCAGTCCACGACGTCGGCGGGGATGGCGGAGTCCAGGAGCCGGTAGGTGGCGACCAGGGCACCGATCTTCGGCAGCGTGGTGATCACGGCGGCGACCGCGGGCGGGGTGCCGTCGGCGACGTCGGGCACCCAGAAGTGGGCCGGGACCGCGCCGGCCTTGAACGCCAGACCGGCGAGCACGGCGACGAGCCCGACCGCTGCGGCGCCGCCCGGTCCCCGGGTGATCCCCTCGGCGACGCCCGCGTAGCCGGTTGCCCCGGCCACGCCGAACAGCAGGGTCACTCCGGCCAGGGTGGTGACTCCGGCGAGCGCGCCGGCGAGGTAGTACTTCAGCGCCGCCTCGGTCGCGGCGCCCTGCTTCGCCCAGCCGGCCAGGGCATACAGCGGGACGCTGGCGAGCAGGAACGCCGCGAACAGCAGGATCAGGTCGGCTGCCCCGCCGAGCAGCATCGAGCCCAGCGCGCCGAGCTGGACGAGCACCACGAACTCGGTCTCGCGGCGGTGCCCGGCGACGGTGTCGCCGCACAGCGCGATCAGGGCCAGTGTCGTGACGAGCACGATCGCCCGGGTCGTGTGCGTGGCGGTGTCGAGGACGTAGGTGCCGAACACCATCTCGGGCGGCCGGGTCGCGGCGACGGCGGTGGCCGCCAACCCGACCGCGGCGGCGAGTGCTGCCAGTAGCCGGATGGTCCACTGGCGCCGGCGTGGGGTCCAGGCGCCGAGCAGCAGCCCGGCGACCGCGCCGAGCAGCAGCGCGATCTCGGGGATCAGGGCGGTCGGGTCACTGCGGACCATCATGTCCATGTGCTCACCGGGCGACCAGGTCGTTGACGGTACGAGCGGCCGGCTCGATCACGTCGAGCAGCACCCGGGGCAGCAGGCCGAGGACGGTGGCGAGCACCAGCAGGGACCCGATCGCGAGCAGTTCCCCCGGCCCGAGGTCGGCGAACGGGCGCGGTGTGCCCGGCCCGTCCGGCACGCGGACCTCGCCGGGCAGCATCCGCCCCATGGCGAGAAGGAACAGTGCCGCGGTGAGCAGGATCCCGATCACCGCGACGACTGTCGCGACCGGGACGGCGCCCAGGGCTCCGGCGAAGATCTGGAACTCGGCGATGAACCCGGAGAACCCGGGCAGGCCGAGTGAGGCGAACGCGGCGACGGCGAACAGCCCGGCGAAGCGCGGTGTGCGGGTCGCGAGCCCGCCGTAGGCGGCCATGTCGTAGGTGTGGCCGCGCTCGTGCAGCGACCCGGCCAGCAGGAACAGCGCCGCGGTGATCAACCCGTGGCTGACCATCTGGTAGGTCGCGCCCGCGGTGGCCAGGGTGCGGGCCTGCTCGCTGCTGCCGGCGACCAGCCCGGCCGCGCCGAGCCCGAGCAGGACGTAGCCCATGTGGTTGACCGAGGTGTAGGCGATCATGCGTTTGAGGTCGGTCTGGGCGAGTGCGACCAGCGCGCCCCAGAGCACCGAGACCACCCCGAGGACCACGGCGACCAGGGCGAACTGGCGCCAGCTCGCGGGCAGCAGGGGCATCGCGATCCGGACGAAGCCGTAGGTGCCCATCTTCAGCAGGATCCCGGCCAGGATCGCCGACCCGGCCGCGGGCGCCTCGGTGTGCGCGGGCGGCAGCCAGGTGTGGAACGGAAACAGCGGAGTCTTGACCGCCAGCCCGATCCCGATCACCAGCAGGGTCAGCCCGGCGTACCCGCCGCCGCCGGCGAGCGGGTTCTGCGCGGCCAGGGCCGGGATGTCGAAGGTGACCTGCGGTCCGGCCAACGCGAGCAGGATGAACCCGAGCAGCAGCGCGAGTGACCCCAGGAAGGTGTAGAGAAAGAACGTCAACGCCGCCCGCCGCGCCGGCGCGCCGGTGCCCCACCCGGCGATCACGAAGTACATGAACACGATCGACAGGTCGAAGAACAGGAAGAACAGGATCAGGTCGAGCGCGACGAACAGGCCCGCACTGACCGCCTGCAACGCCAGGAACAGCAGCACGAAGCCCTTCGGGCGGGCGATGCCGCGCAGCGTGTAGACCGCCGTCGCAGTGAACAGCACCGCGGTCAGCGCCAGCAACGGCAGCGACAGGCCGTCGACGCCGAGGTGATACGAGATCCCGGCGCTGGGAACCCACGCGAGCCGATCCACCGAGCCGTAGCCGGTGGCGGGCAGGCCGGCCCAGACCACGGCGACGAGCCCGAGCTGCACCAGGCCGGTCGCGACCCAGGCACCGGCGAACACCCGTGTGCCGGCCCGGGCCGGCACCACCGACAGCGCGACCGCGACCAGGGCGGGCAGGAACACGATCAGCGACAGCAACGGGTCACCCCACAACGAGGACGAGGACGGCCAGGGCGGCGAGCAGGGCGAATCCCACCGATGCCTGCGCGTAGTACTGGTGCAGCTGCCCGGTCTGCGGGCGCCGGGCGGCCCGGCCGAGCGCGCGGGCGCCGTCGGCGATCCCGGCCACGGCGCGGTCGACGCCGCGTTCGCCGTGCGCGGTGACCAGCGTGGCCAGCCGGGCGGTGGCGCGGGCCGCGCCGGCGGGGATGCGGGCGAGCCCGTGGTCGTCGACCCGGGCCAGCGCCCCGGCCAGGACCAGTACCGGCCGGGCGAGACCGCGCTGGGCGAGCTCCTCCAGGTCGAGCCAGCGCACCAACAGCCCCGGGGCGAGGACCCGCTCGGCATAGCGTCGGGCCACCAGGACACCGATGGCGGCGAGTACGGCGGAGAGCACGAGCTCCCAGGCCTGCGGGGCCGGCTGCGGGCGCAGCGGTGCCGGCCCCAGCGCCAGCAGCCCGGCGGCCGCGGCGGCGACGGCGAGCACGACGGTCGTCGCCACGGCCGGGCGGGGCAGGCGGGTCGGTCCGGTGTCGGTGACCGGACGGGCGGTGGGGCGCCAGACCAACCACAGCGCACGTCCGGCGTAGAACGCCGCGGTCCACCCGGCGACCAGCCCGGTCCCATACAACACCGGCGAGATCGCCGGTGCCGCGGCCAGCACGGCGTCCTTCCCGACCCACAACCCGAACGGCGCCAGCCCGGCCAGCGCGAGCGCCCCGACGCTGAACGCGGCGCCGAGGACCCGATGCCGGCGCGCGGCGCCCCGCAGGCCACCGGTGAGGCTACGGCTGCCGAGTGTGGCCAGCCACAGGCCGGCGACCAGGAACAGCAGGCTCTTCGCCGCGGCGTGCGCCACGGTCTGCAGCGCCCCGGCCTGCGTCGCGGCGATCCCGGCGGCCAGCACGATGAACCCGATCTGCGAGCAGGTGGACGCAGCGAGCAGCTGCTTGAGGTCGTCCTGCACCGCGGCGACCAGGCCCAGCACCAGCGCTGTGGCCACACCCACCCACGCCACGAGTGGCGCCGCCCAGCCGGTCGCGTCCAGCGCCGGGGCGGTGCGCAGCAGCAGGTAGCCACCGGCGGCGACCATCGTCGCCGAGTGCAGCAACGCCGAGGTCGGGCTCGGTCCGTGCATCGCCCCGGACAGCCAGGAGCTGAACGGTAGCTGCGCGGACTTCCCGAGCGCGGCCAGCACGACGCCCGCGACCGCGAGGTGCAGCCAGCCGCCGTCCAGGCCCGGAAGATCGGCGAGTGCCATCGTGCCCGCCCCACCGGCCAGTACCGCGCCCGCGGCGACATACAGCCCCAGGTCGGCGGCGCGGGTGGTCAGGAAGGCGACCGTTCCGGCGCGGGTGGCCGTCCGGTCACCGAGCCGGTAGCCGATCAGCGCCCAGCTCATCGCGCCCATGACCTCCCAGGCCATCAACAGCACGGGCAGCGTCGTCGCGGTGACGGTGGCCAGCATCGCCCCCGCGAAGATCAGCATCAGGCCGTGGAACCGGCCGGTCCGCAGGTCCGGCTCGGCCGCAGCGACAACGAGCGCGGCGAGCAACACCGCAGCGACCAGCACGACCAGCACCGCCGACAACCCGTCCACCGCGAACCCGGCCCGCACACCGGCCAGCAACGCCACCTCTGATGCCGGGCGGGTGACCGCGGTGGCCGCGGCGACGGCGAGCGTGGCTGCGGCGGTTGTGACACCGGTCGCGGTCGCGCCGCGGGCCGGGCGCGCCACGAGCAGCACCGCCCCGACCACGGTCGGCAGGCCGACGAGCAGGGCGAGCAGCACGGCACCGGGCACCGCTCAGCCCTCCAGCTCGGCGGCCGAATCGGTCATGTCGACCCGCTTGGCCCGGTAGATCGCGGTGACCACGGCAAACCCCATCGCCATCTCGATCGCCATCGCCGTCACCACCGCCACCACGATCACCTGACCATCAGAGGCGGCCGGGGCGAGGAAATACCAGAACGCGGCCGCGGCCAGGATGATCCCGTTGATCATCAGCTCCAGGCCCATCATCAGCATCACGATCGACTGCTGGGTCAGCGCACCGAACAGCCCGATACACAACAGTGCGGCGGCCACCAGCAGGAACGCCTCGAGGATCATCGACCGACACCCCCACCCGCCGGGTCGTCGGCACGCTCGCCGTCGAGGTCGTCGCCGAGCCGGTCGTAGCGACCGCGCCCGGTGGACAGGACCACGGTGGCCAGGATGGTGGCGAACAGCGTCACGCCGAGGGTCATCATCGTCAGCATGTGGCCACCCATCAGGGCCTCGCCCAGCGCGACGGTCGGATCCGGCGCAGGCGCACCTCGGCGCTGCGGCCAGTCCACGACGAGGACCCCCGCGGCCAGTCCGGTGAACACCAGGCCCGAGATGACGGCCGCGCCGCGGGTGTTGTGGAACATCGACATCGGCATCAACCCGGCCGGGTTCATCATGAACATGACCATGAACACGGCCATGATCACCATCTCGATGATCATCATGAGGATGATAACGACACCGAGGTAGGCCAGCCCGGTCATCAGCACCATCGCGGCGACCGCGAGGAACGACACCAGCAGGCAGAACGTCGCGCGCGCCATCGAGTCGACGACGAACACCAGCACGCCGGAGGCGATGGCCAGCAGCGCCAGCAGGCCGAACACGGCGACGGTCATCTACAGCCCTCCTCTGGCGAGCACGACGAGCGCGACGACGAGCGCCTGCACGATCGTCAGCGGCACGAGCACGACCCAGGAGATCTCCGCCCAGCGGTCCATCCGGATCGTCGGGAACCGGTGGCGCAGCCAGACCAACAGCGCCAGCACGGCTGCGGTCTTGAGCCCTACCCATGCCCAGGCCGGTAGCCACGGCCCGTGGCCGCCGCCGAGGAACAGCGGGACCGCCATCGCCGCGGCGGCCACGAGCAACAGCCGGCGCCCGGCCGCGAACAGTAACCGGTCCACACCGGACAGTTCTGCGGCCGCGCCCCCTGCGGTGTCCCGGGCCACCGGGGCGTCGAACGGCCCCCAGAACGCCATCGCGGCCGCGCTGAGCAGGTAGACGACGAACGCCGCCGGCATCAGCACGACGAACCACAGGCCCGCCTGGGCGTCGACGATGTCGGTGATCCGCAGACTCCCCGCGGCCAGGGCCGCGGTGATGATCGCGAACATGTGCGGGAGCTCGTAGGACAGCCCCTGGGCCACGAACCGGTACCCGCCGACCAGTGACAACGCCCCGTTGGGGCCCCAGCCCACCAGCCACACCGCCGCCCAGGCCACGACCTCCATCGCGTTGAACCAGACGACGCCGACCGACAGGTCGGCGGGCGGGCGCTCGCCCAGCGGGACGACGGCGGCCGCCAGCATCGCGGCGACGATCAACGACACGATCCCCGCCCACCGCAGCAGCCCGTCGGCGGCCAGGGTGGTGCGCCGCTGCCCGATCACCAGCCGCGCCGTCGCGCGGACCGGCTCGACCACCGCAGCCCGAACCCCGGCCCGCCCACCGGCGGACCGGACGCCCACCGCGATGTCGAGGGCGGCGAGGAACCACACCGCCACGCCCATCGCCACCGGTAGCAGCAGGATCGCGGCGCTCATCGTTGCTCCGGACCGGGACCGGGACCGGGACCGGGACCGGGACCGGGAGTCGCGGTGGCGGCCACGACACCGTCGACGTCCGGGTCCAGCGCCGCGATCAGCAGCCGTGCCGCTGCGAACTCCGCGCCGGCCAGGCGTTCCCCGAGGTCGGCGGGGCTCGGGCGTTCCGGATCGTCGACCGGTGTCCCGGCCGCGCGCGCCTCGATCCGGACGAGGCGCTGCTCGAGCAGATCCGCGACGTCGGCACCGGCACCTGACGGGGTGCCACGCAGCATCACGCGCAGCAGCCTCGATCGGCGGATCGTGCGGACCAGACGCGCGAGATCAGCCACGGGTTCACCGCGGCGCAGGCGGTCGCGCAGCACGCGGGCGAGGGTCGCCGGGCCGCGCCAGCCGGCGATGGCCAGGATCCGCGCGAGCGCGTCCAGGTCGCGCACCGCGGCCGACACCCGGGCCCGGCCCGGTGGCCCGGACTCGCCCGCATCGAGCACACGGGCGGTCGCCGAGGTGATGACGTCGCCCTGCAGCGCGACGTCGACGACCAGACCGGCCGGCCACTCCGGCAGCACCGGCCCCAGCGGCAGGTGCAGGACATCGAGTGCCAGGCCGTCGCGGTCGTCCGCGACGTCGGCCATCGACAGCCCACCGGGCAGCGGCATGTCCATGTGGTGATGGTCGTGTCCTCCACCGTGCCCACCGGCGTTCTCATCGTGGTGCTCGCCGTGCCGACCGTTGTGTTCACCATGCGCGCCGTGCTCGGACTCGTCTGCTACGCCGGAGTTGTCGGGGGTGTGCTGATTGCCGGTGTGGTCGCCGTGGTGGTCGTGGTCGGTGTGCTCGCCGAGCCCGCCGTCGTGGGCGGGTTCGCCGTGACCGTCGCGCCGCTCGTCGTGGCCTTGGCCGGGCCCGCCCGCGGCCCTCCCGCCGTGCTGGTCGTGTCCACCGTCGTCGTGCCCGCTGTGTTCGTGCCCGTGTGCAGCACCAACTGCTGCCCGGTCGTCGGCGAGCCCGGCGGCCGCGGCCGCTTCGGCTCGTGCGTGTCGCGCGTCCGCGAGCCGCGGGGGGAGCGTCGCGAGTGTGTCCTCCAGGTCCGCGGCCGTGGCGTCGTCGGCCAGCTCGACGCGCACGCGTGGCGCGGGGATCTGCCGCCACAGAGAGTCGACGACCTCGCGTAGCTCGGGCCCCGCGCGTCCGGCCACGATCAGCACGTCGGTGTCGGCCGGAGCGGTCGCCCCCGGCCACCCCCGGAGCCGCACCGCCTCCTCGACGTCCAGGTGCAGGTCCGGGTGGCCGGGTACGCCGACGATCAGGACGTGCGGAACTCGCGCGGTGAAGCGGAGCAGGGCAGCGGTCAGGTCCATCGCAGCGCTCCTTCGCGCCACGCGTACAGCACGCCGGCGAGCAGGATGGCCAGGAACAGGAACATCTCCACGACCGCGGTCGTCCCCATCGTCGCGACCACGACCGTCCACGGGTACATGAAGATCATTTCCATGTCGAAGGCGAGGAAGATCATCGTCACCGTGTACCAGCGGACGTGAAAGCGCGAGACCGCGTGCTCGACCGGTGGCAGACCCCCCAGATGCGGCAGTCGGTCCCCGGTAGCCGGGCCGACCGTGACCAGTCGAGATGCCCCGACGGCTGTCGCCACGAGGGCCAGCACTATGCCGGTCAGGATGGCCAGCGGAACGAACTCCTCCACCTCGAACCCTCCTGATCAGCTGCAACGGGCGCATACCGTACCCCCGCAATGCATCTGGCGCGAGCGGAGCAACGCTGCTTGTTTCATACCCCCTGGGGGTGTTAGCACTATACCCCCAGAGGGTATCGACGCAAGGAGGAGCCATGGCTCGACTCGACACGCTCGATCCGTCGACCGCACGCGGGTCGGCCACGCGCATGCTCGCCCAGTTCGCCGAACGCGGGACGCCCGGTGACATGGTCTCGACCATGGCGCACTCGCCGGCGGTTCTGGGTGGTCACCTCGAGCTGAACCGGCACGCCAAGCGGATCACGCTCGCCCGGCGCACCGGCGAACTCATCTCGATCGCGATCCAGGCCCGGCCCGGGTGCAGGAGCTGCGCGGTTGCGGCTTCAGTGACCGGGATGTTGCCGACATCGTCGCAGTGGCGACCCTCAACGCGCTGACCGGGACGTTCAACCTGGTGAGCGGCCTCTCACGGTCAACCGTTGATGCCATTACCCCCTAGGGGTATATTGGTGAGGGTTCCGAGGAGGTAGAGCGATGCAACACGGATATGCCGACAACAAGGACGCGCACGTCAAGCGGATGCGCCGGATCGAGGGCCAGGTCCGCGGGATCAGCAAGATGATCGAGTCGGACAAGTACTGCATCGACATCCTGACCCAGGTATCGGCGGTCAACAAGGCGCTCGAGGCCGTCGCGCTGGGCCTGCTCGACGAGCACCTCAAGCACTGCGTCGCCGACGCCGCCGCCGAGGGCGGTGCGGTCGCCGACGAGAAGATCCAGGAGGCCAGCGCCGCGATCGCACGCCTGGTCCGTTCCTGACCCCAGGTCCCGGAGAGGACCGGAACCCGGAGCGGCGAGGCCCGTCTCCGGTGACCGAACCTGCCCGCGTCCGACGCGCGGGCTGTCACGAGGAGGTATCCCGATCATGAGCACTGCGACCTACACCGTGTCCGGTATGACCTGCGGTCACTGCGTCAGCTCGGTCACCGAGGAGATCAGCGAGATCGCCGGCGTGACCGACGTAGCGGTGGACCTGCCCACCGGCGCGGTCACCGTCACCAGTGACGGCGAGCTCTCCGCCGACGCGGTCCGCGCAGCCGTGCAGGAAGCCGGCTACGAGGTCACCTCGGGGGCCTGACGCCCCACCTCACCTGTCCCCACCCGGCACGGGTCACGATCTTCGGCATTGCGTGAGGGTCGTCCACCCGCATCGGGTCCTACCGAAGGACTTCCACGATGAAGACCGCAGCACGACTGTCCGCCTACGGCGCGGCCGTCGTCCTCTTCGGTGCCGGCGCGTTCGCGACCGGCATGACCGTCGACGCCCCCACCGATCACCTGCGCCCCACCGCCCAGAGCGGTCCAGCCGGTCCCGGTGCAGGACATGGAGCAGCACCGGCCCCGAACCCGGCGCCGCACGCGCAGCCCGCCGGGCTGGCGTCCACCGCCGACGGGCTCACCCTGACCCCGGTCGCGACGACCCTGCCGGCACAGACGCCGACCGAACTCGCGTTCCGCATCACCCGCGCCGACGGATCCCCCGTGACAGGCTTCGACGTCGCCCACGACAAGCGGATGCACCTGATCCTGGTCCGCAGCGACACCGCCGACTTCCAGCACCTGCACCCGGTGATGGACGCCGACGGCATCTGGCGCACCCCGGTCACCCTCGCGGGCGCCGGTACCTACCGGGCCTTCGCCGACTTCGCCCCCACCGGGGGCACCCCGGCCACGCTCGGCGCCGACGTGTTCGCCCCGGGCAACTTCATCCCGGTCGCGCCGGACCCCAACCGCACCGCCACCGCACCCGGCGGCTACGAGGTCACCCTCGACGGCGACCTGACCCCGGGACGGTCCGGCGAGGTCACGCTGAGCGTCACCCGGAACGGCAAGCCGGTCACCGACCTGCAGCCCTACCTCGGCGCCTACGGCCACCTGGTCGCACTGCGCAGCGGCGACCTGGGCTACCTGCACGTGCACCCGCAGGGCAGCCTCGGCGACGGCCGCACCGCCCCCGGCCCGCAGATCACGTTCGGTACCGAGGTCCCGAGCAGCGGGACCTACCGGCTGTTCCTCGACTTCCGCCACGACGGCGAGGTCCGCACCGCGGCGTTCACCGTCCCGACCACCGGCTCGGCACCCGTCGCCGCTCCCGCCACCGGGCACGGCGACGACCACCGCGAGGGAGGCCACTGATGACCACCACGACCACGCAGCCGGACGGGCACGGTACGACTCAGGAGATCGAACTCGCCATCGGCGGCATGACCTGCGCCTCGTGTGCCAACCGGGTCGAACGCAAGCTCAACAAGCTCGACGGCGTCACCGCCACCGTCAACTACGCCACCGAGAAGGCCCGCGTCACCGCGCCCGCGGGCGTCAGCACCGACGAGCTCGTCAGCACCGTCGAATCCGCCGGCTACTCGGCGACCCGACCGTCCGTCGACCAGGCCGGCGACCGGACCGAGGACGACGGGAGTCGTGCCGATGTCGAGCTGCGCACGCTACGCGAGCGGCTGATCGTCTCCGCCGTGCTCGCTGTGCCGGTGGTCGCCATGGCAATGGTCCCGGCGCTGCAGTTCACCAACTGGCAGTGGCTCTCGCTGGTGCTCACCGCACCGGTGTGGGCCTGGGCGGGCGCCCCGTTCCACCGGGCCACCTGGACCAACCTGCGCCACGGCGCGGCCACCATGGACACCCTCATCTCGATGGGCACGACCGCGGCCATGGCCTGGTCGGTCTATGCACTGTTCTTCGGCACCGCCGGGATCCCGGGGATGGTGCACCCGTTCGAGCTGACCGTGGCGCCCACCGACGGCGCCGGGAACATCTACCTCGAGGTCGTCGCCGGGGTCATCACCTTCATCCTCGCCGGCCGCTACTTCGAGCAGCGCTCCAAGCGGCGCGCCGGCGCCGCCCTGCGGGCCCTGCTCGAACTGGGCGCGAAGGACGTCGTGGTGCAGCGCGGCGGCGCCGAGACCCGGATCCCGGTCTCCGAACTCGTGGTCGGCGACCGGTTCGTCGTCAAGCCCGGCGAGAAGATCGCTACCGACGGCGCGGTCGTCGAGGGACGTTCCGCGGTCGATGCCTCCATGCTCACCGGCGAGTCCGTGCCGGTCGAGGTCACCGTCGGTGACACCGTCGTCGGGGCGACGGTGAACGCCGGCGGACGGCTGGTCGTCGAGGCCACCCGGATCGGGTCGGACACCCAGCTCGCCCAGATGGCGAAACTGGTCGAGAACGCCCAGAACGGCAAGGCCGCCGTCCAGCGCCTCGCCGACCGCATCTCCGGGGTGTTCGTCCCGATCGTCATCGTGATCGCCGCGGTGACCCTCGGGTTCTGGCTCGGCGCCGGCGTCGGCGCCACCGCTGCGTTCACCGCCGCCGTCGCCGTCCTGATCATCGCCTGCCCGTGCGCGCTGGGCCTGGCCACCCCGACCGCGCTGCTGGTCGGCACCGGCCGCGGCGCCCAGATGGGCATCCTGATCAAGGGCCCCGAGGTGCTCGAATCCACCCGCCGGGTCGACACCGTGGTGCTGGACAAGACCGGCACCGTCACCACCGGGACGATGAGCCTGGCCGGGATCCACACCGCCGACGGCGTCGACGAGACGACCGTGCTGCGCCTGGCGGGCGCGCTGGAGAAGGCCTCCGAACACCCCATCGCCGCCGCCATCGCCACCGGCGCCATCGAGCGCACCGGTGACCTACCCGGCGTCGAGGAGTTCACCAACCACGAAGGCCTCGGCGTCCAGGGGATCGTCGAGGGCCACGCCGTCCTCGTCGGCCGGCCCCGGCTGCTCGAGCAGTGGTCGGTCCCGCTGGACGGGGAGCTCGCCGACGCCGCCGCGGGCGAGGCCGCGAAGGGCCGCACCACCGTGGCCGTCGCCTGGGACGGCCAGGCCCGCGCCGTGCTCGTCGTCGCCGACACAATCAAGGCCACCTCCGCCGAGGCGATCGCCGAGTTCCGCAGGCTCGGGCTCACCCCGGTCCTGCTGACCGGCGACAACCAGGCGGTGGCCGACACCGTCGCCGCCGAGGTCGGCATCGAACCCGGCCCGGACACCGTCATCGCCGAGGTCATGCCCGCCGACAAACTGGCCGTGATCGAGCGGCTGCAGGGCGAGGGCAAGGTGGTCGCGATGGTCGGCGACGGCGTCAACGACGCCGCCGCCCTCGCCCAGGCCGACCTCGGCCTGGCCATGGGCACCGGCACCGACGTCGCCATCGAAGCCTCCGACATCACCCTGGTCCGCGGCGACCTGCGCGCCGCCGCGGACGCGGTCCGGCTCTCCCGCCGCACCCTGACCACGATCAAGGGCAACCTGTTCTGGGCCTTCGCCTACAACACCGCCGCGATCCCCCTTGCCGCCCTCGGCCTGCTCAACCCCATGATCGCCGGCGCGGCCATGGCGTTCAGCTCGGTCTTCGTCGTCGGCAACAGCCTGCGACTGCGCCGCTTCCGAGCACACGCGGTCTGACGGCCCGCACACAGCGCCGCTCTCCACCACGGAGGGCGCTGTTAACCCACTGTTAGCCCCGGTGCTTCATCGAGCTGGGGACTGTCAGCTGATCTGCGATCGAGCAGATTGATCTTCGTTTGTGCTCGGTTCGAGCGGGTGGGCATGGCGAGGTATCCGGCCCGCTGTTCTGCCGGTGGCTCCCGCCGCTCGTCGTGTCGGGGTAGGGGATCAACCAGCTGGGGACGGGCAGCAGGGCGAGGTGAGTGAACGCGGCGGCCAGCTCCCTGGCCCATGGCCAGCAGCAGTGTTGGATGCGCAGCCGGAGCCGGCGTTGTCCGCGGGTGAGCCGCGCTGCGACGTGGAGCAGCCGGGTTGCGGTGATCCTTTGACGCGTCGTTGTAGCTTGCACCTTGAAAGTGCGCTTCTACCCGGTGGAGTGCGACTTCAGAAATCCCAGTTTCCCCTGGTAGCGGGGCACTTTCTTCTACCCGGACCCGACACGCCGAACCGCTCATGAAGAGCCGGGGCTGGTGGCCGAATGACGCGGCAAGCATCGCTGATGCGCCGACGGTGGCGGCTCTGCTCTTGGGTCCACAACCGACGGCAGAATCACCTGGGGTGCGAGCCGGGGGAGGGAGGGCAGGGGCGGCTGGGGGCTGCCCGTTCTTCCTGTTCCGGTCCCGCGTCACCGCGCCGGTGCCGCCGGGCTCCGCTGCATCCGTTCACCAGCTCTGCGTGCTGCGGAATGAGCGCACCCTGGCCTGTCGGTGACGTGCTGGGTTTAGGCCGGCACCGGCCCGTGTGGGTGCCGGTCGTCGACGACGATCGGATGCGAATGCGTCCAACCCCGCGCCGTCCACCGTGCTCGAGCGAGATGAGCATGATCGACGCCGTCGTCGTGGCGGTGGACGATGTGGTCCGCTCCGGTCCGGGGCCACAGCATGATCGTCGCGCCGGTTGCGGCGACCGCCAGGACGGCAAGAATGATCCAGGTTCCGGTGAATCCGACGGCCACGGTGAGCCAGCCGGTCAGCGGATAGGTGATCAGCCAGCAGGCGTGGGAGAGCGAGAACTGGGCGCTGAAGAGCGCGGGTCGCTGGGCCGGGCCGGAGGATGCGCGAAGTAGGCGCCCGGTGTTGACCATGATCCATCCCGGCCCGAAGCCGACGAGCGTCCACGCGAGAACCGCAATCGGCCACGAGGGGTAGAGCCCGACGAGCACGGTCATGGCTGCGGCGGTGAGCGAGACTCCGGCGCCGGTCAGCATGACCGAGCGCGTGGATGTCAAGCGTGCCATCCAGGGGGAGGCGACGGCCGCGATGGCGGTGCCCGCACCGGAGACGGCAAGCAGTATCCCGACCTCGGAGTCGGAGCCACCGAGTAGGTCACGGACCACGTTGACGGTGGTGACCAAGGAAACGACCCCCACCGTGGCGACGACCGCGTTCAGCGCGAGGAGGCCGCGCAGCTGGGGCACCGCGCGGAACAACCGCACACCGAGGAACAGACGGGTACCGAATCCGCCTGGTGCTCGCTCGACGACCGGTGGCACGACGGTGACGACGACCAGCACGGCTGACACGGCGAACCCGACGGCCGTCCCGACGAACAGCGACGAATAGCTCAGCACCGCCAGTGCCGCGGCGGCCAGCAACGGGCTCAACACCGTCTCGAGGCTGCTGGCCAGTTGCGACGCCGACAAGGCCCGGGTGTAGCCCTGCTCGTCCGGGACGACATCGGGGAGCACGGACTGGAACACCGGGGTGAACGTCGCCGACGCGACCTGCAGGACCCCGATCAGCACGAACACGTGCCAGATCTCGGTCACCCACGGCAGGGCCAGGACCACACCAGATCGGACGAGGTCGGCGGCCACCATGAGCCGCCGCCGCGGTACCCGGTCGGCGACAGCACCGACCACCGGTCCGACGAGCACGTAGGCGACCATCTTGACCGTCAGCGCCGAACCCAGCACCAGTGCGGCCCGTTCGCCGGCCAGATCGTAGGCGAGCAGGCCGAGTGCGACCGTGGTCAGGCCGGTCCCCACGAGCGCGACGACCTGCGCGGCGAACAACCGCCGGAACCGTGTGTTCGCGAACAGCGATCGCATCATTTCCTCCGAGCCCGATGTGGTCCGTCAGGGACCATACGAGCCGGAACAGAACGCCCCAACGATTCACGTGCCAGAGTGATGCAGCAAGGAAGGATTCCCGACAGGCAAACGCTCACAGCTGCCACTGGGAGGCGCGCTGACTCGCGCGGAAAGTGCAGCTTGTCGCCCTCCTGGTGAATCGAGGAGGGATCGCGTGCGTTGTCGCCATGAATGCGCAGTAGGAAGGTCGAACATCACACAAACGGTGCGCCGCGAGCGGTACCAGTCGGACTAGCCGGTCTTGACACTTTCTCGTGCGGGGGGTGCTGCTGCGAGTGTCGCGGAGCGGTCGGGCTTGCGGTCGTGGTGGCGTGCACTGACAAGGAGTCGGAGCCCGTTGAGGCACACCAGCACGGTGGACAGCTCGTGTCCGGCGACTCCGATGACCAGTGGCAGTGTGGCGAACAGGTCCCATCCCACGAGCACGACGATCACCGTGGCTGCGAATGCGAGGTTGGCCCGGGCGATCCTCTTGGCGCGGCGGGCGAGTTCCACCAGGGGCGCTAGGGACCCGAGCGGGTCGCGGGTGAGTACGCCGTCGGCAGCTTCCAATGACAGCGCCCCCGCGCCGTCACCGACCACGAGTCCGACGTCCGAGGCGGCGAGAAGGGGTGCGTCGTTGATGCCGTCTCCCGCGGCGAGTACGCGCCGGCCGGTCGCCTGCCGTTCACGGACGATATCGACTTTGGCCGCGGGTAGCAGTCCGGCGTGCACTCGGTTCAGTCCGAGCCGCTCGGCGATGACGCGGGCGGGACGTTCGGCGTCGCCGGTGAGTACCTCCGGGTCGTCACCGATGGTGCGCCGGATCTCGGTGATGGCCGCGGCGGCGCCCGGGCGTGGCTCGTCGGACAGGCCGATCACACCAGCTGCGGTGTCGCTGACGAGGACGATGACCGCGGTCCGTCCGGCCTCTTGGTGTTCACGGACGTGTGCGGCCACGACGGGGTCGGGGGCGGCCAGTAGCTCGGGGCGGCCCACCACCACAGTTGCAGCCCCGACTCGCGCTCGTACGCCCTCGCCAGGGATCGCCTCGAAGCCGTCCGCGGTGGGTAGTTCGAGGCCGCGGCCGATGGCGTGCGTGCGAACCGCGCGACCGAGCACGTGTTCACTGCCGGCCTCAGCAGCTGCGGCGAGCGCCAGCACCTCGGGCTCATCGCGGCCTCCTAGCGCCGCCACGTCGACGACTTGGGGTCGGCCGTTGGTGATGGTTCCGGTCTTGTCCAGTACGACCGCATCGACTTCGGCCAGGGCTTCCAGCACGGTGACGTCCTTGACCAAGGTGCCGCGACGTCCGGACACCGCGATTGCGGCGAGCAACGGCGGCATCGTGGCCAGGACGATCGCACACGGGGAGGCGACGATCATGAAAACGATCGCCCGAAGCAGGGTCTCTTCGAACGGTGCCCCGAACAGCAGTGGTCCTGCCAGCAGTGCGACGGTCGCGGCGACGACGAGGACCGAGTAGCGCTGCTCCACCTTCTCGATGAACAGCTGGCGGACCGCTTTGGTCTCTGCGGCTCGTTCGACTTGCGCCGCGACGCCGGCGACCACGGTGTCGGCGGCGTCGCGGGTCACGTGCACGGTCAGTACGCCGGTGCCGTTGACGGTGCCCGCCAGCACGTCGTCGTCGGCACGCCGGTGTACTGGCACAGGCTCCCCGGTCAGAGCTGCCGTGTTGACTTCCGACACTCCGTTGAGGACCCGACCGTCACCGGGAATCCGCTCTCCCGGCCGGACCACCACGGTCTGCCCCGCGACGAGATCGCCGGCGGGGATCCGCCGTTCGGCGCCGTCGTCATCGACAAGCGTGGCGGTCTCCGGAGCGAGGTCGAGCAGAGCATCGATGCTCGCCCGGGTCCGGGCGGTCATCACCGACTCCAACGCCCCCGAGGTCGCAAAGATGACGATCAGTAGGCCGCCATCGAACCACTGACCGATCGATGCCGCCGCGACCGCGGCGACGACCATCAGGAGATCGACGTCAAGACTTTTCCGGCGCAGGGCGCGCAGGCCCTCGAGCGCGGGTTCCCAGCCTCCCAGGATGTAGCAGGCGAGGTAGGCGCCGATCACCACAGCGGAGGGAGCTCCGAGCAGGTCGGTCCCGAAGGCCACAACGAACGCGAGAAGAGATGCCCCGGCCCAGCGGACCTCGGGAAGGTGGAGAGCAGTACGCACGGCTCGCACACTACATGCGTAGGCATGCAGATACGTACTCAGCTGTCAGCGCAGTGAGATGCTGGCGTACCCGCTCAGGTACGCAGGTGTCGTAGACTGCGTGGTGTGCACACGTCGATCGTCGGCTTCTCGATGCCGTCGGAGGACGGCGTCCGCCGGGCGGCCGACGCCCTGCGCATGCTGTCCGACCCGACGCGTGTCAAGATCCTCTGGGCGCTCCTGCAGGGTGAGACCTCGGTCGCTTGCCTGGCCGAGATCGTCGGTGCCGCCCCCACCGCGGTCAGTCAGCACCTGTCCAAGCTGCGATTGGCCGGCTTGGTCGACAATCGGCGTGAGGGCACGTTCATCTACTACACGGTGATTGACGTCCGCGTTCGCCCGGTGTTGGAACACGCCCTCAGTATCGGTGAGGAGGCAGTGGAGTCCGTCGGCTCCAGTGCGGCTCTGTAACCGTTGGCGAATGCCTGTTCGGGTAGGCGAGCGGGATGAGGTCCCGCCCGCCCTTTTCGACGGCTGATGAGCTCGAGTGCTCTCGAGGCTCCGACGGGACCGATTGCCGATCGACGAGATGCGGTCGTGGACAACGCTGAAGGGACGAAAGTGAATACTGTGCCGGTATGCGAACGAGGTCCGGCATTCAAGATCCACTAGTATCAACAGGCGTGAACCGATTCGGAGTTGACGAGTCCGATCGCGGTCCCGTGGAAGCAGACCTGTTTCATGCGCGCGGTTTGCGCAGGACCGCGCATCGGCAGCACATCTTCGATGCGGTGTGTGAGCTGGATCTTTCCACGCCCGAGCAGATCCTGGCGCAGGTGCGCAAGCATGCGGCCGCAGTCAACATCTCCACGGTTTACCGGACCCTGGAGCTGTTCGCTCGGCTCGACATGGTGTGCCACCATCATCTCGGCCATGGAGCCCCGGTCTACTCGGTGCGTTCGCATGCCCACGTGCATCTGAGTTGCGAGGAGTGCGACATGATCCACGAGATGCCGCCGTCGGTCCTGGACGGCGTGGCCGCAGACCTCGCCCGGCACACCGGCTTCCGCCTCGATCCGGTGCATGTCGCGCTGCCCGGTCGGTGCGCCTCGTGCTCAGGGACGACAGCGCGTGGAAACGCTGTCGGATGAGGCGACTCCACTCCTTGGGAGTGCCCGCGCTGCAGGACCGGCCAACCGAAGCAGGTGAGATCGCGAGTTTCGGCATTTCGGCCGGACCCAGTAGCGCCCAAGGCACGTTCGACGTAGGAGATCCCGTCGGCGAGCACGTGTCCCCAGCTGGGGTTCGGCGGTTGCGGGCGAGGCCAGGAAGCCGAGTGAGGCGAGGGCGCGAGCGATCCCGAGCCGTCGCGGCCTTCGTGCAGCAGGAATGGTTCGGCCGCCACAGACAGTACGTGCATGGCGGGCGGAGCTCGAGGGCCCAGGACCACGCCGACGGCTGCTCTGGTGCAGTAAGGGCCCAGGGCGGCGGCGATGAGGCCTGCTAGCACCGGGACCGGGGTGCGGCGGCAGGGATGTCCGCGGCCCCGTCGACTACCGCGGCGGGTCAGCAGGCCGCGGCGGTAGGCCGGGACGAGCTTGCGTGGGACCAGGTGCCGGGCGGCCCTCCACGGTGATCGGCACGAGGTCGGGGGCCTGCGCCTTCGAGCTCGACCGGCGGTGCCGGGTGTTCGCGCGCGACATGCGTCGTTTCGGGACGGCCATCAGCTGTCTCCCTCTCGTTCGTCACGGGCGGCGAGGTCGCCGCCCACCGGCTCGGGGTCCGAGCACGGTCCGTCATGCGCCCAGTCGGAGGGGTCGGGCAGGGCGGACCAGGCGTCCTCCCCGGCGTCGATCTCGAAGGGGTCGGCCTCGTTACAGAGCACGACCAGGTCCTGGGCCCGGTCGCCCAGAGTGGGTGCCAGCTCGGCGCGGCCAGTGCCCGCCGCTGGTCGCTCACTGCTCCCAGGCCTGCTCCCCGGTGGCGTCGAGCCACTCGTCGATGTACCTGATCTGCAGACCACCGCCGGCACTCGCCGGCGAGTTCCAGCACGGTGCGCTCGTCGAGTTCGCGGTCGCGGTAGCGGCGTTGCACCTGGCCGCGGTCCAGGTCGTGCAGCTCGTGGTGCAGGACGACGACATCCGGGTCGAGCTCCCGCATCCGCGCGACCGTCCGTTCCACCGCGTCGGGCACGGTCCCGCACAGGACCACCAGTTCGGTCATGACTTCCTCCCGGAGTGGACGTGGACAACCTCGGGTGTAGCGTAAACGAAAATGATTCTCATCTGTAGGAGAGTGAGGGATGGCCAAGACGACCGACGTCCGGCCGATCGTGAAGCTGCGGTCGACGGCCGGCACCGGCACGACCTACGTCACGCGGAAGAACCGCCGCAACGACCCGGACCGGCTGGTGCTGCGCAAGTACGACGCGCGGATCCGCAGGCACGTCGAGTTCAAGGAGGAGCGCTGATGCCGCCCCGGAACAAGCCGCCGCGCACCACCCGCCGCAAGCCGAACCCGATCGCCGCACGCAAGATCGTCCACGTGGACTGGAAGGACGCCGCGCTGCTGCGCACGTTCATCTCCGACCGCGGCAAGATCCGTGCCCGCAGGGTCACCGGCCTGACCGGTCAGCAGCAGCGGCAGGTGGCCGTCGCGATCCGCAACGCGCGGGAGATGGCCCTGCTGCCCTACCCGAACGCGGGGCGGTGAGCAGGTGTCCCGACGTTGCGATCTGACCGGCCGCGAGCCGTCGTTCGGGAACCGGGTGTCGCACTCGCACCGGCGCACGAGCCGGCGCTGGGACCCGAACGTGCAGTCGAAGCGCTACTGGTTCGCCGAGGAGGGTCGCTGGGTACGGCTGACGCTCTCGGCGAAGGGGATCAAGACCGTGGACCGGATCGGCGTCGCTGCCGCGGTCGCGCGGGTCCGCACGAGGGGAGTACGTGTTTGATGGCCACCACGGGACAGATCGCCAAGAACGAGCGCCGGAAGGCGATCGTGGCTCGGTACGCCGAGCGGCGGGCCGAGCTGAAGGCCGTCGTCGCGCGGTCGTCGGCCACCGCGCAGGAGAAGGCCGCCGCGGCGGCAGAGCTGCGTCGCCAGCCGCGCGACGCGAGCCCGACCCGGGTCCGTAACCGCGACTCGGTCGACGGGCGCCCGCGCGGGCACCTGCGCAAGTTCGGGGTCTCCCGGGTCCGGCTGCGGGAGCTGGCGCACGACGGCGCCCTGCCGGGGGTGCGCAAGTCCAGCTGGTGACTCACCCGCCGACGTCCAGCGGTCCCGCGCCCCGGGCCTCCGGTTCGGGGCCGGGAACCGGTGGAGAGAACACGCTGTCGCGCTCCGGCGTGGCCGCCACCTCGAGGAGATGAACATGAAGGTGCGCACATCGCTTCGTTCCCTGAAGAACAAGCCGGGAGCACAGGTGATCCGTCGTCACGGAAAGGTCTACGTGATCAACAAGAAGAATCCGCGGAACAAGGCCCGGTAGGGGTGACCAGGTCGAGCCGCGCGGCAGCCACCTCGACCGAGTGCATGGCCTGCTGTGACGAAGCCACGACACGACTGTGCGCGGAGTTCGGCTGCAGCGTGACGCGCGCGACGGTGTCGGACGCGGTCCTGCAGAGCTACCGGGCCCTGCGGCGAGGTAGCGCTCCGGATGGTGCCTTACCGGAGCTGGTCGAGAGGCTCGCGCGGGTCCATCTCACACCCGATCCACTGGCGTCCTGACGGTGGCCCTCACTGATCCGGGTGGGCTTCGAGCAGGGGTCCTTCGGTGAGTGATGTCGACATGCTCGTGGGGATCCGGTAGCGGATCAGTCGTGAGCTGTTCCCGACCACGGCGACACTGGACGCGTTGTGCAGGATCGCCGCCACCACGGGCGACATCGCTCCGACGGCGGAGACCAGCAGCCCGGCGGCGTTCACGGCGATGGACATGCCGTAGTTCTGCCGGATCAGGGTGATCGAGCGCCGGCCGAGGTCACGCAGGTCGAGCAGGGCGTTCAGGTCGTCGGCGGCCAGCGCGACATCGGCGGTCTCGACCGCCACGTCGGTCCCGGCGGCGCCCATGGCGATCCCGATGTCGGCCAGTGCGAGTGCCGGGGCGTCGTTGGTGCCGTCGCCGACCATGGCGACCGTGTGGCCCTCGGCCTGCAACGCCCGCACGACGTCCTGCTTGTCCTCGGGCATCACCTGCGCGCGGTACTCGTCGATGCCCAGCTGTCCGGCCACTGCCTGCGCGGTGCGTGGGTGGTCGCCGGTCAGCATGACGATCCGCCGCACACCGTCGGCACGGAGCTTGACCAGCACGTCGCCGACCTCGGGGCGGATCGTGTCGCGCAGCGACACCAGACCGACGAGCTCGCCGTCGACCGCGAGCAGCAGCGGGGTCTCGCTGGCTCGCTGCAGCTTGCGGACCCAGTCGGCGGCCCTGCGGCTGACCTTCACACCTTGCGCGCGCAGTAGCTCCCGGGAGCCGATGAGCAGTACGCGGCCATCGGCCTGCACCCGCATGCCTTGTCCGAGCAGCACCTCGCACTGCTCGTGCGGCGGAATCTCGATCCGCCGCTCCTCGGTGGAGCGGATGACCGCCTGCGCCAGCGGATGTCGGGAGTGGATCTCCGACGACGCCGAGTAGGCCAGCACCTGCTCGGGTGTCCAGTCGTCGTGGAACGCGATGACGTTCGTGACGACCGGGCGCCCCTGGGTCAGGGTGCCGGTCTTGTCGAACACGATCGCGTCGACCCGTCCGGCGGCCTCCAGGTGGGCACCGCCCTTGATCAGAATGCCGCGGCGGGCGCCGTTGCCGATCGCGGCGCTGATCGCGGTCGGTGTCGACAGGCCGACCGCGCACGGGCAGGCGACGAGCAGCATCGTCATCGCGCGGCGGACGTCCCGGGTGGCCAGCAGGGTGAGACCTGCGAGGAGGAACGACGCCGGCACGAACCGGCGGGAGAAGTTCTCCCCGACGGTCTGGATCGGCGCGCGGTCGCCCTGGGCCTGCTCGACCCGCTCGAGGATGCGACCGATGGCGGTGTCCTGGCCGACCGCGGTCGCCCGGACGACGATCCGCCCGCGCAGCAGCACCGAGCCGGCGTGCAGGGTCGTGCCGGGCGCGACCGAGACCGGCAGCTGCTCGCCGGTGATCGCCGCCTGGTCGATGACGCCCTCGCCCCCGACGACCTCGCCGTCGACCGGTAGCACGATCCGTTCGTGCACCACGACCTCGTCGCCGAGCACCAGGTCGTCGATGTCGACCTCGATCTCGCTGCCGTCAGCCAGGCGAATCCAGGTCCGTGTCGTTGTGCCGGTCAGCAGGTCGGAGATCGCCCGGCGGGAGCGGCGCAGTGTCAGGTCCTGCAGGTACTCGCCGATGTTGAGCAGCCACAGCACGGTGAGTGCGACGACGTTCTCCCGCAGCACCAGGCTGGCCACCGTCGCGGCGGAGACCAGCGCGTCGGTACCCGCGCCGCGGCCACCGGTCAGCGAGCGCAGCGCGCCACGCAGGAACGGGTACCCGGTGAAGATCGTGACACCGGTGGCGACGGTACGGCTGGTCGGTCCGAGCATCGGTGGACGGCGCAGGCCGTAGCGGCGGAACCCGAGCGCGGCCAGCGCGACCCCGCCCACCACGAGACGGGCGAACTCCCCGTGTTGGGGGTCGGCCGAACGCGGGGTGCGGGCCACGGTCGCCTCCGGATCGGCGCCGAGGCCCTTGCTGATCGCCTCGCGCAACTCGATCCCGTCGCATCCGTCGCGGTACCAGACGACGACGCTGCCGGTGCGCGGGTAGGCGTGCACCTGCCGGACACCGGCGACGTGGTCGACGACGTCCTCGACGGCGACGGCCAGCGCGACCTGATCGCGGAGCGCGGGAACGGCGAAACGGACACGCCCGGCCGCGTCGCTGACGACAGTGAGATCCGGGCCCGCGAGGTCGCTACTCAGGATGGTCGACCTCAGTGTTCGTGACCGTGCCCGTCACCGGCGCCCGGTGCGGGGGTCTGCTCGCCGATCCGGCCGCGGGCCTCGCTCACGATGTCCGCAGTCGTCAGACGGGCCTTCTCGGCGCCGGTTTCAGCGGCGCGAGCCCCGCGCAGGCCCCACGTCGTCGCGGTCACCGCGGCCTCGCGAACTGCACCGGAGCGGACCACCCGCTTCACGCCGTCGTACGCCACGGCCCCGGCCAAGCCGCTGGCCACCAGGCTCGCGGCCTTCCCGGCCACTGCTGCGAACACGAGCACCGCCTCTCGTTCGTTCCCACCTGCAGCGTCGACATCGCCTGAGGTAGGCGGTCCCAGACTACGCCGAGCAGGACTCCGACTCCGATCGAGGCTGCGGACTCCACAGTGCCCGGCGTAGTCGTGGAGCCGAGCCAGGTTGCAGCAGCCAACGCCGGGAGCTTCGGTCAGCGGTTGAGGGCATCGACGAGCGCGTCGAGATTGTCGTTCATCCACTGCCCATAGTCGTTGGTTCCCTCGGGGAGGGTCTCCGACATCTCGATCACCGGCACGCCGGCCTGCTCAGCGGCAGCACGGACCTGGTCGGTCGTCGCGGACTGCGTCTGGCTGTTGACGATCAGCGCGTCGACCGGCGGAGGAGTGCGGAACAGATCCAGCATCTGGGCGGTGACGGCCGCCGGCGGATCGGTGGCCCCCTCGACCGCAGCCGAGAACTCCGGCGGCGTCACATCCTGCACTCCCGCAGCGTTGAGCAGATGGTCCGACACCGGCTCGGTGACGGCCACCCGGGCTTGCGGATGAGTCCGACCGATCTCGGTCGCCTTGGAGGTCAACGTCGCGATCTCGTCGCCCACGGCGTCGGCGTTGCTCCGGAAATCCTGGGCCGCCGCCGGGTCGATCTCGGCGAGCCGGTCGGCCAGGCGCTGCGCGACCTTCTGCACGGTTGCCGGGTGATACCAGACGTGCTCGTTGAACGAGCCGTGCCCGGGCTCGGCTCCCTCGTCAGCGTGCGCAGCATGCTCCTCGGGACTTTCCCCCTCGTGGCCGCGCTCAGCTGCTTCGCCGGCGCCCTCGAGCCCGGAGGCTTCGACTGCGTCGACGACCGGCGCCCGATTGCCGGACGCGTCGATCAGGCCGGTCATGAACGCGTCGTAACCACCACCGTTCATGACGATGACCTGGGCGTCACCGAGGGTAGTTGCGTCCTGCGGGGTCGCCTCGTAGCCGTGCGGGTCCGAGTTCGCCCCCTCGACGATCGACTCGACCTGGACATGGTCGCCGCCAACGGCTCGCGCGACGGAGCCCCAGGCGTCGGTGGATACGACGATCTGAAGCCGTGCAGCGTCCGGACCGACGGGCTCCTCGCCCTGCTCGGCCCCGCAGGCGGACAGTCCGAGACTCAGCGCGGCTAAACCCGCCACGAGTGCGGTCGGACGGAACCGGTGTGGGGACACAGAGAAGCTCCCATCAACATATCGACATGCATATCGACTATCATTGTCGACTCACCTTACAGCGGGAGAGCCCGTTACCGGTGTGATCTTTGCGTGCTGGACGAGTGCCGCTGACTGGTCACGCCGTAGGCGGTCATTCACGCCGCGATCGGGTCGGCTCTGCCCGATGACACGTGCCGGGCGCGACGCGCGTGGCACATGACGGTGACACTGACAGGATCGAGGCCGACAACATCGGTGTGTTTGTCATCGTCCCGGGAAGTCGGCGGCCAGACCCGGTCGACATTCGGCCCGCAGCCGGCCGACGGGCGCCGGGGCGTGATTGCCCGGACGGAGGGAACGATGACCGCGACTCGTGTGCTGATCGTCGAGGATGACGGCACGATCGGGGACGTGCTGCGGACGAGCCTGGTCGACGACGGCCACGACACACGATGGGTGCAGGATGCCTCCGGGGCGTTGTCGGCGATCACGGAGACGGCCTTCGACCTGGTACTGCTCGATCTCGGGTTGCCCGACCTGGACGGGGTCGACGTCTGTCGGCGTATCCGGGCCGCGCTGCCGGCGACCATCCTCGTGATTCTCACAGCTCGCACCGCGGAGATGGACGTCGTGCTGGGGCTGGATGCCGGGGCCGACGATTACCTGACCAAGCCGGTCCGGCTCGCCGAGCTGCTGGCTCGGGTTCGAGCGCACCTGCGACGGTCGGTGCTCGGCGAGGCCGGCTCGGTGCTCGAGATCGGAGATCTGCGCCTCGATGCGGTCAGTCGTCGGGCCTTCGTCGCAGGGCAGGAGGTCGTGCTGCGCACGAAGGAGTTCGACCTCCTGTTCCGGCTGGCCCGTGAGCCCGGTGCCGCGGTGAGCAGGGAGCGGTTGATGGCCGATGTGTGGGACGAGCACTGGTTCGGGCCGACAAAGACACTCGATGTGCACGTCGGGACGCTGCGTAGGCGCCTGGCGGACTTCGCATCGCACCGCGTACCGGTCATCACGACCCTGCGCGGGCACGGGTTTCGCCTTGACCTGCCGCCCTCCGACGCTGCGGGGGCCGAGCAGTGAGGTCGCGGATCGTCGGTCTGGCGCTGATCGCGGCGGCGTTCTCGGTGGTGCTGTTCGGTGTGCCACTGGCGGTCGGTCTCGCCCAGTTCGCGGTCTCCGAGGAACAGGCTTCGCTGCAACGCCTCGCCGGGTTCGCGGCCCGTACGGTGCAGGAAGACATGTCCCATGATCGTGTTCCGGCCAACTTGCCCGACGGGCCGGGGGGCGCCGCCGTTGCGCTGTACGACGACGATGGCGAGCGGTTGCTCGGGGTCGGGCCGTCGGAGGGAGATGCTCCCGTCGAGTACGTGCTGAGCGGCTACAGCGGCCAACGGCCGTCAGGGGACCTGATCGCGGCCACTCCGGTCAGCGACACCCACGACATCATCGGCGTGGTGCGGGCCGCTGTGCCGGTCTCGTCGGTGTACGGGCAGCTGGTACCGATCTGGCTGGGGATGGCCGCGTTGGGCGGGCTCGTGCTCCTCTCGGCATGGCTACTCGCCCGGCGCCTGGCCTACCGACTGGCCCGTCCGCTGGATCGACTCGTCGCCGATGCCGATCGGCTCGGTGACGGGGACTTCGGGATCGTCCCCCAGTCGACGGGCATTGCCGAGACCGATCGAGCCAGCGCCGCGCTGAGCCGCACCGCGCAGCGGCTCGACGATCTGCTCGCCCGGGAGCGGGCCTTCTCCGCCGAGGCATCACATCAGCTTCGGACCCCGCTCGCCGGGCTACGGTTACGGCTGGAGTCCGTGGTCGAGCGGCCGGAGCGACTCACGCCCAGCACCGTCGAGGACGGCCTGGCCTCCATCGACCGCCTCGAGCGCACCATCGACGAGCTGCTGGCCCTGGCACGCGAACGTCAGACGGCCTCAGCGGAGCCGGCGGACATAGCTTCACTTTTCGACGAATGCGCTGAGGAATGGGGGACCCGGCTCGACCGCGACGGTCGGGGCCTACTCCTTCATCGTCCGCAGGAGCTACCGAATCCCGACGCCTCGTCGGCCGCGGTCCGACAGATCCTCGCAGTGCTGCTGGACAACGCGTGCATGCACGGCACGGGTACGGTCTCGGTGTCGGCTCGCGAAGCCGGTGAGGACGCCATCGCGATCGACGTCGCCGACGAGGGGCAGGGCATCGCACCGACCGCGATGCGTGGCGCGGACAGTTCCACCGGGATGGGACTTCCACTGGCTCAACGGCTCGCGGAGAGCGAAGGTGGCCGCCTCACGGTCGGGGCGCCCGGTTCGGTGGTGACCCTCCTGCTCTCCGTTCCCGCCATGGTGGAGTCGGGCGAAGCGGTCATCGCGCCTCCTGTCCCGGGCTGACCGGCGGGGGCGTGTCCGGTGGCGCGCCGCACCTCCTGCCTGGGTCGTACTCCGACTACGACCGCCACCGCGACATTTTTTACCGTCGCCTTACCTTCGGTTGCAGAACTGTTCCTCGAGCCCTCCCTAGATTCGAGGTCGACAGCAGCGAATCCCGCGCTGACCGACCCTCGGAGGGCGGAATGACCACCTCGGCCACGACGGTTCATCAGCAGCTGTACAACGCCTTGGTCGACGACCCCATTCTCAGGATGCTCGGCTTCGACCACCGCAGCATCGGTTCAGAGCGAACATCCGACGGTCCAGAACTCCTTCTGTCCTGGTCCAGCGAATGGTATGGCTCGGCCGAGAGCTTTCTCGGGACGGTGACGATCGAGCCTGTGGGCGTCGACGAGCAGACCCGAATCGCAGTCCTCGACCGGGTCGAGCGAGCCCTCACGGAACTCCCACGCGGTGGATCAGTCGCGCGTGTCCGACGACCTGGTCGGCACGCCCCCACCACGTTCCAGGTGCTCGCACGACCGAAGATCTCGAACCTGGAGCCGAGCGGCGCTGACACGCGCGTTGGACGCTGACCGCGACCGGCCCAGAGGTCGCGGTGCGAGGGCACTCGCGCCAGGGGCGAAGCAGAGGCAAGTGGGGGCTGCGCGAGTGCGCCCGCATGTACTCAACAGCGCAACGGAGTGCGCACAGATGGTGCACATTCTACGTCCACCTGGCGTACACAAATATGCAAGTCGGTATCGTTTACCTTCCTCTTGCCTTCCGCGAGATCAGTTTACCGACATCTTGCCTGGTCCCGGATACAAATGGCACGTGCGTGACAGCAGGCGCGAGCGAGTTCGGTGGCGCCGCGCGTCCGAGCATCGCTGCGCACAGTAGAGCGACGCAGCCGGGGGGAGCGCGGTGATCAACTGGGGGCAGCTCGTCCAGACACCGGATGCTGATGTCCGAACCGGTGAACGAGGTGGTGAGGACGACTCGTCCGGAGCGGGTGCCCCGAACGTCGCCGGCCCTGCGTTGGGGCGGATTCTGATCGATCGTGGCGAGCCCCAGGGCAGGCGTGCGCGTCCGACGGACCGGCTCGAGCACTTGTTCGAGACACAGTGCGAGTGGTTGATCCGATTCGGCTGCGCCGACCGCGTGGCCGTGGACGCCCCCGGTGGAGTCCTCTCCTACGTGGAGCTCGACGGGGAGTCGAATCGCCTGGCCCGGTACCTGCGGCTGCACGACATCGGTCGGGGAGACCGAGTTGTGCTCCTCCTCGAATCGACGGACCTCTGTGTCGCGATGCTCGCGATGGCCAAGGTCGGTGCGGCCTACGTTCCGCTGGACGTGTGTCTCACTGCCGAGCACGTGGCGGCGATCGTTGCCGACGCGGGTTCGCGCCTGGTGTTGACGACCTCGCCGGTCGCAGCCGGCATGCCTGAACTCGACGCGCAGACCATGTCGACCGTTGTCTCGCTCGACTCCGCCGGACCCTTCATCGCCGAACAGAGTTCGCGGCAGCTGCTAGCGGTCGAACGCGGGGTACCGGGTGGACCGGTCGCCTACATCTCCTACGGCCTCGACTCAGATGGGTGTCCTCGCGGCCTCGCGATCGACCACGCCAGCGTATGCAACTTCGTCCGCGTGGCAGCTGAGATCTACGGCATCGGCCCCGGGGACCGGGTCTTCCAGGGCCAGTCTGCAGGGTCGGACCTGCTGGTGGAGGAGACCTGGCTGCCCTGGGTCACCGGAGCGACAGTGGTCACTCCGCCGGTTGGGCTGCCGCTGCAGGGCGCCGCCTTGTGGCGCTTCCTCGGCGAGCGATGTGTGACCGTGATGCGAGGCGACGCAGCGACACTTGCTGCACTCGACGAACGGCTGCTCAGTCTGCGACTGGTGTTGTCGCCTGCGTCGTGCCCACCGGAGGTGATCCGGCGGTGGCGCCGTCCCGGACGTCGGCTGATCGGCACCTACGGTCCGCCCGAGGCAACGGTCACCACCACGTGGGCCGAGCTGGAGCCAGAACGAGGGTGCTGTCTCGGAGTCCCGTTGCCGACCTACAGCGTGGTCGTGCTGGATGTCGAGGAACCCCACTCGGCACTTCCGCACGGTGAGATCGGTGAGATCGGGATCGCCGGGATCGGGCTGGCCCGCGGTTATGTCAACCGCGACGACCTGGCACGGGAGGCTTTCCTCGCCGACATGCTCGACGTGCCCGGCAACCCGTCGAAACGCATCTTCCGCACGGGCGACCTGGGCCGCATCACGCCCGACGAGCGTATCGAGTACCGGGGTCGGCTCCAGGCAGACGCCACCACGCGTGGCCGTCGTCTCGAGCCGGCGGCTGCGACCCCCGAGGCCGACGACGTGGTGGCCTCCACCGTGCAGCCGGCGTCAGGCCACGCCCCACCGTCGCCGTCCAGCTTGGCAGCGGTCGCCACCACCGGTCCCGAAGCCCGCCTGGCGGAGGTACTTGCCGGGGTGCTGGACCGCGAACAAGTCTCCGTCGACGCGGACTTCTTCGACGACCTGGGCGCCGACTCCTTGCTGATGACCAAGTTCTGCGCCCGGGCCCGCACTCTGCCGGACCTACCGTCGATATCGATCCAGCAGATCTACGAACACCCGACGCTGCGCCGCCTCGCCACCGCTCTCGCCCTGCCGGCCGAAGCACCGGCGCCGCCGTCGCCGATCCTGATCCAGGAACGCTTTGCCGAGCTCCTGGCTGCGGTACTCGACCGTGAGGAGGTGTCGCCGGAGGCGAACTTCTTCGCTCTCGGCGCAGATTCGTTGACCATGGCCAAGTTCTGCGCCCGGGTGCGCAAGGACCCCGAGTTGCCGACGCTGTCGATCCAACAGGTCTACAGCCACCCGTGCCTGGCCGACCTGGCGGCGGCCGTGGCCCCCGCGACGGGGAGAGCTGCACCGGCGGCCGAGGACCTGGCGGTGCAGCTGGGCGAGGTCCTCGCGACGGTGCTGGAGCGGGAGGTGTCGGCGGACGCGAACTTCTTCGACGACCTGGGCGCCGACTCCCTGATGCTGGCGAAGTTCTGCGCCCGGGTACGTAAGGACCCCCGGCTGCCGACGTTGTCGATGGAGAACGTCTACGCCACCCCGACGCTCGCCGGCCTGGCCGACTCCCTCGCTCCGGCCGGTGCAGGCGCGCTCGCTGCGGCGCCACTGGATGAGCCCGCCGTCGTCCTCGACCGGCCCGAGTCGGTTCGCCGCATCGGCACCCTGGGCTATGTCCTGTGCGGTGCAGTTCAGGTCGCTTTCGTCCTGGGCTGGTCCTATCTCATGGCGCTGGTGCTGTTCTGGGGTTACGAGTGGTTCGTCGCGTCGCCGACGCTGCTCGATCTCTACGAGCGGGCGGTCGTGGTCGGCGCCGCCAGCTTCGCGTTCCTGTGTCTGTTCCCGATCGTGGTCAAGTGGGTGCTGATCGGTCGGTGGCGGCCCCGCTCGATCCGAATCTGGAGCCTGGGCTATGTCCGGTTCTGGATCGTCAAGACGCTGGTGCGGATGAACCCGCTGGTCTTGTTCCGCGGCTCACCGCTCTACGCGCTGTATCTCCGGTCGCTCGGCGCCCGAATCGGCCGCGACGTGGCGCTGTTCGCCCAGTCCATGCCGGTGTGCACCGACCTGCTGTCTATCGGTGACCGCACGGTGATCCGCAAAGATGCGCTGCTCTCCTGCTACCGCGCCCGCGATGGTCTGATTGAGATCGGATCGGTCACCCTGGGCGCCGATGCGTTCGTCGGCGAAGCCACGGTCCTCGAGCTCGGCTCACGCATCGACGACGGCGGCCAACTCGGCCACACCTCCGCACTACTGAGTGGACAGGTGATACCCGCCGGCGAGCGCTGGCACGGATCACCGGCCCGCCCCGCCGGCGTGAACTACTCCACCGTCCCGCCCGCCAGGTGCGGACCGACCCGGAAGATCCTCTACACGCTGGTGCAGCTGACCCTCGTCCTGGGTGTCGCCGTGCCGCTGGCACTGGGCGGTATCGCGCTGCTGTTGCGCGAGATCCCACAGCTGACGGCGCTGCTGTTCCCCGGACCGGAGGCGTTCGTCCACTGGTACTTCTACGCCGAGATTCTCGCTCTGAGTTTCGTGCTGTTCTTCGGCGTCCTGCTGCTTGCGTTCCTGGTGATGATCACCGTTCCGCGCCTGATGGCGTCCGCCGTCCGCCCGGACCGGGTCTACCCGCTCTACGGGGTCCACTACTTCCTGCACCAGACCGTCGCGTTGCTGACCAACAGCATCACGTTCACGATGCTGCTCGGGGACAGCTCCGCGATCCCGCACTACCTACGGGCCGTGGGCTACAAGCTCCGGCCACTGGTACAGACCGGCAACAACTTCGGGATGCTGATCAAGCACGAGTCGCCCTATCTCACCAGGATCGGCACCGGCACCGTCGTCGCCGACGACCTCTCGATCGTCAACGCGGAGTACTCGCACACGTCCTTTCGCTTGTCGCAGACCACGATCGGTACAAGCAGCTTCTTCGGTAACCGGATCGCCTACCCGTCACAGGGCAGGGTCGGGAACAACTGCCTGCTCGGCACCAAGGTCATGATCCCGATCGACGGACCGGTCCGCGAAGGTGTCGGCCTGCTCGGCTCACCGAGCTTCGAAATCCCGCGCACGGTTGCCCGCGACGCACAACTCGAGCTCGGCGAGCAGGGGCTGCGGCGCGCGCTACGGGGCAAGAATCGGCACAACGCCGTCACGATCGCGCTGCACCTGATCGTGCGCTGGCTCTACTTCTTCGGGATCGCGATCCTGGTCCCCGGGATCGCGATCTGGGAGGTCACGCTCGGCGCAGCCGAAATCCTGGTCGCGCAGGTACTGATCACCGTGCTCACCGTCGGGTGGTTCACCGCGGTCGACCGGTCGGTGCGGCGACTGCTCCTGCGGGCGCCGAAGGGGTGCTCGATCTACGAACCGATCTTCTGGGGGCACGAACGGTTCTGGAAGGTCCCCGCTCCGAGCTACCTCGTGTTGTTCAACGGCACCCCGTTCAAAGGTCTCCTGTTGCGGATGCTCGGAACGCGGGTCGGCGCACGCCTGTTCGACGACGGCGCCTCGCTCGTCGAACGGCCGTTCATGAGCTTCGGCGACGACTGCACGCTCAACGAGCGCAGCATCGTCCAGAACCACTCGCAGGAAGACGGTGCCTTCAAATCCGACTACACCGTCATCGGGTCGCGCGTCACGCTCGGCGTCGGGGCCTTCGTGCACTACGGCATCACCATCGGCGATGACACCGTGATCGAGGCCGATTCGTTCCTCATGAAGGGCGAGGAGGTCCCCGCGAGCGAGACCTGGGGCGGAAACCCGGCCCGCGAGCTGCCCACCAGATCCATCCCGGCGTCGGCATGAGAGCCGACCACTCAGCGCGGGGAGTCGACATGTCCTTCTCCGGCCGATCTACCCAGGCCCAGGCAGAACAGCTCCCGGTCGAACGCCGCCCCGGCCGACCTCCGCTCCTGCTGGTCGACCCGGACGACCCCTTGCGCTGGGCGTTCGAGAACCGAGACGCCCTGCGTAGGGCGGTGGTGGAACATGGCGCGGTGCTGGTCCGCGGTCTGGGGCTCTACGACCCGATCCTGGCCGGCGACGTGGTACGGATGCTCGCCGACGACCTGATGACCGAGCGCGAGGTATTCGCACCGCGAGTGCCCTACACCGACCGCGTGTACTCGGCGACCCGGTGGCCCCGCGGCATCCCGATGTGCCCACACCACGAGCTGTCGTACAGCGACTGGTTCCCCGCTGCGATGATGTTCGTCTGCCTGTCCCCGCCCGTCCTCGGCGGCGCCACGGTCCTCGTCGACTCATCGGCCGTGCTCGCAGCGCTGCCCGCGAGCCTGGTCAAGCGATGCGAGCGCGACGGTTGGACCCTGGTGCGGACCTACAACGGCGACGTCGGTCCATCCTGGTCGGACGCCTTCGGCATCGGTGATCGACACGGTGTCGAGGAGTACTGCCGAGCACACTCCATCGACGTCGAGTGGCGTCGAGGCGGGCAGCTCCGTACCCGGCAACGCCGCCCGGCCGTCATCCGACACCCGATCACCGGCGTGCGCTGCTGGTTCAACGAGATCGCGTACTACAGCGAGTGGGTCTTCGGACCCGACGCAGGCACCGAGTTGCGCGACATCCTCGGCCCCGACGGGCTCCCGGCCACCACCTGCTTCGGGGACGGCACCCCCATCGGCTGGGACCTTGTGAGCCAGATCAAGCAGGCCTACACCGCCAACGCGGTCCGCGAGCCCTGGCAGAGCGGTGACCTACTCGTGCTCGACAACATCCGCACCGCCCATGGCCGCGACCCCTACGAGGGCCCGCGTGAAGTGCTCGTCGCCCTGGCCGACCCGGCACCGGCCCACGAGCTCGATTCAGGATGAGTCTCGAGTGCGCGGTGATCGAACAGCGCACACGCTCGCCCGGCGGTGCGCCTCGGTGCCTCTGCGCAGTCGATCCTCGCGCAACCGGTGCGGGGCCGGACGGAACGAGCCGGTCAAGCCGTGATCACTCTGACACTGAGCAGAGTGGTGTACGACCGCGCTGACCGGCGTGGTGTCGACGTGTAGGGCTGCCACCGCGTGATCCTTGGGGGCCGGAACACCTTCTTGGCAAGGGGCACCGGCGGGGTACCGGACCACAGCGGCCCCGCCAGGAGCAGTAGCCAGGTATCGGACCGGGCGAGCCGTGGTGGCCCGGCGGTGATCGATCCTGGTTGCGGTCCACGAGCCGGTCCACGAACTGCTGCACACTTGTGCCGCTGGTGCTCGATCGCACGCCTCGGCTGTCGTCAGCGACCAGGTATTCCAACCTTGTGGGTGCGAAAATTCGGACTACGGATCAGAACGTCGGTTGTCCAGTGCTCAACCCGCTCATGGCCGCGCGGCCGGGAACCTCGTCGGAACGCCTGTGGCGTGGCCTGTCGGCCCGGTGGCTTGCACGGCCGGTCTCACGGTCAAGGGCGCTGCGCTGGCGCTACGCGTCGCCTGCGGCGACAGCCCTTCGGGCTGCCCGTGGACCGTGAGCCTCGCCGGCCGTGCCGGGACGCCCTTGCGGGCAGCGGGGGAACAGCGCCCCGCCACCCGCAAGCGGGTACCCGGGCCGACAGGCCCACGTTCATCGGAGGCCAGCATGGGCAGCAGGAACCAGACCAGCACGAGCACCGGGCGGGCGATGGCTCAGGAGGCCGCCCGGGGCGGGTTCTCCTCGGTCGGCAACATCGCCGTTCGGGTCGCCGGGATGGTGCCGACCAGGGTGGATATGCGGTTCGCAGGCACGCCGCAGCAGCAGCTCGGGATCTCGCTCGGCACGATCCTGGCCTACATGTCCACCCACCTCACGGCACAGGTGATCGCGGACAAGTGGGCCGCGGCCGCGCCGATGGCCCGCGGTCTGTCGCAGGTGCTGCCGGTCGGGCGGCACGGCGCGATGGCGTCCGGCCCGTGGCTGCTTTCGGCGATGGTCCGCTTCGCCGGGATGCCGAAGGTGAACGCTGATGTGCTGACCGCGCAGCCGGGGCGGGAGTTGCCGACGATGCTGCGGATTCAGGTCGGCCCGGTCACGTGGGAGCTGGCGGACGCGGCCGCGTACTCGTCGATGCTGTCCGCGTGGCGGATCGCCGCCGACCTGCTGGCCGCGCCCTGTGGAGAAGCCCCGTTGGTGTGAGCCGCAGCGATGGGGATGTGGATTACTCGGCCCGGCCGCTGGCGCGGCCGGGCCGCCGCACGTCAGGCTCGGGTCATGCAGTGGCGGGTTGGGGTGTTGCGGTCCGGGGTCGAGAACGTGGTCTGGACCGATCACGGCACAGGGGTGGACTGGCAGAGCGCCCGCGACGCCGCGGTCGACGCGCTGTATGAGCGCGCGGTGTTGGAGGGGCGTCAGGAGTTCCGGATCCAGGTGGGGGAGCAGGAGGGCTACTCGTGGCCGGGGCTGACTGAGGACGGCGAGCTGGACTTGTCGATCATCCGCGACATCCTGCCCCGGCAGTACTACACACACTGACCATCGACATGGCCGAGACGCCCGTGTCGCGGCGCGCTCAAGGCCGCGCCGGCCGTGCGTTGGATATATGGACGCCTGCGGAGCCTGTTCCGCTCCAGCGCGACGACCGATTTGGCTCCGCGAGGCGCCCGTCGCCACCGGCGATGGTTTCGATCTCGGGCCTGCTCGCTGGTGAACGGGCAGTGCCGCTATCTGCACAACTCGATCTGGTCGCGGTGGGTGGCGGGTGGTGGGGACTGTCAAGTATTCGGTGCAGTGGGTTGACCGGCGGTGGTGAGGTCGGGCATCGGCACGACCGCTTTGATGACCTGGGCGCGGGCGATCGGCGCGCCATGGCAGGTGGCGAGAACCGAGGTGAAGGCGGTGCGTCCGGTGCGGCGGTCGAGTTCGCCGCGGAACTCGATCCGGGCTCCGACCGGTGCGGCGGTGGTCAGGGTGGTTGCGGTGGAGATGGTGATCGCGTGTTCGGCCTCGGTGAGCTGTGGCAGTAGCGCGAGCAGTGCGGCGGTCTCGAAGCCGACGGCGAGCGCGCCGGCGTGCGCGCCACCGGCCCCGCCGTCGGCCAGGGCGCCGACCAGGAAGGTGAGGCCGTCGGCCGGCGTGGCGGGGTTGAGCAGTTGCGCGCCGAGTGCGGCCTGTAGTGGGACGGACAGGACCAGGGCGGTACGTGCGGCCAGCGCCTGTCCGTGGAGCAGCGGAGCGGTCACGAACGGCGAGTCTGCCTCGGTCGGATGGCCGACGGTGTGCCGCACGGTGAACTCGGTCGAAGCGAAGCGCCTCGCAGGGGCGAACGACAGCCCCGTCATCATCTCCGGGTATACCGAGCTCGTCGGGGCTGCCGGACCTCCTCGGCCGCGGTCATGCGTTTCGGTCCGCCCTGTCGCCGGGCTCCAGTTGGGGCCTGCAGCAAGATCCGGGCGTCGTCAGACGGGTACGGACGGTCGCCGATGGAGCTGTGCCGTGCGGGACGGCGAGTGTGTGTGGCCGTCCCGCACGGCGGGCTGTCAGTCGGCGAGTTTGGTGATGGCCTGTGCCCAGAGGAAGTACTTGTTGGTGCCCAGGTCGCGGACGGTCTTGATGTTGAAGGCGTCCTTGAGGTGCTGGGCGTCTCCTTCGGAGACGCCTTGGAGGGCGTCGACGGGGGCGTCGGCCAGTTCGGCGATGCTCTTGTCCTCGTAGGCCTTGTCGACCTTGCTCGCGATGTCGCCCATTGTGCCTCCTGCGATTCGGTGCGGCCGGTCCGGCCGCGTCAATTGTGTGGCCATCAGCCTGGCAGTGACGGGGTCTGGTGACCGGCGGGACGCGCGGGTGTCCGGCAAACGCGGTTGATCGATCGGCGGAGGGTCGGCCAAGCACGGCGGCGGTGGCGCTACGAGGCTGCGCTGCCGTCTCGGCTGAGGTAGTCCGCGACGGTCTTGCGGAGGGTGTCGGCGTGGGTGTAGATGTCGCGGGCCGAGTTGATCGGGAGCCGGGTCTCGGTCTTGTTCTCGTCGAACACACCGAGGTACTTCTGGGCGCGGTTGAACCAGAGACGGGCGACCGGCTTGCGGTTGTTGTCGTCAAGCAGGATCCCGAAGTAGGTCTGGGTGTCGCGGGCGGCGACCCGATCGACGGCGACCTCGCTGCAGACGATCGCGCGCACGATCTGGAAGCCCTCGATCTCCTCGTCGGTGGTGACGACGAGCTTGGTCGACTTCGTGTCCTCGATGTCACCGGAGACGGTGTCGTCGGACACGGTCACGGTGGTGGTGCGCTCCGGGGCCGGGGCGGTCGTGACAGTGTCGGCTCCGTCGCCGAGGGCTGTCTTGAGGCGCTCGTTGACCTGCTCGTTGAGGAACTGGGTCGCGGCTTTCGGGACGAGGGTCTCGAACTGCTCGCGGACCTTCGAGGTCACGTTCTTCTCGTAGACTCGGGAGGCGAAGAACTTGATCCACTCGCTGCTGGGGTTGCGGAACTCGGTGGCCAGGGCGCGTTTGATCTGTCCGATGTACTTGAGCTCGCCGGCGGCGTTGAGGACCGAGTCGAGGTCGAAGGACTCTCTGGTCAGCTTCGCGAGCTCGGGCAGCAGGGTCGCGTCGATCGCGGCGAGGTCGAGGACGAGGAAGGGCTTCTCGTCCATCTTGTTGGGGGCGTCGAGGTCGGTGTAGAACTCGTAGCTCTCGCCGTTGGTGAGGATCGCGACGCGGGCGTTGGTGACTGCGAAGTAGCGGAACAGCTGCGAGGAGTGCTCGATCTTCAGCGGCTCGGTGACCTTCTTGGCCTCGACCAGGATCTGTACCTGGCCGCCGTGGACGAGGGCGTAGTCGATCTTCTCGCCCTTCTTGACGCCGACGTCGGCGGTGAACTCGGGGATGACCTCGGAGGGGTTGAACACGTCGTAGCCCAGGACTGTGCCGATGAAGGGCATCACGAACGCGTTCTTGGTCGCCTCTTCGGTTTCGATGGCGGCCTTGTGCTGGTGAACCTTGGTCGCCAGCTCGTAGACGCGATCGTTGATGCTCACAGGACGTCCCCTCTACCGGTGCGAGGCCCTGGTGAAGGCGAGGGCCTGTCGCACAGCGCATCGGTGATATGGGCTGCGTCCGTTACGACACGGTCTGTTCATCATCAGGATTGGGTACGGCCCGGGCATGTCGGGTGCCGTCGGCGGGGCAGATGGCTGTCAGCACTGGCAGGTGATGATGACGTAGGCGTCTCCGCAGAGATCTCTGAGATGGTCGAGGGTCCGCACGCTCTTCGTAGGAGATCGGGGCGCTCCCGGAGTTCTGGGTGCGGAGACGTCGGCGAATGTCATGCCGCGTTCACCCGGCGCCCCTACGGTCGCCGCCATGAACGCTCCCTCATCGGCCGGCTACGTGCCGGACTTCCTCGGGGTCCCGGCACCGATGCCCATCGCGCCCGGTGTGACGACCGTGCCGCTGGACTACACCCACTTCTCCACGCTGCATCGCCCGGACCGTCGCCTCGCCGCGGCCACCGCCGTGGCGATCGATGGCGCGAGTCTGCGCGATGTGGAGCGCTCCGATGGCTGGCGGTTCGACGACCGGCTCCCGGCTGAGCAGCAGGCCGGCGAGGAGATCTACGCCGACAACGACCTGGACCGCGGCCACTTGGTCCGGCGCCGAGACCCAGTGTGGGGCGAGCAGACCGAAGCCGAGCGGGCCGAGTCGGAGACGTTCTTCTACACCAACGCCGCGCCGCAGGCGTCGTCGTTTAACCAGGACCGCGAGCTCTGGCTCGGGCTCGAGGACTATCTGCTTGACAACGCCGGGGACCACGACCGCAAGCTCGTCGTGTTCACCGGCCCGGTCCTCGCCGACGACGACCCGCCCTACCGCGGGGTGAAGCTGCCCCGGCAGTTCTGGAAGATCGGCGCCTTCACCGTCGGTGGCGCGTTGGGCACCACCGGCTATCTGCTCGACCAGACCCCGCAGCTCGGTGACCTGCGGCAGGAGGGCGAGCCGCCGCCGCTCGGGGAGTTCCGGACGTTCCAGGTCCCGGCCGCCCGGATCGCCGAGCTGACCGGCCTCGACCTCGGTCCGCTGGCGACGGCCGACCGCATGCCCGTCTCCCGGCCCGCGCCGGCTGCGCTCGTCGACCGCGCCGTCCGCCTGACGGCCTACGCCGACATCCGAGGTCTGTAGCGCCACAATCTACGGTCGCCAGGCTCGTGCCCGAGTTGCTTCCCGCCATCCAGCGCAGCCAGCTCACCCATGTCGGCCCAGGCTGTCCGGCTTGGTCCGGGTGGAGCGGACGCCCCGGGAAGGGTGGCCGACTGGCGAGTCGGCCCGGGCCACCGGGACAGGTGCGTGGTCGTGGTGGACTCGTTCACCGCCTCTCACGGCGTGACTGAAGTGGGGGAGACCTCTCAGCCCTGTGTACCCCCGGCCCGCCGCCTTGGATGCCCACGGGTATCCCCACGCTTACGACAAGCGACATCGGTCCATCGTGGAGCACGGGTGTTGATCGATCGATGGCGTGACCAGCAGCGTTAACCATGTCTGCTCACCGTCGACCATCTGCGGTGATGGGACTCAGGACCCGTCAGGTTGCCGGTTCGAGCCCGGCCCGCCGCACTCCGCTCCAGCTCAGAGCGTTGCGCCAGCGCCGCAGCAGCTCGTATCGTGATCGAATCCAACGGAAACCCAACGATAACCAGGTGGGTGACTCACCCTGGGTCTGATGGAGGCCCGGCTCATGGGATTTCGACCGTCTCACGGTCGTCCCGTTGAGCAGCGTAGAACGCCTTCTCGTGCTCGGCTGGTGGCCGGTCGTGGAGGTAGCCGTGCAGCCGGGTGGTGTTGTGCCAGTGCACCCAGCCCAGTGTGGCGAGTTCGACGTCCGCGACGGTCTTCCACGGTCCGTCCTTGGCGGGCCCGCGGATCAGTTCGGCCTTGTAGTAGCCGTTCACGGTCTCGGCCAGTGCGTTGTCGAACGAGTCCCCGACTGTCCGCGTACGGGCTCTGATGTCGCTGTAGGTACGAGCTGATCTGTCGTTGGTCCGGCGCGTCGGATTCAAGATCGGCTCAGGGAGGGACCACC
>NZ_JBZFLK010000037.1:0-43282 GCF_058448985.1 Pseudonocardia sp. DxW | reverse complement strand
GCGCGGGCCGAGAGGACTTCCATCACCGCGTGATAGCGCTGCTCCACGACGCTCAACTCCACGAGCATCAGTCCTGGCCCCTCTCGCACGACGACCGTCGTGCACAGCAGAGACCAGGAGCGGAGCGTTACCCCTCAACTGGAGCCAGCGTGTCACCCATCAAGCGGAACCCGACAACACGGCGGTCTCCGTCCGGTGAGGACTTTCTCTACGTCTTCAAGCCGACCCTGACGGGCCGGACGGGCGGCGCCGCTGCCGTCCGCCTATCACCTCCGGCCCGGCGGCCGGCGCGCGCACGCCCGCCACCGCAGACCAAACTCGAAACACCGAGAAGCCGCACCATCGGAACGAGCCGACAGTGCGGCTACGAGCAGGCCGGCGCCCGAGCGGCCACGCGAGACGCGAGCCGGGCCGAACGACGAGCAGCGGAAGCCAGCTGCTCGGTGGCGTAGATCACGAAGGTAGCGAGCTACAGGCCACCGCTGGAAACCGGCGGCGCTACACACGACCCGAGCAGGAGCCCACCCCTGGATCGCGACCACGGGGCCAAGATGTATACCTTGACCGTGTGACCAGAATTGTTAGCCTGGTCATGGACCTGCGTGATGGGAGTCGGCATGCCACTGGTTCCAGCAGCCAGCACACCGACGATGGTCGATCTAGACGACGGTTACGTCCGTGTCTTGCGCTCGACCGCAGAGGAAGGACGGGCGAGCCGCCGCACACCACTCCTGCTAATCCACGGCGGTGGCACGGACAACGCCGGGATCTCGTGGTTCCATGCATTCGAAGAGTTCGGGGCGGATCGACGAGTACTTGCGCCCGATCTGCCGGGTTTCGGAGAAACCACTGGCATTGGCGCGGTCGGCGGCCCGGAGGCTATGTCGGACCTCGTCGGGCGAGTCGCGGACCGGCTGGACCTGTCCCGAGCCGTCGTCGTGGGCGTGTCGATGGGCGGTGACGTCGCCCTGAATCTGGCCCTACGGCGTCCGGACCTGGTCGAGGGGCTGGTGCTGGTGGCGCCGGGAGGGCTCGTCTCGATGGTGGGAAACCGGGTCGTCCAGTTCTGCGCGTGGGTAGTCGCACAGCTGCCCGACCCAGTGCTATTCCGGCTCGCACGCCTTGGTGCCCGTTTTGTCAGGGCCGCGATCCGGCGGGTCGTCGCGGATCCCGACGTCCTCCCGTCGGCGGTCGTGGACGAGTTCGTGCGGGAGGCAGGGCGCCCGCAGGCGTTCGTTGGCTACGCCCGGTACAACCAGGCGACGGTGGGGCCGCGATCAATGCACAACAACCTGCAGCCCGTCGTGGCGCGTATCTCCGCCCCGGCACTGTTCTTCCACGGCGCTGACGATCCAATGGTCCCGCCCGCGGGGTCCCGGCGGGCTACGGAGGCGATGCCCGATGCGCGCTTGGTGCTTGTCCCTGGCTGCGGCCACTGGGCCCAGCTGGAAGCCCCGGACCAGTTCTCGGCCGAGGTGCGGGCGTTTCTGGCCGAGGTCGAACGCGTCGACGGTCCAGACAGGTGAGTTCCGAAGGTGTCGTTAACGGCGAGAGTGTGGGGAAGCCACTGAGTGCCACTCGCTGATCACGTCATCGGGCGAGATGCAGGCGTCCCACTACGCAGGTGTCTCGGCCCTCTCAGTCAGACCTGTGCAGGAGCGCCTGATCAAGTTGGCAAGGTCAGTGGCAGACAGCCCGTACCCGATTGCCGGTAAGGGTCGTACGTGGTCTGCGCGGCATCCAGGGCGAACCTGCGCGGGGCCCCTACCCCACACAGAACCGTCGCTGCGCGAGCGCCTCCGGCGCCCCTGGACAACCCACGGACCACGCCCAAGTCGGCCTCTATCGGGGAAGGGCGCAGCGTGGCGACTGACCACAAGGAGTACTCGGTAATGGCCGAATGCCTCATGAGCTACGGGCCGGACTTCGCAGACCGCGGCCGACTCCGCGGAGCGCTGTGACTCACCCGGAGTCGGCGGGACCAAGCAGGTCCCAGCGGTTCCCGGAGATATCGCGGAAGACGACAACCCGACCGTAAGCCTCTGTTCGTGGCTCTGTAAGGAACTCAACCCCAGCCGCTCGCATGCGTGCGTACCGATTCTCGAAGTCGTCATCCCACAGGAAGAACCCGACCCGTCCAGCGTGCTGATCACCGACTGCCGCGACTTGACGTTCTCCGTCGGCCCGAGCGAGCAGGATCCCGGTCTCCGCGCCCGCCGGCCGGACGACAACCCACCGCTTGGGGCGGCCGTCGTTGGTGTGCGCTGCTGAGTCCTCGACAAGGTCGAAGCCCAGCGTGTCCACGAAGAAGCTGATCGCTTCGTCGTAGTCGTTAACGACGAGCGCCGTGAGCTGTAGGTACGCCATGCGCGAGAGCGTGGCACCGGTGCTGCGGCTGCTGCGGCACCGGGCCCCACTGCGTCTGGCAGTGGGGCGGGTAGGGGCCTGCTGGTGTCGTCATGGCTGCCTGGGTTCCCTTGTCCTGGTAGGAGCGTTCTCGGGTGTTGTGTCGGCTCCGCACAGGTGTCGTTAACGACGGCCGTTCGGGCTCAACAGAATTAGGGATGGGATGACCCGACCAGCCACACCGACCGTGCTCCGCGGCCTGCGCCGCAGCCGTGCGGGGAGCAGTCGTAGCGGTTCAGCCACGAGCTGCTGACAGCGGTCCCTGACAGCAACGACCCCCGACAGGTCAGGACTCCCCTGCTCCACGTGGACGCCGCACCACCGGTCGCGGACCGTGCTGGACCGTCCTTCACCGATTTGGGAGCGAGGGGCCGTGGGTTCAAATCCCGCCACCCCGACCACATCCGACCTGCGGAGACAGGCCGGAGCAGTGGCTCCGGGAACCGGGTGGAACGACGCGGGCCGGCCTGATCTGATCAGCCGATGGCAACCGGGGTCGTGAAGTTCTACAAGGCCGAGAAGGGCTGGGGTGCGATCAGCAGCCCCGAGCTGCCCGACGGCCTCGACGCCTTCGTCCACTTCAGCGTCATCGAGACCGAGGGCTACAAGGCGTTCGAGCAGGGTGACCAGGTCGAGTTCGACTACGAACCGGCCCAGCAGGACAGCTTCCGGCTCCGTGTGACGCGCGCACGACGCCTCTGACCCCTCCCGTCCGATCGCGCCGAGCGCCGCGCGACAGCAGCAGACCGGGGACGGTCTGCCCGCCACGCCGTACGACCGGATGCCGGCCCGTCACCGTCGCGGTCGGGATCGGGGCGTCGACCGGTCACCGGGCCGGCCGGCCGACGGGCACACTCGCGCTCCCGTCGGTGGGCGGCCGCCCCTGCTGGAGGTCGGTGATCGACGACGCCGCCACGGCCGAGCAGGTTCGGTGGACGAGTTCGACCACGGCGTGTGTGGTGCGTCCGACGAGCTCAGTGGATCGGCGGCATGCGCGGGCGCCGGCCTGGTCGCCCGGAAGCTCAGGCCATCTCACCCACGTGGAAGCGGGTGCCCTGGTCGTCGGCGCAGCTCGACAGCAGCCCGTAGGGCCGGCGTTCCGGAACGGTCGCGGTGCCGCCGGCCGCACGCACCCGGTTCACGGTCGGCCCGATGTCGTCCACCGCGTACATCGGCACCACGGTCGGCTGTCCGTGCCCACCGTGCAGGCCCGTCATCGGGTACATCTCGTCGACCTGCCAGCCGTCATCGTCGCTGCCGGCGCTGAACGCCCAACCGAAGACGGCGCCGAAGAAGGCACGGGCGCGAGCGGAGTCGGCGACCTCGAAGGTCAGGTAGCCGATCCGATCGTGTCCGTGCGAATCGCCCTCGTGAACGGCGAACGGCAGTCCCTGGTCGTCCATGCAGTTCGCGGACCGCCCGTGGTCGGTGTCGACAGGGTCCTCGGACCGCCCACCGGCCGACCGGATCCGCTCGACGGCGGCATCGGCATCGTCCACGCCCTGGCTCAGGAACATCGTGTTGTACCGCGGCCAGTCGTCCCACACGCCCGCGGGCAGCGCCGCCAGGGAGACGATGCTCTGCGGCGGCGACGCCCCCGCGACCATCCGGTGCTGCGGCCCGACGTCGCTGTAGGACCAGCCGAGCGCCGTCGCGAAGAACGTCGCCGCGCGGTCCGGATCAGCGACCCACAGGGCCGCGTAGCCGACCGTGCCGTGAATGCCCGTCGTCGTCATCGCAGCAGGTTAGGGCCGGTGTCGCACGGTGGCGTGGAGAGATCGGACTCTCCGCCCCTCGACCCCCCGACGACGTCCCGGCCCGTCCCGCCCGAACGCCGCGGAGGGGTGACGACCGCGGACCGCAGCAGCTCAGAGCCCGACGGAGTTCGCGCCGTGCTCGGCCTGCGCACGGGTGAAGCCCTCGAATTCCAGCTGGTCGATGAGCCCCCCGCGGGAGAACGAGGTGAAGTCCAGGTAGTTCTTCGCGGACTTCGCGGCCTGCTCGTTCCAGTCCACGGTCGCGTTGTCGACGGCGTACGTGGCGTCGGCGGTGGAGTAGTCCTCGAACTCCAGCTGGTCGATCAGCCCCTGGCGGGAGAAGGCGCTGAAGTCGAGGTAGCTCTCGGCCGACCGGATGGCGTTCTGCCGGCTCACCGACAGGGCGGGTGCGGCCGGCTCTGCCGCGGCGAACGTCTCCGGGGCGGATACGACGCTGCTCGGCGCGGGCGCCTCGACCACCGGCGGGACGACGACCGGCGTGGACGGGGCGACGGCGGGCGCGGAGGTCGGAGCCGCTGCCGCCGTGGGCTCCGTGCGACCGTCGTCGGTGCCCGACACGGCGGCGACGACGACGATCAGCGCTGCGGCGCCGCCGACGACGAACGGCCACTTCCGCCGTCGTCTCGGAGCCGGGGGCTGCGGCGGCTGCGGCGCCGGGTAGGCGTAGGTCGGGGCCCACTGCTGCGGGATCTGACCGTGCATCGGGTACTGGTCGGACGGGATGTCCCGGGAGGGGCCCTGCGGGGCCTGCGGAGTTGTCACAGCGCTTGTGTCGCAGGAGAAGACGGGGTGTTGCAATCCGCCGCACCCGATCATCAGAACTGTGGAGGCCCTGCGCCGCACGGGATCACCGGAGGCACCCGGTTCGTGCGTACCCTGGCCGGGTCGAAGGAGCGGCCCGTTGCAGAGCAGTGAACTCGCCGAGCTCGCCGGCGTCACCGTCCGCACGCTGCGGCACTACCACCAGATCGGCCTGCTGGCCGAGCCGCCGCGCTCGTCGGGCGGCTACCGGCACTACGACGTCGGGCATCTCGTCCGGCTGCTGCGGATCGGCAGACTGACCGCGCTCGGCGTCCCGCTGTCGCAGGTGCCGGCGGTGCTGGACGATCCGGCGGCCGCGCAGCGACTGCTCGACGAGCTCGACCGGGAGGCCACCGCCGAGATCGAGCGTCTGACGGCCCGGCGCGACAGCATCGCCGTGCTGCGCCGCACCGGCTCCCCGCCCGATCTCCCGCCGGAGCTGGCGGCGCTGCGGACCGCGCCGGAGGAGCTGCAGGCCGGCATGGTGCGCTACGAACACGAGCAGCTGCTGCTGCTCGGGCACCTGCTCGACGAGTCCGGGCACGCCGATCTCGTCGCGCTGCTCGGCGCCGCCGGCGCGGCGAGCGCCCCGCTCACCGCGCGCTTCTACGCGCTCGACTCCGACACCCCCGGGGACGTCGTCGCCGCGCTGGTCGACGATCTGGCCGCGCAGCTGGACGAGGTCGCGACCCGGATCGACAGCCTGTCCGGGCTGGACGGACGGGCGTCGGCGCTGTTCGACGAGCTGAGCGGGCACAACCTGCGGCCGGTGCAGCACCGTGTCCTGCGCCTGGTCGAGCAGCGGCTGGCGCGCTGACCACTGTGGCGTGAATCACTGTCGCCAGACTTGAGTCCGACGCTACGTCCGGGTCTGGACTCGTGGGCGTGACCACCACCCCACAGACCACTCCGCAGATGACCGCACCGACCACCCCGCTGATCACCGTCGAGGAGTTCTTCGGCCCACCCGCCCGCAGCAACGCCCAGCTCTCCCCGGACGGCACGAGGGTCGCCTACCTCGCCCCGTGGCGGGACCGGCTGAACGTCTTCGTCCGCGACCTGGACGGCGACTGGCCGGAGTCCCCCGCGGTGGACGACCCGGCGTCGCGCCGCGTCACCGCCGACGACCACCGCAGCATCGAGACGTTCTTCTGGAGCGCCGACTCCCGGTACCTGCTGTTCCTCCAGGACACCGACGGCGATGAGAACGCGCATCTGCACCGCGTCGACCCGGCCCGGGCAGGCGAGCCCGCCGTCGATCTCACCCCGGTCGACGGGGCCCGGGTGATCGGCACCCAGCACACCCCGGATCCCGGGACGATGCTCCTCCAGTTCAACGCCCGCAGCCCCGAGCTCATCGACCTGCACGAGCTCGACCTCGACACCGGCCGGCTGACCATGGTCGCCGAGAACCCGGGCGACGTCCTCAGCTGGGTGCGCACGCCGTCCGGCCGCATCGTGGCCTTCGGCCTCGACGACGACGGCACCCACCTGCTGTCCGACTGGAACGCCGGCGAGCCCCGGGTGATCAGCCGGATCTCCGGGTTCGACCAGCCCTTCGGCATCCTCCCCGCCGTCCCCACCCCGGACGGGGCCGGCCTGTGGGCCGGCTCGGTGCGCGGATCGGACCGGATGCGGCTGGTCCGCATCGATCTCGACACCGGTGAGCAGCACGGCGTCGACAGCCACCCGGTGTTCGATCTCGACGTGCTGCGCCCCACGGCCGATCCGCGCTACCCGTCCCCGCTGATCGTGCACCCGGGGACCGGGGAGCTGCTCGGCGCCCGCTACCTCGGCGCCCGCCAGGAGATCCACCCGCTCGACCCGCACTTCGCCCAGGTGCTGCCCCGGCTGGCCGAGCTGTCCGACGGCGACCTGGCCCAGGTCACCTGCGACACCGCGGGCCTGCGCTGGGTGGTCGACTTCACGCACGACCGCGACCACCGCGCCACCTGGTTCTACGACCACGGCACCGGCACCGCCCGCCGGCTGTTCCGTTCCTTCCCGCACCTGGACCCGGCGCGGCTCGCCCCGGTCACCCCGGTCACGATCACCGCCCGCGACGGCATCGACCTGCCGTGCCACCTCACGCTGCCGCCCGGGACCGGACACCGCGACCTGCCGACGGTCGTCCTGCTGCACGGCGGACCCTGGTACCGGGACAGCTGGACCTACGACCCGGAGGTGCAGCTGCTCGCCAACCGCGGCTACGCCGTGCTGCAGGTCAACTTCCGCGGCTCCACCGGCTACGGCAAGGCGCACATGCAGGCCGCGATCGGGCAGTTCGCCGGCCGCATGCACGACGACGTCATCGACGCCCTGGACCGGGCGATCGCGCAGGGCTGGACCGACCGCGACCGGGTCGCGATCTACGGCAGCTCCTACGGCGGCTACGCCGCGCTGGTCGGGGCCGCGTTCACCCCGGACCGGTTCGCCGCCGCGATCAGCTACACCGGCATGTCCGATCTCGTCGACATCACCAGGCGGGTCGTGCCGTTCGCCCGGCGCTCCCTGGTGAACAGCTTCCTGCGCTACATGGGCGACCCGGACGTCCCGGAGCAGGAGGCCGACATGTACGCCCGGTCGCCGATCACCCGGGTCGACGACATCACCGCACCGGTGCTGCTCGTGCACGGCGCGAACGACCTGCGGGTGCACCGCAGCAACTCCGACCGGGTCGTCGAGGCGCTGCGGGCCCGCGGTGCCGAGGTCGAGTACCTGCTCAACGAGCGCGAGGGCCACTGGTTCGTCAACCCGGACAGCAACATCGAGCTGTACCGCACCCTGGAGCGGTTCCTGGCCCGCCACCTGGGCGGACGCGTCGCCGGCGAGGTCTGAGCATGGCCTACCTGCTGCTCGCCGGCGCGATCGTGCTGGAGGTGATGGCGACGATCAACCTGCGGCTGTCCGAGGGCTTCACCCGGCTCGTCCCGTCGGTCCTGGTGGTGATCGGCTACCTGGGCGCGTTCGGCCTGCTGTCCCAGGTGCTCAAGGCCGGGGTGCCGGTCGGGGCCGCCTACGGGATCTGGGCCGCCGCCGGCGTCGCCCTGGTCGCGATCATCGGCGCGGTCTTCCTCGGTGACACGCTCACCCCCGTCCAGTTCGGCGGCATCGGGCTGGTCATCGCCGGGGTGCTGGCACTGGAGCTGGGCGCCGCGCACTGACCGTACCGGCCGGGGTGGACCGCGCGGCGCCGTGCTGCTCTGATCTCGGGGTGACGACGACCGCGGCCGGGCCGGCATGAGCGCGCTGTCCGACCGGCTCGCCGCGATCGTCGACGCCCTCCCGCTGCGCCCGGGGATGCGGGTGCTCGAGATCGGTGGCGGGCCCGGGGCCGCCGCCCGGGCCGTCGCCGGGCGGATCGGCGACGGCCACGTCCTCATGATCGACCGTTCCGCGCGCAGCGTCGCCATCGCCCGCCGCAACGCCGCCGCCGAGATCGACGCCGGGCTGATGAGCGTCCGGCAGGTCGCCGTCGAGGACCTGCTGCCCGCCGACGGCGAGGCCCCGTTCGACCTGGCGTTCGCCGTCCGGGTCGGCGCTCTCGACGGCCGGCACCCGGCGGCCGGGCGGATCGCGCTGAACCGGATCGCGGCGGTCCTGACGCCGCGGGGACGGCTGTTCGTCGACGGCGGCGCACCGCTGCGCGAGCTGCGGCTGCCCCCGATCGGCTGACCCGCCGGAGTTGACCGTGCCGCAGCGTCATGCTGTCCGATGGTCCTCACGACCCCACGATCGGAGCACAGCATGAGCGTGACCGGACGCCCCACGGACCAGCGGCCGGCGCTGATCGACGTCGAGGCGCTCTTCGCGGACCCGGAGTTCTCGTCCCCGTCGATCTCCCCGGACGGCACCCGCGTCGCCTACCTCGCCCCGGCCCTCGGCCGGCGCAACGTCTGGGTGCGCGGCGTCGACCAGGACCACTCCGAGGCCGTCCTCGTCACCCATGACGACCGGCGCGGCATCTCCACCTACCACTGGACCGACGACCCGCGCTGGCTGCTCTACCTGCAGGACACCGACGGCAACGAGGACTGGCACCTCTACCGGGTCGACCTGGACCGGCCGGACGAGCCGGCCGTCGACCTGACCCCGCTGGAGCCCGGCTCCCGGGTGTTCGCCGTCGACCCGGAGACGACGGTGCCGGGCACCGTGATCGCCTGGATGAACCCGCGGCCGCTGTTCGTCGACGTCTTCCGGATCGAGCTGGCCACCGGGGCGACCACCCCGCTGGTGGAGCGGACCGACCCGGCCGACATGTTCTTCGTCGACCGGACCGGCCGCGCCACCTGGCACGTGGCGCGGGCGACCGACGGCACCTACGAGATCTCGGCCGCCGATCCGGACACCGGCGAGCGGCGGATCCTGCACCGGGCCGGCGGCCCCGAGCACCCGGTGGGGCTGTTCCTCTCCCCGCTCCCGGACGGCACCGGCGCCCTGCTCGCCGACTACCACGGGTCCGACGACCTGCGGCTGCTGCGGCTCGACCGGGACACCGGCGAGCTGACCGTGGTGGCCGCCGTCGACGGGCACAGCCTGGACACCCTCAGCTCGATCTCCGAGACCATGCCCCCGACCGTGTTCGCCGACCGGCGCACCGGGGAGATCATCGCCGCCCGCTTCACCGGCGACCGGCCGCGGATCGTGCCGCTCGACCCGCACTTCGCGCAGGTCCAGGCCGCGCTGGAGAAGCTGTCCGACGGCGTGCTGGAGACCGTGTCGTCCGACCTGGACGGGCTGCGCTGGGTCGCCACCTTCGCCGGTGACCGGGAGCCGGGGACGAGCTGGTTCTACGACCACACCACCGGTGACGCCCGGCTGCTGTTCCAGTACCGGCCAGTCGACCCGGCCGATCTCGCGCCGACCACCCCGGTGAGCTTCCCGGCCCGCGACGGCCTCCCGCTGCACGGGTTCCTGACCCTACCGGTCGGCGTCGAGCCGTCGAACCTGCCGCTGGTGCTGCTCGTGCACGGCGGGCCGTGGATGCACGACACCTGGGTGTTCAACCGGACCGTGCAGTTCCTGGCGAACCGCGGCTACGCCGCGCTGCAGGTGAACTTCCGCGGCTCCACCGGCTACGGCCGCCGGCACATCACGGCGGCGATCGGCGAGTTCGCCCGGGCGATGCACGACGACCTGATCGACGCCGTCGACTGGGCCGTCGCGCAGGGCTACGCCGACCCGGCCCGGCTCGGGATCGCCGGCGGCTCGTACGGCGGGTACGCCGCACTCGTCGGGGTCACGGTCACCCCGGACACGTTCGCCGCCGCCGTCGACTACGTCGGCATCTCCGATCTGGCGAACTTCCTCGCGACGCTGCCGCCGTTCGTCCGGGCGAACATGACCAACAACTGGATCGCCTACGTCGGCGACCCGGACGACCCGGAGCAGCTGGCCGAGATGCGCCGCCGCTCGCCGATCACCATGGTCGACCGGATCCGCACGCCGCTGCTGGTCGCGCAGGGCGCCAACGACGTCCGGGTGGTGCAGGCCGAGTCCGACAACATCGTCGCGCCGCTGCGCGAGCGCGGGGTGCCGGTCGAGTACATCGTCGCCGACGACGAGGGGCACGGCTTCCAGAACCCGGAGAACCAGGTGCTGCTGCACCGGGCGACCGAGCGGCACCTCGCCGAGCACCTCGGGGGGCGCCGCGCGGAGTAGCCGCCGGTGCCGGATGGAACGATCACCCCATGAGTGATCACCCGGCACGCACCTCGGCCGCCCTCGACGCCGCCGTCGGGGCGGCCCGCGGGCTCGGGCTCGCGGTGACCGACGCCGCCGTGCTGCACGACCTGTTCTCGGTGGTCGTGCACCTCGCCCCGGCACCCGTGGTGGCCCGGATCCCGGTCGTCCTCCCGCACTCGACGACGCCGGAGATCCTGGCCGGCCGGCAGCGGGCCGAGCTGGACGTGGCCGGGTGGCTCGCGGAGCGCGGCACGCCGGTGATCCCGCCGAGCCCGCTGGTGCCGCGTGAGCCGGTGCGGCGCGGCGGGTTCTCGATGACGTTCTGGCAGTTCACCGAGGAGGACCGGGCCGCGGAGCCCGACTACGCGGCGAACGCCGAGCGCGTCGCCGACCTGCACGCGGCCCTGCACGGGTACCCGGGGCCGCTGCCGTTCCTGACCTCCGACGAGCCGCGGCACGTACCGGACGCCCTCGACCAGCTCGCCGCGCGCGGCGACCTGCTCACCCCCGACGACGTGCAGCGCGCCCGCCGGGAATGGCAGGAGCTGGAGCCGCTGGTGCACTCCCGGGCCGCGTTCGAGCGGGCGTTCCCGGGCGTCGAGGTCCGCCCGGTGCACGGCGACTCGCCGCCCGCGAACATCTTCGCCGGGACCGACGGGCCGCTGTTCGCCGACTTCGAGCTGGTCACGACGGGCCCGGTCGAGTGGGACCTGGCGACCCTGGGCCCGGAGCTGAGGTCGGCCTACGAGCGTGGCGCCCGGCGGGCCGGCCTGCGCCCGCTGGACGACGACGTGGTGGCGTTCGTCGACGCCGTCGGGACGCTGCGCGCGATCGCCGCCCTCGCGCTGACCCCGCAGCTGCCGGTGCTGGCCGACTACCTGGTCCCGGTGCTCGAGCAGTGGCGGGCGGCCGGTTAGACCTTCATGGTGGCGATCTGGATCAGGTTGCCGCAGGTGTCGTCGAGCACGGCGGTGACCACCGGCCCGAGGTCGGTCGCGTCCTGGGTGAACTGCACGCCGAGCCCCTTGAGCCGCTCCACCTCGGCGTACACGTCGTCGACGGCGAACTGGGTGGCCGGGATCCCGTCGGCGACCAGGGCCTCCTTGTACGGGCGCACCGCGGGATGCCCGTCCGGCTCCAGCAGCAGCTCGACGCCGCCCGGGTCGGCCGGGGAGGCGACGGTGAGCCAGCGGTACTCCCCCGCCGGCAGGTCGGTCTTCGTCACGAAGCCGAGCTTGTCGGTGTAGAACGCGAGCGCCTTGGCCTGGTCGTCGACGAAGACGCTGGTGACGATGATGCGGATCATGGATCCGGTTCCTCTCGGTCGATGGGCCACCGTTCGACGATCGCGCGCAGCGGGCCCGTGTCGATGTGGTGGAACTTGTACCGGCCCTGCCGGCGGGTGTGCACGAGCCCGGCCTGCTCGAGCACCGCGAGGTGCTGCGAGACGGCCTGCCGGGACGACGTGAGGCCGTGCTTCATGGTCAGCCGTCCGCAGATCTCGAACAGCGTCTGACCGTCCCTCTCGGTCAGCTCGTCCAGGATGATCCGGCGGGTCGGGTCGCCGATCGCCCGGAACAGGTCCGCCTCCACGGTGCACCTTTATAGGCAAGTCACGGCTTGCCTGTCAATCCGGAGCAGCGTGTCGCCGACTCCACTGCGGGCCGACGAATTGTGTCGCCGACGCCATGGCGCCGACCGTGCCGGGCGGGCCATCGTGCCGGGATCGATCGGCACGCACACGACGAGGTGGTCCCGGCATGCTCGGAGAGATCGACGCCCGCACACAGCTGACCCGCAGACAGAAGCTGCTGGTCACGGTCGCCACCAGCGCGGTGGCCCTGGAGTTCCTCGACTACTTCCTCATCGGTTTCATCCTGGTGTTCGTCCAGGAGCCGTGGGACCTCGGGTTCGGCCGGACCTCGGTGATCCTGCTGTCCTCCGGACTGGGGGCCGTGATCGGCGCCGTCTACTTCGGACGTCTCGCCGACCGGATCGGCCGCAGGCGGGTCTTCCTGACCACCATCTCGATCTTCACGGCGGCCACCGCCGCGCTGGCGCTGACCCCGGACGACCCGTCGACCGGCTGGATCTACCTCGCGGTGCTGCGGCTGGTCGTCGGTTTCGGCGCCGGCGGGCTCTACGTGGTGGACCTGCCGCTGGTCCAGGAGTTCACCCCGAAGGCGATGTGCGGCCGGGTCACCGGGCTGGTCACCTCGGCCGTGCCGCTCGGGTTCCTGATCGGGTCGCTGCTGGTGTGGCTGGTGTCCGACGCCATCGGGTGGCGCGGCATCCTGCTGCTCGCCGCCGGGCTCGGCGTGCTGCTGCTGCTCGCGCGGACCGCGGTCCCGGAGTCGCCGCGCTACCTGCTCGGCCGCGGCGACGTCGACGGCGCACGCCGTTCGGTGGCCTGGGCGCTGGACGTCGACCCGGACCGGCTGCCCGACCACGTCGACGACGCCGGGGAGACCGCCGGGCCGGCCGCCGGGCGTGGGTTCCGCGACCTGCTCGGCTACCCGCGGAGCCTGGTCGCCTCGACCCTGTCGAACCTCGGCGCGCAGACCGGGTACTACGGGCTGTCGCTCTGGACACCGACCCTGCTGGTGCTCGTCGTCGGGATCGCCCCGTCGCAGACGGGCATGTACATGGCGATCGCCATGCTGGGCGCGCTCGCCGGCCGGTTCGCCTTCTCCCACCTGGCCGAGACCATCGGCCGCCGGCGGGCCGGTGCCCTCGCCGGCTTCGGCGCGGCGGCGACCCTGATGCTCGCGGCGGGCACCGGGGACGCCACGATCGGCGAGGTGTCGGCGTTCTTCGTCGTCATGGTCGTCGTGTACGTCTTCGGCGAGGGCGGTTTCGCGGTCGTCGGCCCGTACGCCGGCGAGGTGTGGCCGAGCAGACTGCGGACCACCGGGATGGGGTTCGCCTACGGCGTCGGCGGGATCGGAAAGGTGATCGGCCCGCTCGGGCTGGGCCTGATCCTCGGCGCGGGCACCACGGTCAACCCGCAGGCCAGCGAGATCGGGCTGGTGCCGGGCTTCGCCTACTTCGCCGGCTGGTACCTGCTGGCCGCCCTCGCGTTCGTGGTGGTGGGGATCGAGACGAAGGGCCGGTCCCTGGAACAGCTCGACCGGGAGATCGAGGCACAGCGCCGCGACGTCCGCGGCATCGGCGCCTGACCCCCGCCGGCGGACGGGCGTCCCGCTAGCGGCGTGCCCCGGCCGCGTCGGCCACGTCGGTCAGCGTCAGGGCAGTGAGCGCCTCCAGCACGTCCCGGGGCGAGCCCATGTCGAGGCCCGCCAGCATCTCGGTCCGGCGCAGCCGCTGGCTGACGGTGTTCGGGTGCACGACCAGACGCTCGGCGGTGAGCCGCCGGTCGAGGTCACATGCGAGATGCGTCCGCAGCGTGCCGACGAGGTCGGTCCCGTGCGCGGCGTCGTAGTCGAGCAGCGGGCCGAGCACGCGGGCGGCGTACCGGCGGAGCTCGGCGGGCTCGGCGAACTGGAGCAGCAGGCCCGCGACCCCGAGATCGTCGGTCGAGACCAGCTCGCCCGCCCGCCCGGCGGCGAGGGCGAACGACAACGCCCCGCAGGCCAGCCGGTGGGCGGCGGCGATACCGATCTGCGACGACCGGGCCACGGCGACGGTGCCCGCCGAGCCGGGCGGCTCCTCGGTGACGGTGGCAGCGGGGGTGGCGGCGGCCCGGCGCAGGAGCCGATCCGCCTCCGGGTTCGCGGTGTCGCCGAACCAGAGCGCGACGACCCGGTCCTGCGCGGCGGCGACCAGTGGGCGGGGCCGGATGTGCGAGGTGAGCCGCACGGCCTCGGCGGCCGCCCACCGAGCCACGTCCGCCCCGGTGTGCCGGCCGTCCGGGCGGGAGTCGGCAGGCTGCACGACGTAGATCGTGCAGTCCTGGCTCATGTCGTGGCCGAGGAGCTGGGCGCGGTCGCGGATGGCCGACGAGCGGGGGTCCGCCCCGCCGATCAGGTCGGCCAGGAGCTCCCCGCGCACACCCTGCTCGGCCTCCGCCGCGGTACGCAGGCGGAGCACCTCGAGCGAGAGCTGCACGGCGGCGTGCTCGGCCGCCCGGACACCGAGGACGTCGAGGCGGTGGGCGTGACCCAGCAGCCAGACCGTGCCCACCACGCGCCCCTCCAGCACGATGTCGGCGACCACGTGCGGGCCGTGTTCGCGCACCAGCGGTCGGGCGGGCGCCGCGGACTCCGGTACGGCGGTCGCGACGTCCGCGGGGAGCCGACGGCTGTCCACCCCGGCCAGCGCGAGCTCCTCGCCGAACGCGTCGAGGACGGCGACCGGGCTCGACACCAGCTCCCCCAGGGTCCGGGCGATGCCCTCGATCCCGCCGGCCCGCACGGCCACCCCGACCAGCCGGTCGTGGATCCGCCCGGCCCGCTCGACCACGGCGTGCTGCCGGCGGAGGTCGTCGAGCACCCCGGCGGACGTGATGGCGATCGTGGCGTGCTCGGCCAGCAGCTCGAGGTGCTCGATCTCGCGCGGGGTGAACTCGTGCACGGTCGAGCGGTAGCTGTTGAGGGTCCCGATCGTCCCGTGTGACGTCCGCAGCGGAACGGCCAGGATCGAGCGGTAACCCTGCTCGCGCGCGACGTCGGTCCAGCTGGAGGTCGGTTCGGCGTCGGTGTCGACGACCGAGCAGGGGACGCCGGAGTAGTACGCGCGGCTCGCGGGTGCGCCGACGGTGTCGGCCCCGTCGAGCCGGATGCGGCGGTGCTCGTTGACACGGGCGATGTACCCGGCCGGCAGCCCGCTGGCACCCCGGATCACCAGGTGGTCCCGCTCCGGCGCCGGGAGCATCACCGCGCAGAAGTCGATGCCCAGCAGGTCCCGCGCGGTCGTGGCCACGAGATCGAGCATCGTCGGCAGGTCCGACTCCGCGTTCACCGCGGCGGTGAGCGTGCCGATCGCCCGCAGCCAGGTGCGCAGGTCACGGTCACCGGAGGCGGTCACCGGCTCGAGTATGTCAGCCCGGACATGACATCGGTCAAGGTCTGTCAGGGCGGACATTGTAGGCGGACCGAGCTGGTTGAGAGTCTCCTCACATCGCAGGGAGTTCATCGGTGCCTGCGAGGCCAGCGTCGACCGAAGGGCACGCGCGTGCACGAGATCATCGAGACAGAGTCCGGGCCGCTCCTCGCCGAGTGGGACGTCCCCATCACCGCGGACGACGGCCTCGTCCTGCGGGCCGACGTGTTCCGCCCGGTCGGCGACGAACAGGTGCCGGTCCTGCTGAGCTACGGGCCGTACGGCAAGGGCCTGCACTTCGCCGAGGGCTACACGAGCGCCTGGGAGGCGCTGCTGTCCGCGCACCCGGACGTCGGGGAGGGCTCCTCCAACCGGTTCCAGAGCTGGGAGGTCGCCGATCCCGAGCGCTGGGTGCCGCACGGCTACGCCTGCGTGCGGGTCGACTCGCGCGGTGCCGGGCGCTCACCGGGCCGGATCGACAGCTTCTCGGCGCGCGAGACCCAGGACCTGGCCGACTGCATCGAGTGGGCCGGGACCCGGCCGTGGAGCACCGGGAAGGTCGGGCTCTCCGGGATCTCCTACTACGGCATGAACCAGTGGCAGGTCGCCGCCACGCGCCCGCGGCACCTGGCCGCGATCTGCGTGTGGGAGGGGGCCGGCGACTTCTACCGCGAGGTGACGCACCACGGCGGCATCCTCTCCACCTTCACCCGGAACTGGTACGAGATGCAGGTCGTGTCCGTGCAGCACGGCAACGGCCGGAAGCTGCTCAGCACGATCAACGACCTGTACGTCACCGGTGACGACGCGCTCGACGAACACACGCTGCGCGACAACCGGGTCGATCTCGGCGGGATCCACCGCAGGCACGCCTTCGACGACGCCTACCACGCCGAGCGGACGCCCGACCTGTCCCGGATCGACGTGCCGTTGCTGTCGGCCGGCAACTGGGGCGGCGCCGGGCTCCATCTGCGGGGCAACGTCGAGGGGTACCTGGGCGCCGGGTCGGACCAGAAGTGGCTCGAGATGCACGGACTGGAGCACTGGACCGAGTACTACACGACCTACGGCCTCGACCTGCAGCGCCGCTTCTTCGACCACTTCCTCAGGGGCGAGGACAACGGATGGGACCGGCAGCCGCCGGTGCTGCTGCGCGTCCGCCACGTGGACGGCACGTTCACCGACCGCACCGCCACCGGCTGGCCGCTGCCCGGGACGGACTGGACCGAGCTCTTCCTCGACGGCGGCACGGGGTCGCTGACCGACGAGCTGCCGGCCGCCGCACGGGCCGGCTACACCGAGCGGGTGGACGGGGCGACCTTCGTGCTCGCCCCGTCCGACCGGACGACCGAGATCACCGGCCCGCTGGCGCTCACCCTGTTCGTGAGCAGTGACACCGACGACGCCGACCTGTTCGTCGTCGTCCGGGTGTTCGCCCCGGACGGCGAGGAGATCACCTTCCCGGGTGCGATCGATCCGCACTCACCGCCGGCGCAGGGCTGGCTCCGGGCCTCGCACCGCGAACTCGATCCCGAGCGGTCCACGCCGTACCGGCCCTACCACCCGCACACCTCGCGGCAGCCGCTCGAGCCCGGGACGACCTACGAGGTCCAGGTGGAGATCTGGCCGACCTCGCTCGTCCTGCCGCCCGGGTACCGGCTGGCGGTGACCGTGCAGGGCCACGACTTCGAGTACGCGGGCGACCCCGGGGCGCTGTCGAACATCCGGGGTGCGCTCCGCGGGTCCGGGCCGTTCGTCCACGACGACCCGGTCGACCGGCCCGTGTACGACGACGCCGGCTCGACCGCCGGCGCCGGCGTCACGCTGCACACCGGCGCGGGCACGCCGTCCCGCCTGCTCGTCCCCTTCATCCGGCGCTGACCGCCGACGGCACCGCGGGAGGAACCATGAGGATCTCCAGTCCACTTCCCGTCGCCGACGGCCGCCCGATCGGCCCCGTGGCCGGGCGGGCGGCTGCTCCGCACCGCAGGGCCGGGCCCGACCAGCCGGCCCGATCACTCCCGGGGCTCCCGCCGGGGGCGGTCCCGCGGCAGGCGGCACGGCACGGAGGCCACCCGTGAACGCGCCGGCACCGGCCGCCGCCGGGCCCCTGCTGCACCGGGCCGAACCGGTCCTCGTCGTGCTGGGGCTGGTCCTGGCGTGGGAGATCGCGACCCGGTCCGGCGTCCTGCCCGGCCAGGACTTCCCGCCGGCGACCGAGATCGCCTCGGCGCTGGTCGCCGACCTGGCCGGGGCCGATCTGTGGGGCGGGATCGCCGCCTCGATGAGCGCCTGGGCGCTGGGGATGATCCTGGTGATCGTGGTCGGCGTGCCGGTCGGGATGCTGCTCGGCGCGTCCGAGCCGTCCTACCGCGCGAGTCGGCTGACGCTCGAGTTCGTCCGTACCCTCCCGGCCATCGCGGCGCTGCCGCTGCTGCTGTTCATCCACGGCATCGGTCAGGAGCTGACGGTCACGATCGTCGTCCTGGCGGCGCTGTGGCCGCTGCTCATCCAGTCGATGTACGGCATGCGCGACGTCGACCCGGTGGCGGTGGCCACCACGCGCGTCTACGGGATCGGCCGGACCCGACGGTTCCTGATGGTCGACGTCCCGAGCTGCCTGCCCTACATCGCGACCGGCCTCCGGCTGTCCGGCACCTTCGCGCTGATCTTCGCCATCGCCACCTCCCTGGTCGTCGGCGGCGACGGGCTCGGCGCCGAGATGGCGCGCGCCGCCGCCATCGGGGACCGCCCACTGCTCTACGCACGCATCCTCGTGACCGGCCTGATCGGGCTCGCCGTCACCGCGGCACTCATCGGATTCGAACGGCGGGTCCTGCGCTGGCACGTCTCCCAGAGAGGACAGCAGCGATGAACCCGGTCGGGACGAGGCTGCTCAACAGCCTGGCGCTGCCCGTGGGGCTGGTGGCCCTGTGGTGGGTCGTCAGCAGCGGCAGCACCTCTCCGTACTTCCCGCCGCTGCCCGAGATCGTGCGGGGCTTCGGCGAGACCTGGACGGCCGAGCGGCTCGGTCGCGATCTCGTCCCGAGCCTGGTCGCGCTCGGACTCGGGTTCCTCGCCGCCGTCGTGGGCGGCGTGCTCGGCGGGATCCTGCTCGGCCTGTCCCCGCGGCTCCGTCGTGACGTGCGGCCGGTCACCGAGTTCCTGCGGGCGACCCCGGTCGTCGCACTCGTACCGCTCGGTCTGGTCCTGCTCGGCCCCGGCACCACGATGGAGATCGCGCTGATCGCCTTCGCCGGCACCTGGCCGATCCTGGTCGCCACCGTCGACGGGGTACGCGCCGCCGACCCGGTCGCCCTCGACACGGCGCGGGTCTACGGCCTCTCCGCCACCCGGCGGCTGGTCCACATCGTGCTGCCCGGGGCGATGCCGCAGATCATGGCCGGCGTGCGGATCGCCGTCGCGGCCGCGATCGGGACCATGGTCGTGGCCAACATGCTGGCCTCCAGCTCCGGGCTCGGCTACCTCGTCATCCGCGCCCAGCAGTCGTTCAACATCCTCGACACCTGGTCGGGCCTGCTGATGATCGGACTCGTGGGCTGCTCGGTCACCGGCCTGGTGGTGCTCGTCGAACGGATGGCTCTCGGCTGGCACCGGCAGTGGCGGGCCCTCGAGCAGCGGACCGGTTGAGGCAGCACCCCCGCACCCGAACGGCCACCCGACGAAAGTGAGTGACGTGTGTCCACCTCCCAGCACGGCCGTGCCGACGCCGGCCCACCCGTCTCCGCATCCGGGGCCGCCCCGGACCGCGCAGCGCCGCCACCCGAGATCGTCCTCGAACCACGCCACCTGCGGGTGACCTACGGTCGCGGACCCGGTGCGGTGACCGCGATCGGCGACATCAGCTTCCAGGTGCGGGCCGGCGAGTTCGTCTCGGTCGTGGGGCCGTCCGGTTGCGGCAAGACGACCCTGCTCAAGTCGCTGTCCGGCCTGTTGCGCCCGACCGCGGGCGACGTCCTGGTCAACGGCGCCGTCGCCGGCGGTGTGTCGCCGAGCCTCGCGATGGTCTTCCAGGAGTACAGCCGCTCGCTGCTGCCGTGGCAGAGCGTGCGCACCAATGTCGAGTTCCCGCTCCGTGGCGCCCGCCTCGGCCGCGCCGAGGTCACCGCGCGCGCCACCGAGGCGCTCACCCACGTCGGTCTGGCCGACATGGACCAGGCGTATCCGTGGCAGCTGTCGGGCGGGATGCAGCAGCGGGTCGCCATCGCCCGCGCGCTGGCGTACCGGCCGAGCGTGCTGCTGATGGACGAACCGTTCGCCTCGCTCGACGCCCAGGTGCGGGCGGAGCTGGAGGACCTGCTGCTCGACGTGCACGCCGAGTTCGGCACCACGATCGTGCTGGTGACCCACGACATCGACGAGGCCGTCTACCTCGGTGACCGCGTCGTCGCGCTGACCCATCGCCCCACCGAGGTGCGCACGTCGATCGACATCGATCTGCCCCGGCCACGCGACCAGATCCGGACCAAGGCGCTGGCCCGGTTCGTCGAGCTCCGGACCCGGGTGTTCGAGCTGATTATCGCGGAGCGTTCCGGCTCCGACGATCCCGGCCATGCCGAGGCCACCGGGACCTGAGACCCCGGTGCCCGCCACCGAAAGGAACGTTCCATGACACGACTCCCACGACGGACGGGCCGGCGCGCCCTCCTCGCATCGACCGTGACCACGCTGGCGCTCGTCCTGGCGGCCTGCGGCGGATCGTCCGGCTCCGATCCCGGCTCCGGCACCGATGCCGTCTCGATCGGCATGCTGCCCTTCGCCGGTGTCGCCGGTTGGCAGCTCGCGGACAGCGAGGGCTATCTCGCAGAGGTCGGGATCGAGCCGGAGTACGTCGAGCTGCGCACCCCGGCCGATGTGGTACCGAACCTGCTCAACGGCACCGTCGAGCTCGGCGGGCTGAACATCGGCAACCTCTCCCAGGCGCTGTCCCAGGGGCTGGACCTGGAGATCATCGGCGTCACTTACTACGCCGACGACGACATGTCGATCCTCGCCATGCGCGGCAGCGGCATCGCCGAGCCGGCCGACCTGGAGGGGAAGACCGTCGGGCTCTTCCAGCTGGAGAACTCCAACCACGCGGCGCTGCTCGAGACGCTGAGCGCGCAGGGCGTCGACACGAGCTCGATCGACTTCGTGCTCATCCCCTCGACCGAGATGCCCGCCGCGCTGCGCTCCGGCCAGATCGACGCCGGACACGTCCTCTATCCGCTCGCCACGACGATGGCCGAGGAGACCGACATCGTGCTCGAGAACATGATGGAGCCCTACGGGGAGCGGCCCGTGCAGGCCTACAACGTGGTGAACGCGGCCTGGGCGGCGGAGAACCCGGACGTCGTGGCGCGATTGCAGGAGGCGCTGGACCGCGGGAGCGAGCTGGCCGGCAGCGACCGGGCGGCGCTCGTCGGGGCGGTGGCCGAGCTGACCGGGGCGCCGACCGAGCTGCTCGCGGAGACGAAGCTCCCCGCGTTCGGCAACGACCTCAAGCTCGGGTCGAGCCAGCAGCAGCTCGAGCTCATGACCCGGTACGGCTTCCTCGACGCCCCGGTCGACCTGGCCGCGCACGTGTACCGGAACTGACCGCAGCACAGGAAGCCCGATGGGCGGGTGCGGTGCGCACCCGCCCATCGGGCTTCCCGGTGCCCCGCGGGGCGGCACCGGCCCGGTCCTGCGGAACCGGCTCAGGCCGGCTCGGTCCGCTCCGGGAGGAGGTCGGCGGTGTGCTCGCCCAGCCCCGGCACGGCCGGTGTCCCGCGCCGCGCGTCCGGGGCCGACCGGAACGGCGTCGCGACCACCGAGACCCGGCCGCCGTCGGGCAGTCGCGCGGGGCGCCAGCGCCCGGTCTCGGCCAGCTGCGGATGCCGGGCCACGGCGGCGACCGAGTTGAGCCGCCCCCAGGGCACCCCCGACCGGTCGAGCGCCTGCTCCAGGTCGGCGGCGGGCCGCTGCGACACGGCCGCGGCGACCGACGACTCCACGAGATCGCGGTGCTCGAGCCGCCCGGCGTTGTGCACGAGCCGGGGATCGCGGGCGAGCTCGTCGAGCCCGAGCAGCAGGCACAGCTGCACCCACTGCCGGTCGTTCTGCACCGCGACGTTGAGCGTGACGTCGTCGGCCGTCGTGAACGGGCCGTAGGGTGTGATCGACGCGTGCCGGGTGCCGGCGGGCTCGATGTCCACCCCGCCTTCGCGATGGGCGATCAGCAGCGGGCTCATCCACTCGGTGAGCACGTCGAACATGGAGACGTGCACCCGCCCGCCCCGGCCGGTGCGGTCACGGTCGCGCAGCGCGGCCAGGATGGCCGCCGTCGCGTAGATGCCGCCGCCCAGGTCGGCGAGCGACACCCCGGGTTTCGCCGGCCTGCCGGGCAGGCCGGTGCTGGCGGTCACCCCCGCCTCGCCCTGGACCAGCAGGTCGAACGCCTTGCGGTCACGGTAGGGCCCGTCCGGGCCGTACCCGCTGATCCGGCAGGTGACCAGGCGCGGGTTGAGGGCGTCGAGCTCGTCGTCGGTGACGATGCGCTCCACCGCTCCGGGCCCGAGGTTGGAGAGGAAGACGTCGGCGTCGCGCAGCAGGGTGTCCAGCGCCCGCCTGCCCTCGGCCGTCTTGACGTCGAGCACCACCGAGCGCTTCCCGTAGTTCAACCAGACGAAGTGCGAGGCGTGGCCGCGGGCGAACGTGTCGTAGCCGCGGGCGAAGTCCCCGCCGTCCGGCCGTTCGATCTTGACGACGTCGGCCCCGAGATCGGCCAGGTGACGTGAGCACAGGGGGGCGGCGACCGCCTGCTCCAGCGCCACCACCCTCAGCCCGGCCAGCGGCCCGCGGGAGGTGTCCATCAGAACCTCAGGACGGTGCCGACGGAGGGCTGCAGGTACCGGTCCGGCACCGCCGCCCGGAACGTCGCGTGCGTGTGCAGGCCGCTGCAGTGCATCGGCACGATGTGCCGCACATCCCGCTCGCGCATGCCGTCGAGGGTCAGGTCGACGTTGTCGTGCGGCGTCGTCGGGAACCCGAGATGGAACCCGCCCATCACCGCGAGGATCGGCTCGGGGCCGCAGATCGCCCGCGCCCGGTCGACGGTGTTGAGCACTCCCGCGTGTGCGCACCCGGTGAGCACGATCAGGCCCTTGCCCTTGACGTCGATCACCAGGCCCTGCTCGTCGTGCACCCGGTCCAGCCCGTAACCGCCGTCGGCCCGGACCTGGTAGAGGCCCGGCGCGTGGTCGGCCGGTGGCTCGACCGGCCCTTCGAACGGAACCTGTCTCGGGATGTACCCGGTGGTGTAGAGGCCGCAGCCGAGGTCCATCGCGCCCGAGCCCAGGACGGGGCGCCCGCCGCGGCGTTCGATGCCGTCGAGGGTGAATCCCTGGTTGTAGTAGGCCGACGTGCGGCCGTCGCCCATCACGGCGTAGCGCGGCAGGAAGGCGTCCTGGTGCGTGGCGACCGGGACGGTGACGTCGAGCGCGTCGAGGAAGGAGTCGAGGCCGCCGTAGTGGTCCGGGTGACCGTGGCTGATCACGACGTGCCCGATCCGTCGTGGATCGATCCCGAGCGACCGGAGGTTGTGCAGCAGGACCGACCCGGTCAGGCCGACGTCGAACAGCACGGTCGACTCGTGCCGTCCGCGCCGTGCCGTGACGAGCAGGCTGATGCCGTTCTCCGCCTGTGGCGGGATGCGTCGCAGGTCGAAGTGCTCGATCAGGCCGGACCGGACGCAGTGGCCCCCGTCGCCCAGGTCGAGATCCGGGAGCAGCATGTCGACCCAGTTCTCCACCAGGACCGTGATCTCGACCGAGTCGGCCCGGAACGGGCTCATCAGAAGACCGCCAGCGGGTTGATCGGCGATCCGACCGCGCCGGTGATCGGCAACGGCGGGGCCGTGAAGAAGAACTCGTGGCGCCCCTCCTCGAGGCACGCCGTCGCGAGCGCCTCCAGGTCGAAGATCTCGCCGATCGTCATGCCGGCGTTGACCAGCAGGATCAGGTGCAGCGGCTGGAAGACGCCGGGGGTCTCGTTGGGGAGCACCTCGGCGCCCCAGGTGTCGGTGGCCAGCGCCGCGATCTCGTTCGCGACGAACCAGTGGGCGGCGCTGACACCCAGCCCCGGGGCCGGACCGGAGTCGTACTCGCCCCAGGTCCCGGTGGCGCGCACCTGCGCGATCTGCCCGGTGCGGACCAGCACGACGTCCCCGGACCGGACCTCGACGCCCTGGGCCTCCGCGCAGGCGGCGAGCTCCTCCTCACCGATCGCCTGTCCGGCCTCGAGCCACCGGACACCGCGGTGCCGCGGGATGTCGAGCAGGATCCCCCGGCCCACCACGCCGTCGGCGATGCGGTCGATGCTGTTGACGGTGGCACCCCGGCTGGTCACGTGCTCCAGGCCGTGCCCGTTCCACATCTGACCCCGGTAGAAGATGTGCGCGAGCGCGTCCCACTGGGTGCCGCACTGCAGCGGCATCGACACCGCGTCGTCGGTGTAGCGCAGCACCGCGAGATGGTCCTGGGCGCCGAGGGCGATGTCGCCGCCGTCCTGCAGCATCGAGTGGACGGGGTTCGTCCGGCCACCGAAGCCACCGCTCTGCGGTCCCTTGTCGTCGAACGGCAGGCCGCACGACACCACCCGCCCGGAGCGGATCATCGTGGCGGCGTGGACCAGCACCTCGGGGGTGATGAAGTTCAGGGTGCCGCGCTCGTCGTCGGTGCCCCAGCGGCCCCAGTTCCGATAGCGCAGGCAGAGCTCGTCGACGAGGGCGACCGGCTCCGGGCCGGCCTCGTCGTCCGTGGTTCGGGCAGGTGCCGGGTCGAGTGTGGCCACGTTCGGTCCTCGACTTCCTCGGTGCGGGGGCAGGACCACTGCCCGGTGGCTCGGGAGGGGCCGCCGTGTGCCGGCCTGACCCCACCACGCGTTCGTCGATCGATCGCCACTGTGACCGACGTCCCGACACCCCCGCCATGGACCGGCTGACACATCGCGGGGCCTCGAATGTCCCGGTGAACATGGCCGACGTAGACCAGCACGCCGGGCACACCGGCCCCGCGCGGCGGCGGCCAGGCCGAGCGGATCGAGTTCGACGGCGTCCGGATCACCGGCTGGTGCTACCGGCCGGACGCCCCACCGGTGCTCGACGGGCTCGACCTCACCCTGGAACCGGGCAGCACCACCGCCATCGTCGGCCCGTCCGGCTCCGGGAAGAGCACGATCCTGGCGCTGCTCGCCGGGCTGCACCGTCCCGACCGCGGCACCATCCGGGTCGGCGGCACCGACGTCGCCCAGCTCGACGCCGACGGCCGCCGGGCGCTGGTGTCGATGGTCTTCCAGGACCCGTACCTGTTCGACGGGACGCTGCGCGACAACGTGCTGGTCGGCGCCCCCGGTGCGGACCGGGCGGCGCTGGCCGCGGTGACCGGCGCCGCCCGGGTGGACGCGATCGTCGCCCGGCTGCCCGACGGCGACCGCAGCCGCGTCGGCGAGGCAGGCACGGCGCTGTCCGGCGGCGAGCGCCAGCGGATCGGGATCGCCAGGGCGCTGCTCAAACCGGCCCCGGTGCTGCTGGTCGACGAGGCCACCAGCGCGCTGGACACCGAGAACGAGATCGCCGTCGTCGCGGCGCTCGGCGCGGACCCGCATCCGCGCACCCGGGTGATCGTCGCGCACCGGCTGGCGAGCATCCGGCGCGCCGACCGGGTGCTGTTCGTCGAGGACGGCCGGATCGTCGAGGACGGCACCGTCGCCGGGCTGCGCGCGGCGGGCGGCAGGTTCGCCGGGTTCTGGCGGCACCAGGAGCAGCGCTCGGCCTGGCGGTGGGGCGAGCCCGTCACTCCGGGATGAGGCCGTGCTCGTGCGCGACGATCGCCGCCTGCACCCGGTTGCGCACGCCGAGCCGCTCCAGCACCGCGCTGACGTGCACCTTCACCGTGCCCTCGACGACGTGCAGCTCCCGGCCGATCTCGGCGTTCGACAGGCCGGCGCCGAGCAGGCCGAGCACCGCCCGCTCCCGGCCGGTCAGCGCGTCCACCGCGGCCCGGCCGATCCGGGGGCGGCGGCGGGCGTAGAGGTCCAGCACCCGGCGGGCCATCCGCGGGGACAGGTAGGCGCCGCCCGCGGCGACCGCGCGCACCCCGTCGACGATCTCCCGCGGGTCCCCGGTCTTGAGCACGAACCCGCCCGCGCCGTCGGCGAGCGCGCGGACCAGGTAGTCGTCGTCGGCGAAGGTGGTGAGCACCAGGATCGCGCAGCCCAGGTCGCGGCGGGTGATCTCGGCGGCGGCGTCCAGCCCGTCGGTGCCGGGCATCCGGACGTCCAGCACCGCGACGTCCGGCCGGTGCGCGGTGGCCAGCTCGATCGCCTCCCGGCCGTCGCCGGCCTCGGCGACGACCTCGATGCCGGGATCGCTGGCCAGGACCGCCCGCACGCCGACCCGGACGACCGCCTCGTCGTCGGCCAGCAGCACCCGGGTCATGTCCCGATGGTGCCCGGCGCCGTCGCCGACCGGACGACCAGGTCCTTGCCGACCAGCACCCCGTCGGCCCAGCAGAGCCGGCGCAGGTCCGCCGCGCTGGTGCCGAACGGGTCGACGGCCACGCTGTAGTACTCGCACCAGGCGCCCGGCGGCGGTGGGATGCCGGTGCCGTCGGTGCGGGTGCGCATCGGCAGCACGTGCTCGACGGCGGCCCGTTCGGTGCCCGCGGTGAGCGCGTCGAAGGTGTCGGCGGGCAGCACCGACGTCGCCGCGTCGGCGACCCGGTAGGCCGACACCAGCAGCACCGACACGGCGAAGGCGGCGGCGATCCCGCGGACCGCGGTGCTGCGGGAGCGGCGCACGGCACCGAGCGCGACCCGCCGGGCCGCCTCCACCGCGGGCAGGCCGGCGTCGCCGGTGCGGGGCCGCACCGGCAGCCGGACGGTGAGCAGGTGGTCGGCGCCGGACCGGCCGTGCTCCAGCGTCCCGCCGAGCGCGGCGGTCTCGGCGGCCAGCCCGGACAGGCCGCTGCCCGAGCCCGGCGCCGCCGGGCCGGTGCGCACCCCCCTGGTCCGCACGACGACGCCGATCCCGCCGTCGCGGCGGACGATGGACACCTCGGCGGGGGCGTCCCCGGCGTGCTTGACGGCGTTCGTCAGTCCCTCCCGGACCACCCGCTCGACCAGCGCGGACACCTCCGGGTCGGTGCCGTCGAGGGCTGGCGCCGGATCGGCCGGGACCAGCTCGACGGCGCGGCCCGCCGTCCGCACGCCGTCGACCACCGCGCGGACGTCGACACCGCCGCCGGTCGGCGCGGCCCGGTCGGCGCCCAGCGCGGACACCGCCTGCGCGAGGTGCTCGGCGGCCGCGGTGACCTGCTCGCGGGCCTCGCCGACGCCGCGCCGGGCCTCGGCGGGCAGGTCGCGGTCCAGCTCCAGCGCGCCGAGCCGCAGCGCGGCCCGCGCCAGGTCGTGCCCGACCAGGTCGTGCATGCCGGCGGCGAGCCGGGCCCGCTCGCGCATCCGGGCCTCGTACTCGGCGGTGCGGGCCTGCTCCTCCCACTGTGCGGCGAACCGCCAGCCCGCGTTGCCCAGCGCCGCCCGCTCCCGGAACCAGCGGCCCACCAGCCAGGGGCACCACAGCAGCACGCCGAGCCCGATCGCGGCGGCCAGCGCGGTGTCGACGCCGCCGGTCGCGGCGTGGGCGACGACCGCCCCGGCGGGCGGGACCAGCGCCGGGAACCAGGCCGAGTGCCGGTCCCCGAAGCGGCCGGCGATCCCGCCGGCAGCCAGCACGAGGGGCGCGAGCGCGGTCGCCGCGAACAGGCTCTCCCGGGCACCGAGGAGCAGCCACAGCACCAGCCAGCAGGCCGACGCGAGCACCACCCCGGCGCCGATCGCGGCGCCGCGCTCGCTCACCGGCGCACCGCGGGGTGGCCGGGTCGCAGGCGTGCGGCGAGCGTCCCGACGAGCGTGAGGGTCACGAACGCCACCATGCCACCCAGCGTGAACCCGACGACGACGTCGTGCGGGAAGTGCGCCCCGGCCAGCACCCGCGACCCGGCCGCGGCGAGCCCGCAGAGCACCGCGACCGCGCCCACGGTCCGCGCCCCCAGCCGCAGCGCCACCAGCAGCACGCCGACCGCGAGCGCGCCGGCGACCGTCGCGTGGTTGCTCGGGAACGACCAGCTCCCGGGATCCGGGCACACCCCCCACGCCGGGAAGCCGGCGAGCAGCCGGCACGGCCGGTCCACCGCGAAGGCGTCCTTCAGCAGCTCGTTCAGCTGCCAGGCGAGGACGGCGGCGACCGGCACGGCGAGCACCGTCGCCGTCGTCGCCGGGCCGCTGCGGCGGCCGCGCCACCACAGCCACGTCCACCCGGCCACGACGGTCAGCAGCGCCAGCTCACCGGCCAGCGCGACCACCGTCCCGGTCCGGTCCGGCGCACCGGTGAGCAGGGCGAGGACCCGGGCCAGTGCGGCGGCGCTCGCGTCGGGGACGTCGGGGATCGGTGGCACGGCCGCACCCTCGCCGCCGGACGGGCCCCGGCGGATCCGACGATCGGCACCGGCCACCCCCGACGATCGTCAGGCGGCCGGCTCCCGGTGCCGCGGGCAGGGCGCCCCCGGCCGGTCGCCGACGACGACCCGGGCGGCCACCAGCACCCGCACCACCACCGGCGGACGGCCGGGCCCCAGCCGCAGGTGCCGCCCTTCCCGGTCGGCGTGCCGGCAGCCGGTGAGCACGGCCGCGACGCCGGCGGCCGCCAGGTGGTCGACCCCGGACAGGTCGAGCTCGACGCAGCAGCACCGGTCGAGCCAGCGGATCAGGAACTCGGCGAACGGGGGCGCGGTGGCCGCGTCGAGCCCGCCCCGGCACCGGACCACGACCGACCCGTCGGCGCGGCACTCCGCGGTCGCCCGCAGCGAATCGATCGCGAGCTCCTCGGCCAGCGCGGTCCCGCCGGTCATCGCAGCACGTCGTCGATCACGACGGTCAGCTCCGTGGTGGACAGCCCGGTCAGCGCGCCCACCCGGTCGGCGACGGTCCGCCGGACCCGCTCGGCCAGCGCGTGCAGGTCCTGCCCGTAGTCGGCGGCGAGCACGATCTCGATCGCCGTGCTGGCCCCGGCGACGCCCGCGACGACGCCGTCGCCGGTGCCGTTCGCGTCGAGGGTCCGGCTCAGCGCGACCCGGACCCCGGGCACCGACTGCGCGGACCGGCGGGCGGTCACCACGATCACCCGCGCGGCGATCCGGGTGACGCCGTCCGGGCCGGCCAGCACCGCGTGATCGGGCTCGGACAGCACGCCGCGGATCTGGCGCAGGATCCGGTCGATCCGGCCCTGCGGGGCGGCGACCGGCTGGGCGGCGAGCTCGCGCACCGGCGACCACAGCCGCCCGTACTCGCCCAGCGCCGCCTGGCAGTGCACGCAGCCCTGCTGGTGCCCGTCGCGCCGGTCCGCCCGACCGGCCGCGACCTGGTCGAGCAGCTCGTCCACCGAACGCCCGCAGGCCAGCCGGTCGCCCGTCCCGGCGACCTCGTCGTGGCTGGTCATGCCCACTCCCGCAGGGTGTCGAGGAGCCGTCGTCGCGCCCGGTACAACCGTCCGCGGACCGTCGCCTCGGACACGTTCAGGATGGCTGCCACCTCCTGGTACGTCATCTGCTCGATGTCGACGAGCACCACCGGGGCACGCAGCTCGGCCGGGAGCGCGGTGACCGCGGCGAGCGCCGCGCGGGCGTGCCCCTTCGCCTCCACCTGCAGGTCCGCGCCCGGCGAGACGCCCACGTCCGGATCGTCCAGCGACTCGAACCGGGGACGTCTGTTGATCAGGTTGATGCAGCGGTTCACCACCACCCGGTACAGCCAGGTGGTGAACAGGCTGTCCCCGGCGAAGCCGGTCAGCGCCGTCCACAGCGAGACGACGACGTCCTGCGCGACGTCCTCGGCGTCGTGCGGGTTCCCCACCATCCGCAGCGCGATCCGGTAGATCCGGTCCCGGTGCCTGCGCACCAGCTCCTCGTAGGCATCGACGTCGCCGCCCCTGACCTTCCCGATGAGCCAGTCGTCGGCGGCCGCGTCGAGCCGGTCGTTCTCCCCCACCCGCGGCACCTCGGAGCCCCCTCGTTCGAACGCCCGGCCGGGCCCGCCCCCGGGTGGGCCCGGCCGGTCCGAGGCCCGTGAGACCCCCCGGGTGGCTCACGGGGCGTCGGTCCCCTTCCTCGACATCAGTGGGACACAGGCTGGCGCAGGTCCTCACGGTCCCGGTTCGGTGATGTGCATCATAGTTCTGCACGATCGTGAAAGCCGTTGCCGCGACGGGCGCCGTCCTGCTGTGCTGCTCGGCATGCCCCACGTCCTGACCCTGCCCGCCGACGGCCCCGTGATCGCCTCCGAGGCCGACGCGATCGACGTCCTCGGCGACGCGTTCGGGCAGCAGGCCGAGCTCGTCGAGATCCCGGTGCAGCGGCTCGACCCGGAGTTCTTCCGGCTGCGCAGCGGACTGGCCGGCGCGATCACCCAGAAGTTCGCCCAGTACGGCGTCCGGCTCACCGTGGTCGGTGACATCTCCCGGTGGACCGCGGAGCCCGGCCCGGTCGCCGACTGGGTCCGCGAGGCCAACGAGGGCGCGGGCACGCTGCGGTTCACCGGATGACGGTGCTGGGCCGGCGGGCGCTGAACCGGGCGACGCTCGCCCGCCAGCACCTGCTCGCCCGGCACACCCCGGACCCCGGCGGCGGCTCCGGCGTCGCCGGGACCGTCGCGCACCTCGGCGGCCTGCAGGCCCAGGAGCCCCGCGAGCCCTACACCGGCCTGTGGTCCCGGATCGGGGACTTCGATCCGCGCCCCGCCTCGGCCGCGCTACACGACCGGACACTGGTGCGCACCGTGCTGATCCGCCGGACCGTGCACCTGGTGACGGCCGCCGACTGCCTCGCCTTCCGCGGCCTGTGCCAGCCGATGATCACCCAGCGGACCTGGGGCGCCCGCCGCGCCGAGCTGCCCGGGGTGGACCCGGCCGCGCTCGCCGACGCGGTGCGGCCGCTGTTCGCCGAGACCCCGCGCACCGGCGGCGAGGTCGCCCGGCTGGTCGCCGACCGGTTCCCGGGAGCGGGCCGGGCCGCGCTGGCCGACGCCGCGGTCTCGGTCGTCCCGCTGGTCCAGGTCCCGCCGCGGGGCACCTGGGACGGCGCCGGCCCGGCCCGGCTCACGACCGTCGGCAGCTGGCTGGGCCGCGACCCCGATCCGGAACCGGACGCCGGCCCGCTGGTGCTGCGCTACCTGCGCGCGTTCGGCCCGGCGGCGAGCGCCGACCTGCGCGCCTGGTGCGGGCTGACCGGGCTGCCCGCCGTCGTCGAACGGCTGCGGCCGCGATTGCGGACCTTCCGCGACGAGCGCGGCCGCGAGCTGCTCGACGTCGACGACGCACCCCTGCCCGACCCGGACACCCCGGCGCCGCCGCGGTTCCTGCCCGCCTTCGACAACGCCGTGCTCGGGTTCGACGACCGCAGCCGGATCATCGACGACGCGCACCGCGGCCTGAGCGTCACCGGCGCCCGGTTCGTGCTGGTCGACGGCCGGGTCGCCGGCACCTGGACGACGTCGGGCGACGATCTCGCGGTGCACCCGCTGCGGCCGTTCACCCGGGCCGAGGCCGGTGCCGTCGCCGAGGAGGCGGAACGGCTGCGCGGGTTCCTGACCGCCGGACCGGACTGATCGGGCCGGTCAGTCCACCGGGCGCCACGGCCGCGGCGGCAGCGTCGGCATGCCGCTCGGCGAGCACTGCCCACCGCGCTCCCCGGCCAGCCGGAACACCAGCCAGCCGGACAGCGCCGCCAGGATCGACCCGGTCAGGATGCCGATCTTCGCCTCGGCGATCAGCAGCTCGTCGTCGAGTGCCAGCTCGGTGACGAACAGCGCCACCGTGAACCCGATCCCGGACAGCGCGGACCCGCCCAGCAGCTGGCCCCAGCGCAGCGTGTCCGGCACCCGGCCCAGGCCGGTGCGCAGCACGATCCAGGTGCCCGCCGCGACGCCGATCGGCTTGCCGACCACGAGCCCGAGCACGATGCCCCAGGTCAGCAGGGAGGTCGCGGCCGCGGACAGGGTCTGCGCGTTCAGCAGCACGCCGGCATTGGCGAGCACGAACAGCGGCACGATCACGTAGCTGCTCCACGGCTGGATCCGCTGCTGCAGCCGCTCGTTCGGGGAGACCGCGGTGACCGCGGTGACCTGCGCCGCCCTGGCCCGCTCCGGGGTCGGGTCGAGCAGGAAGTTCTTGCCCGCCCCGATCGCGGCCGCCATGTCCTGCCGGCGCGGCGCGTAGGCGTTCACCAGCAGGCCGAGCGCCACCCCGACGACGCTCGGGTGCACCCCGGAACGCAGCACCGCCAGCCAGGTCAGGATGCCGATCACGGCGTAGAACGGGGTCCGCCAGAACCGGACGTGCCGCAGGCCCAGCAGCCCGGCCAGCAGCACCACCGCGATCAGCAGCGCCACCAGGTCGACCTCGTCGGTGTAGAACAGCGCGATCGCCGCGACCGCACCGATGTCGTCGACGATCGCCAGCGCCAGCAGGAACACCCGCAGCTGGTCCGGGCAGCGCGGGCCGAGCAGCGCCAGCACCCCCAGCATCACGGCGGTGTCGGTGGAGATCGCGATGCCCCACGCCCCGGCCGCCTCCCCACCGGCGTTGAGCGAGAGGAACACCAGCGCCGGGACGACGAGCCCGCCGACCGCGGCGGCCGCCGGTGCGGCGATCGCCCGCACCCCCCGCAGCTCGCCGAGCGTCGTCTCGCGGGCAATCTCCAGGCCCACCGACAGGAAGAACAGCACCATCAGGCCGTCGTTCACCCAGTGCCGCAGGTCCAGTGCCAGCTCGCCGCCGCCGAGCCGGATCGCCAGCTCGGCGTGCCAGAAGTCCTCGTAGCCGGCGCCGACGTTCGCCCAGGCCAGCGCGGTGACCGCCGCGACGACCAGCAGCACCGCCGATCCGGACTCGGTGCCGAGGAAGCGCCGGGCGGCGTCGGAGAGATCGCCGCGCTCGACCAGGGTGGTGACCGCCATGCGACGATCCTGCCGTTGCGCACTGCACGCTGTCTGCAGGAGGTGTCCCCATCAGCCCGCTCGATCCACCGGTCGGCCCGTACGACCACACCCTGGGACCGTCGACGGCGGAGTTCACGCTGGTCGAGTACGGCGACTACGAGTGCCCCTACTGCCGCGCGGCGGTGCCGGTGATCGGGCAGGTCCGGGAACGGCTGGGCGACCGGCTCCGGTTCGCGTTCCGGCACTTCCCGCTGCACGAACTGCACCCGCACGCGCTCGCCGCGGCGCTGGCCGCCGAGATGGCCGCGCTGGAGGGCCGGTTCTGGGAGATGCACGACGCGATGTTCGCCCCCGGCCCGCCCCGGTTGAGCCAGGACGACCTGGCCCGGCACGCCGAGACCGCCGGGGTGCCGCCGGAGCGGGTGCTCTGGCCGGCCACCCGCAAGGTCGAGGACCGGGTGGAGGCCGGGTTCAACGCGGCGGTGCGGGGCGGGGTGCGCGGCACGCCGACCCTGTTCGTCAACGGGCACCAGTACCACGGGGACGTCACCGTCGAGGCCCTGACCGCGGCGCTGGAGCAGGAGCCGGTCAGCTCGTGACGGCCCCCGGCCCGACCAGCAGCACCGGGCACTGCGCGTGCTGGATCAGCGACAGCCCGGTCGACCCCAGCAGCAGCCCGGCGAACCCGCCGCGCCCCCGGGTCGCGACGACCACCAGCGAGGCGTCGGCGCTGCGCGCGGCCAGCGCACGGCTCGGCTCGGAGCGCTCGATCACCCGCTCGACGGCGACGTCCGGATAGCGTTCCGACCAGCCGGCGAGCCGCTCGGCGAGCGCCCGCTCCTCGTCGTCGCGCAGCCGGTCGAAGGCCCCGGCCGCGCGCAGCGCCGGGGACCGGCCGTCGTGCCAGGCGTAGAGCGCGACCAGCCCCGCACCGTGCGCCGACGCCATCGCGAAGGCGTGCTCCAGCGCGGAGTCGGACAGCGGGCCGCCATCCACCCCGACCAGCACCGGGGCGCCGTCCCGGGCCGACCCGCGGACCACCACCACCGGGCACCCTGCGTGCGAGGCGACCGCCAGGACGACCGAGCCGAGCGCGGTGCCGATCCGGCCGCGGCCGGACGAGCCGAGCACCACCAGCGACGCCGTCCCCGACGCCTCGCGCAGCACCGACGACGGCGCCTCCGCGTCCTCCCGGGTCTCGACCGGGACGCCCGGCGCGGCCTGCGCCGCGACGTCCCGGGCCGCGTCGAGGACCGCGCGGGCCTCGTCGCGCATGGCGGCCTCGACGTCGTCGAGCAGGGGTGCGACGGAGGCGTCGGCGTAGAGCCCGGCGACGTCGAACGCGTGGACCAGCTCCAGCCCGGCCCGCCGGTGCGCGGCCTCCGCCGCCGCCCACCGGACCGCGTCGAGCGCCGCGTCCGATCCGTCCACCCCGACGACGATCGCACCCATCACCACCACCCCGTTCCCGGCCGGTTCCGATCTCCGGCCTCCACAGTGCTCCCCCGGACCGCACCCCGCATCCCGGGCCCGCGCGGGCGGTAGCGACAGGTCCGCGCGGGCCGTACCGACAGGCCCGCGCGGGCCGTATCGATGGGCCCGCGCGGGCCGTGCCCGGCACCCACGATCCGTCCGAAGATCGCTACGGTGGCGGCCGCCACTGGTGACAGGGAGGTCCCATGCACGCACCGAGCGTTCTCGTCGTCGGCGCCGGCTTCGGCGGAATCGCCGCGGCGATCGAGCTGCGCGCCCACGGCATCCGGGACGTGACCGTCGTCGACGCCGCCCCCGGCATCGGCGGCACCTGGCTGCACAACACCTACCCGGGTGCCGCCTGCGACGTCCCGAGCCACCTGTACTCGTACTCGTTCGCCCAGCGCACCGACTGGTCGCGGCTCTGCTCACCGCAACCGGAGATCCTGGCCTACCTGCAGGACGTGGCCCGCGAGTTCGGCGTCGCCGACCTGGTCGAGACCGGCGTCCGGATCGTCTCCGCCGACCGGCCCCGCGCGGACGGTCCGTGGACCGCCACCGCCGAGGACGGCCGCACCTGGACCGCGGACGTCCTGATCGTGGCGACCGGCCAGCTCAACCGCCCGGTCGTGCCGGACATCCCCGGCCTCGACACGTTCGCCGGGCACACCTTCCACTCGGCCCGCTGGGACCACGACCACGACCTGCGCGGCCGCCGGGTCGCGGTGATCGGCACCGGGGCGAGCGCGGTCCAGTTCGTGCCCGCGATCGCACCGCAGGTCGGGCAGCTGAGCGTCTTCCAGCGGACCGGGAACTGGTTCCTGCCGCGCCGGAACCGGGCCTTCCCGGCGTGGTGGCGGGCCGCGATCCGGCGGGTCCCCGGCCTGCAACGCTGGCGCCGCCGGTTCATCACCGAGTACTGCGAGTCGATCACCCTGATGATCCGGCACCCGGCCACCTGGGGCCGCGTGGGACGGCTGTACTCGACCCTGTTCATGCGGGCCCAGCTGCGCGACCCGGAGCTGCGGCGCAAGGTCTGGCCGGACTACACCTTCGGCTGCAAGCGGGTGCTGTTCAGCTCGAACTGGCTGCCCGCCCTGCAGCGGGACAACGTGTCCCTGGAGACCGAGAAGGTCACCGCGATCGTGCCGGAGGGGGTGCGCACCGCCGACGGGCGGACGCACGAGGTGGACACGATCATCTGGGGCACCGGGTTCGCGGCCACCGACTTCATGTTCCCGATGGCGGTCACCGGCCCCGGCGGGCGCTCGCTGGCCGACGAGTGGTCCGGCGGCGCGCACGCCTACCTGGGGATGACGGTGCCCGGGTTCCCGTCGATGTTCGTCCTCTACGGACCGAACACCAACACCTCCGGCGGGTCGATCATCCGCTACCTGGAGCACCAGGTCCGCTACGTCCGGGAGACCCTGCAGGAGGCGCAGCGGCGCGGGAGCAGCGCGGTGGAGGTGCGCTCCGACGTCGAGCGGACCTACGACGCGGAGCTGCAGGCCCGGTTCACCGGCACCGCCTGGACCCGCTGCGACTCCTGGTACCGCGACGACACCGGCCGGATCGTCACCAACTGGCCCGGCTACATGCGCGAGTACGACGACCGCACCCGCCGCGTGGACCCCACCGACTACGTCTTCCACGCGCCGTCGCGACCGGCCTGATCCACGGTTCACACGCCGTCGCCGCGGTCCGCACCGGTCGCGGCGGGTGCGGACCGCGGCGCGGGGGTGTGAACCGGCCGCGACGCCGTCCGCCCCGCATCCCGTGGCGGCGGGATACGGGGCGGAGGCTTGCCGGCGTGTTCAGCCGGCGGGTCTCAGCAGCTCGTCGGGTTGTCCCGGTTCTGGGCGGCGCCTCCCCCGAGGATCCCGAGCACGTTGCCCACCGCGGCGTTGATGCCGGGGCAGACGTCGACGTTGTTGAGGACGTTGACGTCGTCGAGGTTCACCAGACCGAACTGGTCGCCCCGGGTGTTGCCGACGTCCTGGACGAACGAGTCGCCGTCGCCGTCGGTGGCCGGAGCCGCCGACGCGAGCGGGCTGAAGGCGACCAGCGCCGCGACGACGGCGATCCCGGTGACCGCGAGCTTCCTGCGCATGTCTCTCTCCCCGATCGTGTGTCCGGTGGGACGGACGTGCCGCACGAGTGCCGTGCGCACTGCCGGGACTTCTGTGCGTCGCGGCAAGCGGACGGTAGGCAGGCGGTCACCGGCGGGGATACGGCAACGACCCGGACGGGTGACCCGGTGACGACCGGTGCCAGAACGGAGGTGTGAAACGGCGCGGACGGGTTCCCGCACGACGACGGACACGGACCGTTCCCGAGCGACCGGCCACCGTCGCACCGGGTGACGACACACCGGGCCGGACGTTCCGCGGCGCACCACCCACCGGAGTGATTCCGTGACGGCGTGTCGCAGGCTCCGGCGTGTCGGCACTTGATCCTCACGCGACGTGAGGCCGCATCGTCGATCCTGCCGTCACGACGTGACGGCCCGACAGGAGGGGTACGGGTGAGGGTGGGTGGTCGCCCTGCGCGAGCTGGGACTGCCGCTGGACACCATCGGGAACCTACTGGCCTCCGGGGCGTTCGGCGCCGTGCTCGCCGCGCACCTGGAGCAGGTCGACGCCCGGCTGGTCGCGCTGCAGTCGCTGCGCGGCACCCTCGCCGGTGTCGTCGAGCGGTTGCAGGACACGCCGGACCCGGCCCCGTCGGACGTACTGAGGATGATCGACGAGGTGAGCAGGGTGAACGAGACCTTCGCGCAGTACTTCACACCCGAGCAGGTCGCCGGGCTGCAGGCCCGGCGGGTCGAGGGCGAGGCGACGGCCGCGCAGTGGCCGGATCTGATCGCGGCGGTGCGGGCCGAGATGGACGCCGGGACCGACCCGTCCCATCCGCGGGTGCGGGCGCTGGCGGACCGGTGGGCGGAGCTGCTGGCGGCGTTCCACCGCGGGGACCCCGAGCTGCGGGCGCGGCTCGACCGGATGCGCACGGAGAACCCCGCCGAGGTGAGCGCGGCGGGCGGTCCGGACCAGGCGATGATCGACTGGATCGGACGGGTGCCGCGCGGCTGAGCGGTGCGGCCGGGATCGGCGGCGCCTACCGTCGGTCCCGGCCGCCCACCCGCCAGGAGACCCGCCGATGACGCCGCGCTTCCCGCCACCCCTGCCCACCCCCGGCGCGACCCCGCTCGCGGCCCGGCTGCGGTCGCTGGCCGCGCAGGCCCCGGACGCCCCGCTCGTCTCGGACGGCGACACCGTGCTCACCCGGGCCGGGTTCGACGCGCGCACCAACCGGCTCGCCCGCGCGTTCGCCGACCGCGGCGTGGCCCACGGCGACCTGGTGTCGATCGCGCTCCCGAACATCGTGCACCACCTGGAGTGCTCGGTCGCGGCGTGGAAGCTCGGCGCGGTCCCGCAGCCGCTCTCGGCGCGGCTGCCCGCCGCCGAGCGGGACGCCGTGCTCGCGGTCGCGCGGCCCGCACTCGTCGTCGACGCCGGGCCTGCCGACCTCACCGGCTTCGACGACGGCCCGCTGCCCGACGTCGTCGGACCGTCCTGGAAGGCGCCCACCTCCGGCGGCAGCACCGGGCGGCCCAAGCTGATCGTCGCCGGGCAGGCCGCCTGTGTGGAGCAGGTGCTGGCCCGGGTCGACGGGCTGCGCATCGACCGCGACGGCGTCCTGCTCTGCACCGCGCCGCTGCACCACAACGCGCCGTACATGTTCTCGCTGATGGCGCTGCTGCAGGGCCATCACGTCGTGCTGATGCAGCGGTTCGACGCGGCCCGCGCACTGTCCCTGGTCGGGGAGCACGGCGTCACCTGGCTCTACGTCGTCCCGACGATGATGGGACGGATGCTGCGGCTGCCCGCCGCGGACTGGGCGGCGGCCGACCTGGGCTCGCTGCGCACCGTGCTGCACGTCGGCGCACCGTGCCCGCCGCAGGTCAAGCGCGGCTGGCTGGAGCGGGTCCCGCCGGAGACGGTGCTGGAGATCTACGCGGGCACCGAGTCACAGGCGGGCACCGCGATCGACGGCCGGGAGTGGCTGGCCCGTCCCGGCTCGGTCGGGCGGGTGGTCAGGGGCCGGATCACGGTGCGCGACGACGACTTCCGCGAGCTGCCGCCCGGCCGCACCGGGGAGATCTGGATGCGTCCCGACGGCCCGCCGACCTACCACTACCTGGGCGCCGCGGCCCGGGAGCGGGACGGCTGGGAGTCGCTCGGCGACATGGGCTCCTTCGACGCCGACGGCTACCTGTACCTCGCCGACCGGCGGGCCGACATGATCCTGGTCGGCGGCGCGAACGTGTACCCGGCCGAGGTCGAGGCGGCGCTGCTGGCGCATCCGGAGGTGCGCGACGCCGTCGTCGTCGGGCTCCCGGACGACGACTACGGCCGGATCGTGCACGCCGTCGTGCAGGCGGACCGGACGGCCGGTCTCGCCGACCGGCTGCGTACGCACATGGCCGGGCTGCTCGGCCCGCCGAAGCTCCCGCGCAGCTACGAGTTCGTCGACCGGCCGCTGCGCGACGACGCCGGCAAGGTCCGCCGCTCCGCGTTCGCCCCGGCCGGGCACAGGAGAGAGGATCGTGCGATGACCGATCTCCTGGGCCGGCTGCGTGACATGCAGGTGTCGTCGCTGTGCGACGCCGACAAGTCGTTCCCGGTGGTGGATCCGGCCATCCGGTCGCTGGTTCCCGGCGTCACGATGGTCGGCCCCGCCGTCACCGTCTCCTGCGTCGACGACCACCTGCCGATGTTCGCCGCGCTGCGCGCCGCCGCGCCCGGGTCGGTGCTGGTGGTCGCCGGGTCCGGCGGCACCCGCGCGGTGGCGGGCGAGCTGTTCGCGAACGAGGCGAAGCGCCGCGGGCTGGCCGGGATCGTCGTCGACGGCCTGGTCCGTGACCTGCGCGGGCTGCGGTCGATCGGGTTCCCGGTGTTCGCCCGGGGCACCTGCCCGGCGTCGGGCAGCACCCGCGATCCGGGCACGGTCGACGAGCCGGTGTCGTTCGGCGGCATCGTGGTGGGGCCCGGCGACATCGTCTGCGGCGACGACGACGGGCTGCTCATCGCCGCCCCGGACCGGCTGGCCGCGGTGATCGACACCGCGGAGGGCATCGAGGCCGCCGAGCGCGCGCTGGTCTCGGCCATGCGCAACGGCCACGACCTGCACTCGCTGACCACGGTCGACGACCACGTGGCCGCGCTGGGCCGCGGCGAGGACAGCGCGCTGGGCTTCCGGGTCTGACCGGCCCGGTCAGGCCGCGGACTCCCAGGTCCACTCCGGCACCATCGGGTCCGTGCAGTCCGGGCACGGCACCGCGACCCCGGCGGTCTCCGCTGCGGGCAGTTCGGCCTCGGTGCCGCAACCGGGGCACCGGCACCAGGACACCTCGTTTCCGTACATGCGTTCGAGGGTGAACCACAACCGTGTGATTCGCAAGCGCACGCGCCGGGTCAGACGTCGTCGACCAGGTCGGCGACCGACGGGACCACCCGCGACGGGCGGAACGGGAAGCGGTCGATCTCCGACTCCCGGGTGATCCCGGTGAGCACCAGCACCGTGCGCATCCCGGCCTCCAGCCCGGCCAGGATGTCGGTGTCCATCCGGTCCCCGATCATCACCGTGGACTCGGAGTGCGCGCCCAGCCGGTTCAGCGCCGCCCGCATCATCAGCGGGTTCGGCTTGCCGACGAAGTAGGGATCCACCCCGGTCGCCTTGGAGATCATCGCCGCCACCGAGCCGGTCGCCGGCAGGATGCCCTCCGGCGACGGGCCGGTCGCGTCCGGGTTGGTGGCGACGAACCGGGAGCCCTTCTCGACCAGCCGCATCGCCGTCGCGATCGAGGAGAAGCTGTAGGTGCGGGTCTCCCCCAGCACGACGTAGTCCGGATTGCGGTCGGTGATGACGTAGCCGACGTCGTGCAGCGCGGTGGTCAGCCCGGCCTCGCCGATCACGTAGGCACTGCCCTGCGGGCGCTGCTCGGACAGGAACGCCGCCGTCGCCAGCGCCGAGGTCCAGATCGACGCCTCGGGCACGTCCAGGCCGGTCGCCTGCAACCGGTACCGCAGGTCACGCGGGGTGTGGATGCTGTTGTTGGTCAGGACGAGGAACGGGACGCCCTTCTCCCGCAGCCGGGACAGCAGCGTGTCCGCGCCCGGGACGATGCTGCCCTCGCGGACGAGGACACCGTCCATGTCGGTCATCCAGCACTCGATCGGCTTCTGCTCCACCACGGGCCGGACCCTAACCGTGTGCCGGCTGGCACGTCGGGCACCAGAACAGGTTCCGCGCGGCGTGCTCGGCGTGTCGCACCGGCGTCCCGCAGACCAGGCAGGGCAGGCCGGCCCGGCGGTAGACGTAGACCTCGCCGCCGTGCCGGTCGCGCCGGCCTGGCTCGCCCCGGCGGCGCGGGTCGTGCTCGGGGGCGACGGTGTCGATCCGCCCGGTCCGCACGCCGTCGCGCATCAGCGCGACCAGGTCCGGCCACATCGCGTCCCAGGTCTCCCGGTCCAGCGACCGGCCGGGCAGCAGCGGATCGAGACCGTGCCGGAACAGCAGCTCGGCCCGGTACACGTTCCCGACCCCGGCGATCACGGCCTGGTCCATCAGCAGCGTGGCCAGCGGGCTGCGCGAGCGCGAGATCCGCTCCCACACCCGTTCCGGATCGGCGTCGCGGCGCAGCGGATCGGGCCCGAGCCGGGCCCGCAGCGCCCGCACCTCGGCCGCGGTGAGCAGCTCGCAGGCGGTCGGGCCGCGCAGGTCGGCGTAGTGCGTCTCGCCGACCAGCCGCATCCGCAGCTGCCCGACCGGCTCCGGCGCCGGCAGCTCGTGCTCGACGAACGTCCCGTACAGCCCGAGATGGACGTGCACGACGCGCCCGGCGCCGTACCGGTGGAACAGGTGCTTGCCGTGCGCCTCGGCGCCGGTCATCACCTCGCCGTCGAGCAGCGCGGCGGACGCCGCGAACCGGCCCTGCGGGCTGGACACCGCGACCGGCCGCTTCACGAACAGCCTGCGGTGCAGCCGCGCGAGGCGGTGCAGCGTGTGCCCCTCCGGCACTAGCTCGGAAGCTCGATCTCGCCGGTGCGCTCGTAGTCGAGCATCTGGTCGATCCGCCGCTGGTGCCGCTCGTCGCCGGAGAACGGGGTGGCGAGGAAGGCGTCGACGATCGCGACGACCTCGGCGAACGGGTGCTGGCGGGCGCCGACGCCGATCACCTGGGCGTCGTTGTGCTCCCGGGCCAGCGTCGCGGTGGCCTCGTTCCAGGCCAGCGCGGCCCGGATGCCCTGCACCTTGTTCGCGGCGATCTGCTCGCCGTTGCCGGACCCGCCCAGCACGATCCCGAGCGATCCCGGGTCCCCGACGACCCGGCGGGCCGTCTCGATGCACCAGGCGGGGTAGTCGTCGAGGGCGTCGTACGTCGGGGCCCCGACGTCGACCGCCTCGTGGCCCTGTCCGGTCAGGTGCTCGACGAGCTTGCCCTTGACCTCGAAACCGGCGTGGTCACTGCCCAGGTAGACGCGCACGGGGCAGGATCCTCCCCCATGCGCGTCGGCGGGGTGGACGGGGTCCCTGGGGGCTGGGTGGTGTGCGTGCTCTCCGGCACCGGCCGGGCACGGCGGGTGAGCTGGTCGGTGCTGCCGGACGCGGCCGCTGTGCTGGAGACGACCGCCGGCTGCGACGCCGTCGGCATCGACATCCCGCTGGCGCTCCCGGCCGGTGGCGAGCGGCGGCCGGCCGAGGTCGCGGCGGCCGCCCGGCTGGGGACCGCCCGCTCCTCGCTGTTCCCCACCCCGCCGGAGCAGGTGCTGGCGGCCCGGACCTACGCCGACGCCTGCGCCGCCGCGCAGCGGATCACCGGCCGGAAGATCAGCGTGCAGACCTGGAACATCGTGCCGAAGATCCGCGAGTTCCAGCGGCTGGAGCTGCCGGGATCGGTGGTGGAGACGCACCCGGAGCTCTCCTTCCGCACGATGGCCCCGGAGACCGGCTTCGGCTCCAAGAAGACCGCCCGCGGCGCCGGGCAGCGGATCGCCGCGCTCGCCGGGTGGGTCGATCCGGCCCGGCTGCTCGGCGACCTGCCCGGTGCCGCCCGGCTCGACGACGTGCTGGATGCGCTGGCCTGCGCCTGGACCGCCGAACGGGTCGTCCGCGGCACCGCGGAGCACCTGGGCACCCCGCCGCACGACACGATCGCGGTCTGACCCGATCACCGGGGCAGGATGGGCGGTGTGGACGGGAGCTGGACCGAACTCGCCGACGGCGTCCTCGCCCGCAGGCACGCCGAGCTGGACCTGACCACCGGGCTCGTCCTGGGCACCGACCGGGCGCTGGTGATCGACACCCGGGGCGACGACGTGCAGGGCGCCGAGCTGGCCGCCGCCGTCCGGGAGCTGACCGCCCTGCCGGTACTGGTGGCGATCACCCACGCGCACTTCGACCACTGTTTCGGGACGTCGGCGTTCCCCGGCTCGCCGGTCCACGCGCAGGCGGGCTGCGCCGCGGCGATCGCGGTGACCGCGGCCGCCCAGCGGGCGCAGTGGGTCCGGCACTACCGCGAGGCCGGGGACACCGGCACCGCCGACGCGCTGGCCGGCACCGTGCCGGTGCTCCCGGACCGGCCGGTCTGCCCGCGCCCGGGCAGCACGCACACCCTCGACCTGGGCGGGCGCCGGGTGGAGCTGCTGCATCCCGGACCCGCGCACACCGGGCACGATCTGGCCGTGCACGTCCCGGACGCCGCCGTGCTGTTCGCCGGTGACCTGCTGGAGAACGGCAACCCGCCCGCGGTCGGCCCGGACGCCTACCCGGGCCGCTGGGCCGGCGCCCTGGCCGCGCTGCTCACCCGGGGCGCGCGGCGGTACGTCCCCGGGCACGGCGACCCGATGACGCCGGGCGAGGCGGCCCGCCAGCAGGCGGACCTGGCCCGGCTCGCGCGGGCCTCACCCTGACCGGCCCCGGTCGTGCAGCGGTTCCGTCCGGTGCAGGTAGGAATGCCCGGTCGGGGTGGTGGTGCGGGTGCCCTCGGCGGTCGGCTCGACCCACCAGCCGGGCTGCTCACGCAACTGATTGTGCCACTCGCAGACCGC
>NZ_JBZFLK010000036.1:0-44515 GCF_058448985.1 Pseudonocardia sp. DxW | reverse complement strand
ATCCGGGCGCCGTGCAGCGGCTTGGCCTCGGCGTACTCGCGGCGCAGGTCCATCAGGCCCGGCATCTCGTTCTCGGCCAGCCGGATGTCCTTGCGCCCGGCCTCGTGACCGCCGATGTCGGCGATCGCGAAGTCGAGGCCGTTCACGGTCTGCAGCTTCGAGTGGCTCATCGGACACCTCCGGCGAGCGCGGGGGTGGCGTCCGTGGCGCGGCCGGCGGCGGCGCGCAGCGACTCGGCCCGATCGGTGCGCTCCCACGGCAGGTCCACATCGGTCCGGCCGAAGTGGCCGTACGCCGAGGTCGCCGCATAGATCGGCCGGCGCAGGTCGAGGTAGTCGCGGAACGCCGCCGGGCGCAGGTCGAAGTGTTCGGCCACCAGCTCCTCGATCAGCTTCCGGTCGACCGTCTCCGAGCCGAAGGTCTCGACCAGCACCGACACCGGCCGGGCCACCCCGATCGCGTAGGCGACCTGGACCTCGGCTCGGCCCGCCAGGCCGGCCGCGACCAGGTTCTTCGCCACGTAGCGGGCCGCGTACGCCGCCGACCGGTCCACCTTGGACGGGTCCTTGCCGGAGAAGGCCCCGCCGCCGTGCCGGGCGAAGCCGCCGTAGGTGTCGACGATGATCTTGCGTCCGGTCAGTCCGGCGTCGCCGACCGGACCGCCGATCACGAACCGGCCGGTCGGGTTCACCAGCATCTCGGCGCGCAGCGTCGCGGCGTCGTAGAGCTCGGCGGGCAGCACCGGGACCACCACGTGCTCCCAGATGTCGGTGCGGATCTGCTCGGTCGTGACGTCCTCGGCGTGCTGGGTGGAGACCAGCACCCGCTCCACCGCGACCGGGCGACCGTCCCGGTAGCGGACCGACACCTGGGTCTTCCCGTCCGGCCGCAGATAGGGCAGCGTGCCGTCCTTGCGAACCTCGGAGAGCCTGCGCGACAAGCGATGTGCCAGGGCGATTGGGGTCGGCATGAGCTCCGGGGTCTCGTCGCAGGCGTAACCGAACATCATCCCCTGGTCGCCGGCGCCGGCCTGGTCCAGCTCGTCGTCGGAGGTCCGCCCACGGTGCTCGTGCGCCTCGTCGACCCCCTGGGCGATGTCCGGGGACTGCTTGTCCAGCGCGACCAGCACCGCACAGTTGTGCCCGTCGAAACCGAAGTCACCGCGGTCGTAGCCGATCCGGTTCACCGTGTCCCGGACGATGCCGGTGTAGTCCACGGTCGCCGTGGTCGTGATCTCCCCGGCCAGCACCACCATCCCGGTGGTGATCAGGGTTTCGCAGGCCACCCGGGCGTCCGGATTCTCGGCGAGGATCGCGTCCAGCACGGCGTCGGAGATCGCGTCGGCCATCTTGTCGGGATGGCCCTCGGTCACCGACTCGGAGGTGAACAGGAAGTCGTGGTCGTCGGACGAGGTCATCGTCTCAGGTCTCCTCGGTGCTCGGAGGGGGTGTCGTCGGAGGTCACGGCCGGTACCGGCACCGGCGGACCGTGATCGGGTTCGGGTTCGGGTTCGGGGTCGGGGCGCGTCGCCGGGAGGCCGGCGTCGTCGGGCGGGAGCGCCCGGGCGGGACCGGCGGTGCCGGTGAGCTCGTCGCGTACCAGCCGGGTCCCGGCGACCATCGCGTGCAGCTTCGCCCTGGCGATCGGGCCGGGAAGGTGCCGCAGCCCGCAGTCCGGATTGATCACCAGGCGCTCCGCGGGGAACAGCTCCAGCGCCCGGCGGATGCGGCCGGCGACGAGCTCGGGGCTCTCCACCCGCCGGCTCTTCACGTCGATCACGCCCAGACCGACGCCGCGGTCCCAGCCCTGCTCGGCGACGATCGGCAGGTCACCGAGGCCCTTGCGGCCGAACTCCAGCACCAGGTGGTCCACCGAGGCGTCCAGCACCGCGGGGAACAGGAAGTCGTAGTGCCCCTCCCAGGAGGGCCGGGCGTAGCGGTTGCCGTAACAGACGTGCAGCCCCCACTCGGCGGGCACACCCGCGGTGACGACGTTGATCGCCTCCACCGCGAGCCCCACCTCGTCCGGGTAGCCGGCCAGGAACGGCTCGTCGATCTGCAGGTGGGTGGCGCCCCGCGCGAGGAGCGCGTGCGCCTCGGCACCGAGCAGCCGGGCGATCGCCAGCACCAGCTCGCGGCGGTCCGGGTAGGCGTCGTTGCGGACGTGGCGGGCCAGCGAGAACGGGCCGGTGAAGGAGAACTTCACCGGGCGCTCGGTCTGCGCCGCGGTGAACCCGAAGTCGTCGGCCAGGCCGAGCGAGGTCGCCTCGGACGGAGCCGGCAGCGGCGTGCCGACGCGCACGTCGTAGTAGTCGAAGTAGAAGTCCTTCGTGGTCCGCGGGATCTCCATCCCGGAGATCCGGGCGAGCAGGTAGTCCAGGTCGTTGTCCCGGCGCAGCTCGCCGTCGGAGACGATGTCGATCCCGGCGAGCTCCTGGTCGCGCAGTGCGGCCTTGATCGCCGTCTCGTGCACGTCGAGCAGCTGGGCCCGGCTCATCCGGCCCCGGCAGTACTCGGTCTTCAGCCGCTCCATCCAGTCCGGGACCGGATAGGAGCCCACCACCGACGTCCGCAGCACGGCCATCAGTCCCTGGCCTGCGCGGTCATCGTCACGATGTTGCCGCCGCCCGCACGGTGCCGGAACCGTTCGTAGCGGACGTCGAACCCGCGTCGCCGGCCCACGTGCGCGAGCAACGGGCCGTTCACCCAGTTGACGACCGAACCGTCGTACTTCCCCGGGCCCCGGAAGTGCGTGCGGTACCCCTCGATCTCGGTGACGAACAGGTCGTGGCAGACCAGCCGCCCGTAGGGGTGCAGCAGCCGCAGGCTGTCCACGAAGCTCTGCAGCGCACCGTTGTTCACGTGCATCCGGACGTCGGCGCCGGACTCCAGCAGCGGCCGCAGCAGCTCACCACCCAGGTCGGTCCCGCCGCCCAGGTCGTAGGTGTCCAGCCCGGCCAGCGGGACGTAGCGCTCGTCCAGCCGCACCGCGGCCCAGGCCCGTCGCCAGAAGTCGACCGCTGCGCCGGTGTCCGGGAACCGGTCCGGCATCGCGTCGGCGAGCAGCGACGGCCCGAGCCGGAGCAGCCGGTGCACGACGTCGGGCAGCCGGTCGATCCCGATCCCGATCGACCCGGCCAGCTCGGCCGCGTCGGCGGCGCAGAGCTGCGCCCTGATCTCGACCTGGTAGGTACGCCCGCCCAGCTGAGCCACCTCGTCGGTGGGCAGGTTGTCGTAGACGTTCGACACGTAGACGAGGAAGATCTTGTACTTGAGGAAGCCGAGCGCGGTGCACGGCCGGGTCGCGTCCAGGGTGAACGAGCTGACCTGCTCGGCGTGCTCGGCCACCGCCTGCCTGGCCAGTTCCAGCACGTGCGCCGAGTAGTCGCACATCAGGTAGTGGAGCCGGCGGTAGTAGTCGCTCCCCCGTTCCTGGTCGAGCCGGGCGAACTCGTCCAGGAACACCTTCGCCTGACCGCCGTTGCCGACCCCGATCTCCAGCACGTACAGCTCGTCGGGCAGCGCCTGAGCGGTGGCGAGACGGTCCCACACCCCGAACAGCTCCAGGATGAGCTCGCGGGCGGCCTCGGTGTTGCGGGCGTCGCTCTCCCCGCCGGGCAGCGCCTGCTCGTACCCGCGGCCGGTGGACTTCTCCCAGAGCTCGAGGGCCGACCAGTAGAGCGCGTTGAAGTCCCACACGCAGCTGCGGCTGCCCGGCCCCCAGTCCTCCAGCGGCAGATCGTCGCCGGTGGCCGAGAGCGCCGCCGCGGTCAGCTCGTGCAGCTCCTCGGGGCGGACCGAGCCCGAGCGGCGCAGGTCCACGGCGATCTCCAGGTCGTCGTCGCGGACACCGAGCGGTTCCGGCGGCGGCAGGCCGCCGGTGTCCGGCGTGGCGTGACCGATCCGCCGGGACTGCACGACGCCGCGGAAGTTGTCCCGGTACTGCACCCAGTCGGCGACCACCCGTACCCGGCTGAGGTCGACGTCGCTGGCGGTCACCGCGTCGAGAACGGGGAGCACCGCGTCGTTCAGGTTCACCGCGCGGGCCCCGCGGAGCCTGCTGTGTGGTCGGACGTCCAGTAGCACGGCGCTCACCTTCCGGATACGACGACGGGTCGGTCGGGCTCGCACGGCACGGGCCCGAGCCCGGCGCGCTCGAGGATCTCCGGCACACCGCGTTCGAAGCCGAACGCCATCACGTGTGCTCCGGACACCCCCGGGATGTCGGGTAGCTGCTGCAGCGTCTCCACGCACAGCCGGATGCCCTCCTCGGCGACCCGGCCCGGCAGCACCCCGCGCAGGCGCTTCTCCACCGCGGGGGGCACCGAGATGCCGGGGACCCCGGTACGCAGGAACTCCAGCATCCGCAGCGACCGGATCGGGCCCACCCCGGGCAGCACCGCACACCGCGGCGGCACCCCGAGATCGACCAGCTCGGCCATCCACCGCCGCAGCGGCTCGACGTCGAACACGTACTGCGTCTGGACGAACTCGGCCCCCGCCGCGACCTTCTTCGCCAGCCGCCGGGCCCGGAATCCGGCCGGCGGCGCGAACGGGTTCTCCACCGCCCCGATCAGCCAGCCCGGGTTCGCCGAGAGCGGCTCCCCGGAGAGCAGCACGCCGTCGTCCCGCATCGCGCGGGCGATCCCGATCGCCTGCACCGCGTCGACGTCGAACACCGGCCTGCTCTCCGGGTGGTCGCCGAACCGGGGGTGGTCGCCGGTCAGCAGCAGTACCTGCGGCACGCCCAGCGCACCGGCGGCGAGCAGGTCGGACTGCAGGGCCATCCGGTTCCGGTCCCGGCAGGTCAGCTGCATGACGGGCGACAGGCCGGCCCGTCCGGCGATGACCGCGCCACCGAGGCTGGACATCCGGACCCGCGCGCCCTGGTTGTCGGTGATGTTGACGGCGTCCACCCAGCCGGACAGCAACCGGGCCCGGTGCAGGAAGTCCTCGGTGTCCGCGCCGCGGGGCGGTCCGAGCTCGGCCGTCAGGGCGAACCGCCCCGCGGCCAGCGCCGCACGCAGTCCGCCGCTCATCGCGGGGTCACACCGAGCTGACGGTGCAGCAGCGGACCCGGGTCCGCCGGGGGCGTCTCGTGCCCCTGCCAGTGGTTCACCCATGCGCTGCGGCCCCATTCCCGGTGGTCCGCCGGGTGGTGCAGCAGATCCAGGTCGCCGGTGTGCCCGTTGGCCTCCGCACGCTCGTAGGCCTGCACCCAGACGCACCGCAGGCTCGGATGCACCTCGCACATCCCGGTCGGTGACACCCCGCCGCACGGGCCGTTGCGCAGCTCCTTCGGGCAGGTCATCGGGCAGGTGTAGCCGGTCGTCGGCAGGGCGCACTGGCCACACATCCGGCAGCCGAACAGCTGCTCCTTCGTCACCCGCTCGGTCGCGGTGAACAGCCGGTACCCCCACGGCGTGCGTTCCAGGAGTGCGCCCAGCCGGGCCCATACGGCGTTGCGCCGCAGCAGCCGATTCGATCGGTAGCCACCCGAGCCGGGGATCCGCGGCCGGAAGGGCCTCGGCCAGGAAAACCGTTCGGTCTCCATATCGCACTCCCTTCGGACACCGTTGCTCGACGAGAACGCATCCGGTCTTCCACAGGAATTGCCGGAATGCGATGTGAAGTAGCCTGACACGTCATCCGGTCGTCGGTCATCGGGTCGATCGCCAGAACATCCGGGCCCGGGACTGTCGTCCTACACAACGTGCTCCGACCCCCTGGATCGAGGCAAGATCCGGCCGACATGTGGCACCGCACTACTCGACATCGGTACTTTTTGTGTCATATCACAGTCGATTTCAATGGACGGCGAAACGGTCGTTGCCTCCCGCCTCGGGATGGCCCTACTGTGCTGACATGGCAGCAGCGGACTCGACACCGAGCCGCACCGAGCACCCGTCTCCCGATGCCGCCGGTCGACCGGAAATCGCGGAGAAGCTGCTCCGGCTGCGCCGGTTCGTCGCGATGTGCAGCCACCTGTCGGCGGCCGCCGCCCAGCAGAACGATCTCGATGCGATCGTCGGCCTGCTCGCCTCGGCCACCGGCTCATCGGTCGCGGTGCTCGATCGCGGGCTGGAGGTACTCGCCGAGGCGGGCCCCTGCACCGCCACCGAGATCCTGGCGATCGCGCGGGACCACGCGGGAACGGCCGGGTTCAGCCGGATCCTCTCGGCGGCCGCGCGCAACCGGCGCGCGCTGCAGGTTCCGGGGCACCGGCAGGAGACACCGGTGGGCGTCGCACCCGTCTCGGTCGGCAAGGATCTGGCCGGTTACCTGCTGTCCACCGCGGAGCGGGACGGGCCGAACGACACCGGGCTCGGCGAGGACCTGATGCTGCTGGCCGGCGAGCACGCCGCGATGGTCTGCGGGGTGCTGCTGGGCCGGGACCTGGTGGTCACGGCCGCAGCCGGGCGGGCCCGCCGCGAACTGGTCGAGGGCCTGCTGCTGGCCCGCGACATCGACCGCGGCGAAGCGACGCAGTGGGCCCAGCACCTGGGTTACGACGAGGCGCTGCCGCATGCGGTCACCGTGGTACCGCTGCCCCGCGACTCCGATGCCCCGGCCACCGCGGCGATCGTCGAGCAGGTGCTCGGCGCGCTCGCCCCGGAGGCCATCCTCGCGGTCCGGGCCGACGAGGTGGTCGCGGTCCTGCCCGGTCCCGGCGCGAGCGCCACCGCCCGGCCCCCCGGCGCACCACCTCCGAGCGGCACGAAGCCGGACGGCGCGACCTCCGGGACCGCACTCCCGGCCGCGGTCGCCCGGGCACTGGAGCTGACCGAGGGGCTCGTCGAGGAACTCCACCGGCGCGGCGTGGTGGTTCCCGCGATCGGGATCGGCAACGAGTGCCGGGCGGCCGCGCAGGTCGCCCGCTCGTACTCGGAGGCCCGCCGGGCACTCACCGCGGGCCTGCGATCACCCGTCCCGGGCGCGGTGGTGCCGTTCGCCGAGCTGGGGGTGCACCGGCTGCTGTTGCAGTTCCCGGACCCGGCCGAGCTGCGCCGATTCGGCGACGAGGTGCTCGGGCAGCTCTTCGCGGACGGCTCCTCGACCGGCGCGGACCTGCTGACGACGCTGTCGGTGTACTTCGAGGAGAACAGCAGCCCGAGCCGCACCGCGCGCCGGCTGCACGTCCATCCGAACACCGTCGCCTACCGGCTGCGCCGGGTCGAGGAGATCACCGGTCTGCGCCTCGACCTGCACCGGGACCGGTTGATGGCCGAGATCGCGGTCGAGATCATCGAAGGGTCGAGGTACGGATCATGAGCCTGACGGTCTCCGAGTTCCGGGCGATGGTGAGCGACCGCGTGCTGGTCTGCGACGGCGCGATGGGCACCATGCTGCACGCCGCGGGCAACGCCCTCGACCAGTCACTGCCCGCACTGTCCTGCTCGGACCCGGATCTGGTCCGGGCGGTGCACGCCCGCTACGTCGACGCCGGGGTGGACATCGTCCAGTCCAACACCTTCGGTGCCAACCGGCTGCGGCTGCACGAGTTCGGCCTCGCCGACCGGCTCGGCGAGATCAACCGCGACGCGGTGCGGATCGCCAGGGAGGCCGCCGGCGCCCGGCCCGGGGTACTGGTGGCGGGATCGGTGTCCCCCGCGGTGAGCGTCCAGCAGCGCAGACGGGTCTCCGCGTCGGCCCGCACCGACGCGGTGACCGAGCAGCTGGGGCTGCTCGACGGGGCCGGAGTCGACCTGATCGTCCTGGAGACCTTCGGACACCTGGACGAGCTGCTCGAGGCCGCCCGGATCGCGGTCGAGGAGACCGACCTACCGGTGATCGCCCAGGCCACGTTCGGCCCGGACGGTCGCACGCTGAGCGGCCACCCGGCCCGCGACGTGGCGCACGCGCTCGGTGAGATCGAGGTCGCGGCGATCGGGACGAACTGCACGCTCGGCCCGCGGCACATGCTCGACGTGGTGCGGGAACTGTGCGAGCACACCGACCTGCCGGTGACCGGCCAGCCCAATGCCGGGTTGCCGCGCCGGACCGGCCCGGCCCGGTTCGAGTACGACATCGACGCCGAGTACCTCGTGCGCTACGTCGGGCAGCTGGTCGAGGTGGGGGCCCGGGTCGTCGGCGGATGCTGCGGGACCACACCGACCCAGCTCGCCGGTGTCGTCGAGCTCGTCCGGGAACGCCAGGCACGACGGCGGACGACGGTGACCGGCACCGTCCCCGCCGCACCGGCGCCGGCGCCCGCCGTCCGGGACCCGGGCCACACCGACCTGCTGGCGGTCGAGCTGACCCCGGACGACCGGGGAGGCACCGAACAGGCCGTCGACGCCGCGCGCCGGCTGCACGAGCACGGGGTGAACCTGATCTCGGTCGGCGCGGGAGGCGGGGTGCGCGCCCGGCTCAGCCCGGTCGACCTCGCGCTGCACCTGCACCAGCGGCTCGGGGTGGACACCGTGGCCACGGTGTCCACCTGGGACCGCACGATCATGGCCCTGCAGGCCGACCTGCTCGGGGCGCACGCGCTCGGCATGCACCGGATCGTCTGCGAGACCGGCAATCCACCGCTGGTCGGTGACTACCCGCACGTGGACGGCATCTGGGACGTCGACTCGATCGGCCTGATCGAACTGCTCACCGGGCTCAACGACGGCACCGACTTCTACGGGCTCCCGCTGCCGACCCGCACCACCTTCGAGATCGGCGCGCGGATCAACCCGGGCGGCCGGGACCTGGCCGCCGCGGCCGCCCGGGCCCGGGACAAGATCGCGGCCGGCGCCCAGTTCCTGATCACCCGGCCGGTCTACGCGGTGGAGGACCTGGAGCGGCTGCTGGAACAGATCGGTGAGCCGCTCCCCCCGGTGCTGGTCTCGATCCGCCCGCTGAGCGGGTTCGCCGAGGCCGAGTACCTGACCCACGAGGTACCCGACGTGCACGTCCCGCCCCGGGTGCTGGATCTGTTGGACCGGGCCGGGAGCGGTGGGCAGCGGGTCGGCCTGGAGCTGGCCACCGAGCTGGCGCAGCAGGTCCGTCCGCTGGCCGGCGGCCTGGTCGTGGTGCCCAACGGGGATCCGGTGGACACCGTCCTGGCGGTGGCCGGAGAGCGCTGATCCCGGCCCCCTCGAGCGGCCCGTCACGTCGAGCGGCCCGTCATCGGGCGGGGCCGAAGTAGTAGTCGTGCGCCGCGTGGTGGATCCGCTCGCGGACCGCCGGATCGGGCACGATCCGGGTGAACGACGCCAGCTCGGCCGCGTAGCCGGTGGGTTCGCGGGCCCCGACGAACGGGGCGTCGCTTCCCCAGAACACCCGGTCCGGCCCGGCCCGGGAGATCAGCTCCGCAGCAGTACCGACGAGCCGCTCAGCGGCCGGCCGGAAGCGGTACCCGGCGGACAGCTTGACCCGCACCCGTCCGGTGTCCAGCGCGCGCAGCAGTGCCTCGCCGCCCGGCGTCCGGTAGCCGAGTTCGGGATGCGGGTCGCCGAAGTGGTCCACGACGACCGGCACCCCGTGCCCGCACAGCCCGGCCAGCACCGGAGCCAGACGATCGCGTTCCACGTTCAGCTCGACGTGCATGCCCAAATCGGCGACCGTGTCCAGCACCCGCCGGTAGCCCGGATCGGCCGGGTCCGGGAGCTCGGCGCGCCTGCGCCACTGGAACCGGATCCCGGCGACGCCGGCGGCGGTGCACCGGGCACGCAGCTCCGCCGGATCCGTGCCGGGACCGGCCGTCACCGTGCCCCGCAGCCTCGGGTTCCGGCGGAGTGCGGCCACCGTGTAGGCGTCGTCGTCGAGCAGACTCATCGCGGAGACGACCCCGTGGGTCACCCCGTGCCGCTGCATCAGCGTCTCGAACTCCTCGACCGGCAGGGCGCGCTCGGGCACCGTCCACGCGTCCGCGGCCATCGGCAGCGCCCCGGTGAACAGGTGCACGTGCGTGTCGACGAGCACCGGGCTCATCCCGCCGTCGCCGGCCGGAGGCCGTAGAGCCGGGCCGCGGTGCCGCCGAGGACCGCGGTGGCGTCGGCCGCGGAGAGCCCGGCGACCGCGCGCCGCGCGGTCGCGACCATGCCGGCGTACTCGCCGCGGGTCTGGGTGACGTCCGAGCCCCACAGCACCCGGCTCGCACCGAACCCCGCGACCGACCAGTCCACCGGGCGGGCCGGGTCGTCGAACCGGGCCAGGTTCAACGTGGTGATCTTGACGTGCACCTGCTCGTGATCGGTCAGCGCGAGCAACGGTTCGGCCCCGGCCGGCGGCCCGGTCACGTCCACCGCGGCGATGTGGTCCAGCACGACCGGGACGCCGGGCACCGCGTCGAGCACGGCGGGCAGCCCGCGCAGCACCTCCGCGGAGTTCCACCGGTAGATGTGCAGGCACATCGACAATCCGGTGTCCGCCGCGGCGGCCCAGACCGCGCGGGCCTCGGGTCCCGCGAACCAGCCGGTCCCGGCCGGGCCGCCGTGCCGATCGCCGCCGGGGGCGGTGAGCCGGATCGCGACCGCACCGCGCTCGGCCAGCCGGTGCACGGTGCCTGCCGCGTCCGGGGCCTGCCCGTCGATCACGCACATCGCCCGCACCCGGTCCGGGTGCCGGGCGGCGGCATCGAGCACGTAGCTGTTGTCGAAGCCGTACACATGTGCCCGCTGTACCGCGATCGCGGCATCGGCTCCGTTGTCCCGCAACACTTCCAGTAGCCGTTCGACGGGCATCAGGGCGTTCGGCGACGCGCCGGGAAGGTGCGGGTAGCCCGGCTCGTCGGTGACCAGGTGGGCATGCGCATCGATGAGCACCTCGTCGATCCCCTCTCTCACGGGTCAGCTGCGGCGACGCCAGCGCAGCACCGGCGTCGGTGCCGGGCCGGGCTCCGCGGCCCGCAGCACCAGGTCGGTGCCGGTCAGCTCGACCCGCCGGACGAGCGTGGTGCCGATCCAGTTGGGGTGGATGCAGGCCTCGACGTGGTGGGATACCCGGTCGCCGTGCCAGGTGTAGCGGCCGGAGTAGCCGCCGTAGGCGCGAACCGCGGCGAGCTTCTCGGCATCGGTGGTGAACCGCCAGTTCGCGGTCGCGGGCGCGGGCCGGTCCCCGGCCATGTAGTGCACGGCCAGGTCACCGGCCGCGGTGTAGATCAGCCGCCCGAGCGGCTCCCGGCCGAGCGGGAAGCGCTCGCCCGGTTCGGCGTCCGGTACCTCGTAGCCGACCAGCTCCCAGGCTCCGACGAGCGGACAGCCGGTCACCGGGTCCCCCGCAATCCGGCACGCACTCCACCGACCAGCGCGTCGGCGGCCCTGGCGAGCAGGGTCGCGTCGTTGCCGATCACCACGAAGCCGTGTCCCAGCTCGGCGGCCCGCAGCGCACCGTCCACACCGGCGCTCGCCGCCCCGCACGGTTTCCCGGCGGCCGCGGCGGCGGCCCGGCCGGTGTCCAGCAGCGCGCGCACGGCAGGTTCGCCGGCGCCGAGCCCGAGCGACAACGCCAGGTCCCCAGCGCCGAGGAAGACCGCGTCCACCCCGTCCACCGCCAGGATCTCCGGCGCCGCCTCGATCGCCTCCGCGCTCTCCAGCTGCGGGATGCACAGCACCTGCTCGTTGCCGAACCGGGTGTACTCCGCCCGGGACAGCAGGCCCCAGCGCCCGGCCCGGCTGGTCCCGCCGGCGCCCCGCGCACCGTGCGGCGGGAACCGCATCGCGGACACCACCGCGCGGGCCTGCTCGGCGTCGTCCACGTGCGGGACCAGGATCCCGCAGGCACCGGAGTCGAGCACCCGGCCGATCGTGGCGGGTTCGTGGCCGGGCACCCGGACCAGCGGGGTCATCCCGTACGCGCGGGTCAGCACGATCATCCCGGCGGCGGTCTGCAGGTCGAGCGGGGCGTGTTCGAGGTCGATGACCACGAAGTCGATCCCGACCGCGGCCATGATCTCCACGCTCTCGGTGGTGGCCAGCTTGATCCAGGCCCCGAGCGCGGGGGCGCCCGGTTCCCGGCCGGTGAGCGCGCCGGGCGGGTCAGCCACCGGACACCCACTCCGGGGCCGGGTACTCGTCGGCGTTGCGGACCCATCCGGGCTTGGCCGAGAAGTCGGCCCGCGGCGGGCTGAAGATGTCGATCAGCTGGTGCTCTCCGTCGCCGATCGCCCGGCTGGTGTGCTCGGTCGGCGGCGGGATGATCGCCACGCCGGGGCTGCCGATCTCGGCGTGCACGTCCGGCCGCCACTGGGAGAGCTTCGCCGTCCACGGGGTCCGGACGTGATGCACGTAGTCCCCGGCCACGGTCAGCGAGCACTGCTCGAAGTCGTCGTGGTGGTGCGGGGAGAGCCGGTCCGGGTCGCGGGGCCCGTGCTTCGGGTCGCCGAAGTTCACCATGAACGCGCTGGACCGGAAGATCCGCCCGAACAGGTCCGGCGAGACCGGGTGGTCGGCGTTGCGGTACACCCGGATCCGTGGCCCACCGACCGGGTCCGGCCACGGCTCCGGCCGGGCCACCCTGGGGTGCGGCTCCCGGTAGCTCTCCGCGTTGTGGCAGCGCGGCAGCAGATCGGCGGCCCGGACGTCGAACAGCCGGACCAGATCGAGGTCGCCGGCCGCGGTGAGGTCGCTCCCCCCGGCCGGCACGATCGCGATCCCGCGGCCAGCCAGCTCGGCGGCGCCCGCGGTGTCGTGACCGATCCGGACGTTCCCTCCGTCGTGCGGGACGACGACCACGTACTCGTGCCGCTGCAGCTCGGCCGGCCGGGCCAGCGGGTCGCCGGCGACGGCCCGGGTGTAGGCCAGCGCGAAGTTCTGCCCGCGGACATACCAGGTGCGGCTGCCCGCCTCGCTCACCTCGGACGGCGCCAGGTCGTCCAGCGCGAACGCCTGGAACTCGGCGACCGGCTCGTCGGACCGGGTCGCGGTACCCCCGGGCAGCGTCGCCCGGGGGTCGGTGGGGCTGTACACGACGTTCCTCCGTCTCGTGGCGGTCAGCGGTCCAGGCCGAGCAGGTACGACGGGTTGTCCCGGACGATCATCCCCAGGTCCTTCTCCGGCAGCCCCAGGTCGAGCAGCGCCCCGCCCACCCGGATGAAGGAGTCGACCGGCATCGGACGACCGTGCTGGCCGAGGTCGGAGGCCAGCACGGTGTGCTCCGGCCCGATCGCCGAGATCCACTCCATCAGCTGTTCCGGCCCGCCCTTGGCCTGCGCCACCTCGGGGTCGTACATCGCGGTCTCGTGCTCGATGTAGGCGCCGAGCGCGGTGAACTCGCGGCACTGCTGCGGGTCCGAGCCGATCACGAAGTTGGGATGGCTGAGCACCATCCGGCGCACACCGAGCTCGGCGGCCGTGCCGAAGACCAGCCGGACGTCGTCCGGCGCGAGGTGCCCGGCGGAGAGCAGCGCATCGGCCTCGACGATCAGCTCGATCACCCGGCGGGCCTGCGGCAGCAGTGCGCCGGAGGCGTCCCGGACATCGGTCCGGCTACTGCTCAACGGGATCGTCGGCGTCGGGAAACCACCACCGGAGTTGTGGTGGTCGATGTGCGCCGAGGACGAGATCGTCGGGAACCAGACGCATCGCCCGCCCATCCGCAGGCTCAGCTCGACGGCGTACGGGTTGATGCCGCCGACAAACTGGTTCAGCGCGATCCCGCCGTAGACCTGCGTGGACAGCCCACTCAGCTGCTCGCGCACCGCCAGCAGGTCCATCACCGTGTTGTGGTGGTGCGACTTGGCCAGCAGCGCACGCATCCCGAGCCGGGCACCGTCCCGGGCCGCCTCGACGTGGTCGAACCGGCGGGGCAACGGATTGGGCCCGGAGTGGCAGTGCAGGTCGACGAGCCCGTGCAGGACCCGTTCGATCGCGGTGGCTCCGGTCATCGACACTCCCCATCCGCAGCGTGTTGTAACAACAATCGGACGTAGTGTACGTTAATCGTGAACTCACGGGTGTGCAAGGGTTGCCGCCGCAGGAGAGTGGGAGGCGCCGTGTCGGGCGAGACCTACAGCTGGGCCGAGATGATGGCCATCTCGATCGCCCACGAGATGAGCGACGGTGAGTTCGGCTCGGTGGGCGCCGCGTCGCACATCCCCGCAGCCGGCCTGCGGCTGGCCCAACTCACCCACGCCCCGAACCTCACCTTCTTCTGCGGTGGCAGCGGGGCGTCCAACCCGAAGATCCGGCGGCTCACCGAGTCCTCGGCCGACTACCGGAACCTGGTCACCAGCGAGTACCACTACAGCCTGGACGACGTCGTCGACTTCGAGACCGCCATCCGGTTCGACTTCGCCTTCCTCGGCGGCCTGCAGATCGACAAGTTCGGCAACCTGAACATGGCGATGATCGGCGACTGGGAGAACCCGAAGGTGCGCGGGCCCGGAACGATCGGGCTGGTCTTCTCCGGTGGTTTCAAGTCCAGCTTCATCTACACGGAGCACCACACCCCGCGGGTGTTCGTGGACCGGGTGGACTTCGTCAGCGGCGCCGGCTGGCTGGACGGCGGCGACTCGCGCAGCAAGGTGTTCCGGCCCGAGTCCTCCGGGCCGCGGCGGGTCTTCACCCCGCTCGGGGTGTTCGACTTCGAGCCGGAGTCCAAGCACATGCGCCTCGCGCGGCTGCACCCGTGGACGACCGTCGAGCAGGTGCAGGAGGCCACCGGGTTCGACCTGCCGGTAGCCGACGACCTGCAGGTCGTCGAGCCGCCGAGCGCCGAGGACCTGCACCTGCTGCGCACCGAGGTCGACACCGACGGCGTGCTCCGCCGGTACGGCGCGGTCGGTGGTCGATGACCCTGCACAGCCGCTACGTCGTCGCCGACGGGATCCGCACGCACTACCTCGAGGCGGGGGACGGGCCCGTCCTGCTCCTGCTGCACGGCGGGGAGTACGGCGCAGCCGCCGAGCTGACCTGGGCGGACTGCATCCCGCACTGGTCCGGCCGGTACCGCGTGCTGGCGCCGGATCTCGTCGGCTTCGGTCGCAGCAGCAAGATCCGCGACTTCGCGGGCGGGCAGCGCAGGCTGATGATCGCGCAGGTGTCGGCGCTGCTGCGCACCCTGGACGTGGACGCGGTGCACGCCGTCGGGACGTCGCTGAGCGCGCGGATGCTGCTGGACATGGCCGCCCGGGACCGGGCGGCGTGGCCGCTGCGCACCGTGGTCGCCGCAGGCATCGGGCTCGCACCGCCGGTCGCGGCGGGCCGGGAGGTCCTGGAGACCTTCGACGGGACCCTGGACGGGCTGCGCCCGTCGATGGCGGTGCTCTTCCACGATCCGGCCTACCGCGACGACGAGGACCTGCTCCGGCGCAGGCACGAGATCGCCGCCCTGCCCGGCGCCTGGGAGACCGGGGCCGCCACCGCACTGCGTTCCCCCGCCCGGTCCGGCACCGAAGGGCGCCCACAGGTCCGGGCGCCGCGCCGGGACTACGGTGCGATCACGCTGCCGGTGCAGCTCGTCCGCGGCGAGCACGACGCGCTCGTCCCGGACGACACCTGGCAGGAGCTGGCCGGTCGGATCCCGGAGGCCAGGGCGTGCACCGTCCCCGGTGCCGGGCACTATCCGCAGATCGAACGGCCCGCCGAGTTCGCCGCGGCCGTCACCGGATTCCTGGACGGCGCGACGTGACCGGCCCCCGCGTCCACCTGGAACGGACCGGTGGATCCGGGCCACGGATACTGCTGCTGCACGGCGCCGGCGCCACCGCCGCGGTCTGGGCGCCGACGCTCGCCGAGATCGCCCGGCGCCGCGCCCGCTGGGAGGTGCTGACCGTCGACCTGCCCGGCCACGGCCGGTCCGACCGGCTGCCGGACTACCACCACGCGCACTACGCCGCGGCGGTCGCGCGAGCGATACCCCCTGGCCGACGGATCGACCTGGTCGTCGGGCACTCGCTCGGCGGGCTGGTCGCGCTGAGCCTGGCCGACGGCACACACGGGATCGAGGTCGGCGCGGCCGCGGTGCTCGCCGTCCGGGTCGGCTGGGCGGAGGAGGAGCTCGCCGCCCGCGCCGGCCGGGCCGCCCGCGCACCCCGGGTCTTCCCCGCTCCGGAGCCGGCACGCAGCCGGTTCGCACTGGTCAGCGGCATCTCCGCGGATGCGGACACCGCATTGCTGGACACCGGCGTCCTGGCCTGCGACGGCGGCTACCAGCTCGCCGTCGACCGACGGACCGCCGCCGATCCGCCGGCCGACGCCGGCGAACTGGCCCGGGTCGCTGCACGGGTGACCGGGCCCGTCCGGCTCGCCTGCGGCGGTGCCGATCCGGGCGTCCGGCCGGACGAGATGAGCGCGACGCTCGGGCACCCGGTGCAGGTCGTGCCGGGAGCCGGGCACAACCTGCACGTCGAGCACCCGGCGTTCGTCGTCGACCTGATCGAGAACGCACTCCCCGCCTGAGCCCCCTCCTGACCGATCCGGAGCCGCCATGCGCATCGAGAACCTCCTGCGGCAGAACGCGGTACGCCGCCCCGACCGACCGGCCGTCATCACCGATGAGGCCGAGCTGACCTGGTCCGAACTGGACACCGCGACCGACCGGCTGGCGCACGCGTTGATCGACCGCGGCTGTCGCGAGCAGGAGCGGATCGCGCTCGTCCTGGCCAACGACCACCGGGTCGTCGTCGCCTACCACGGCCTGTGGAAGGCCAACCTGGTCACCGTCGGCGTCAACCCGAAGCTCACCACGACCGAGATGCGCCGCATCCTGGTGCACTCCGGCGCCTCCGTGGTCATCTGCGACTCGGCGACCGCGGTGGAGGCCGCCGCCGGTGCCCCGGCGGTCCGGCGGATCGTCACCGTCGGCCCGGTGGACGCCGGCGACACGGACGTACCCGTCGAGTCCTTCGACGAGCTGGTCGCCTCCGGTGCCGACGGGCCGGTCCCCGGCGAGTGCGGTGGGGTCAGCGTCTTCAGCGGCGCCGACCTGCGCTCGCTGCGCTACACCAGCGGCACCACCGGGGCGGCGAAGGGCTGCATGGCCACCCACGACCAGCAGCTGGCCAGCACCGCGAACTACCTGTGCGAGGTCGACGTCCCCCGTGGCGGGCCCACCTGGATCTCGATGCCGCTGAGCCTCGGGGTCGGTGCGTCGTTCGTGACCACCACCGCCTACCTGGGTGTCCCGTTGCTGCTGCGCAAGCGGTTCGACGCGGCGGCCTTCGTCGACGACGTCGAGCGGTACGGGGTGACACACGCGTTCCTGGTGCCGACGATGCTGGTCGACCTGGTCGCGGCGCTCCCGGGACTCGCCGCGGGCCGCGCCCGGACGCTCTCGCTGATCGGCTACGGCGGTGCGGCGACCTCGTGGAACCTGATCCGTTCCCTGGTCGAGGCGCTCGACGTGCGGCTGTACCACGCGTTCGGTGCCACCGAGGCCGGCGGTTTCGCCACCCTGCTCACCCCGGACGACCACGACCGGCTGCTCGCCGACCGGCCGACCTCGATCGTGCCGGTGGGCCGGCCCGCCGCGTTCGCCGAGGTACAGCTGGTCGACGCCGATGACCGGGTGGTCGCACCGCGCGAGGTCGGCGAGATGCGGATCCGAGCGGCGAGCGTGTTCTCCGGGTACTGGAGCCAGCCGGAGGCCACCCGGGCGGTGCTGCGGGACGGCTGGCTGCGCCTGGGCGACATGGCCTGGCGCGACGAGCACGGCTACATCTATCTCGCCGACCGGGCGCAGGGCGTGATCCGCTCCGGGGCGCAGAACGTCTACGCCGGTGAGGTGGAGGCGGTGCTGCAGAGCTGCCCCGGGGTGCACCGGGCCGCGGTGCTCGGGGTGCCGGACGAGCGGTACGGCGAGTCGGTGAAGGCCCTGGTGCAGCGCACCGAGGGCAGCGAGGTGACCGCACAGCAGGTGATCGAGCACTGTGCCGGTCAGCTGTCCGCCTACAAGCGTCCCCGGGAGGTCGAGTTCGTCGACTCCCTGCCGGTGGACGAGGGCGGCAAGATCAGAAGAGCTGAGCTGTCGAGCGGCACGGGCCTGGCCCTGCTCGGCACCGCGACGAAGGAGTCCGGACGGTGAGCGTGGACGCGAGCACGAGCAAGGTGACCACCCCCGAGGAGGCGGTCGCCGACATCGGGGACGGCGCCACCATCGCCCTCGGCGGGGTGCACTCGCACAACAGCCCGATGGCACTGGTGAACGCGCTGATCCGGCGCGGGGTGCGCGATCTCGAGCTGATCCCCACCCCCAGCGCCGGCGCACCGGTCGACATGCTGATCGCGGCCGGTTGCGTGCGGAAGCTGCACGTGTCCTACGTCGGGCTGGAGTTCCTCGGGCTGGCCCCGAACTTCCGCCGGGCCGCGCAGGAGAAGTCGATCGAGATCATCGAGGCGGACGAGGCCTGGGTCGTCTACGGCTTCCGGGCCGGGGCGAGCAAGCTGCCGTTCGTCGCGCTCCCCCCGCTCTACGAGGGCACCGACCTGCCCAAGGTCAACCCGATGATCCGGACCACCACCGACCCGTACACCGGGCGGACGGTCACCACGATCCCCGCGCTGCGCGCGGACTTCGGGCTGTTCCACGCGCAGGTCTCCGACCGCAAGGGCAACGTGCAGATCTTCGGTCAGCGCCGGTTCGAGGACGTGATGGCCAAGGCCAGCGACCACGTCATCGTCTCGACCGACGAGGTGCTCGACGAGTACGCGCCGTCCCCGGACCCGCGGATCGTGTCCATGCCCGGCGCGATCGTGGAGAAGGTGGCGCACGCGCCGTACGGGGCGCATCCGCTGTCCTCGCCGGGGCACTACGGCTACGACCGCGAACAGCTCGTCGAGTACCGGGATCGCGCGGTCGCCGGCGAGACCGCCGGCTACCTCGACACCTACGTGCACGGGGTACGGGACCACGCGGAGTACCTGGAGCAGCGCGGGGTCGGCAGGCTGCTCGGCCTGCGCCAGACCTTCCGCTGAGCCGGCACGGCCCCTTCCGGGATCCGGAGGGGGCCATGCCGCCGGGCTCACCAGGAGTAGGCCTCCGGGGCGGGGCCCGGCCCGGGGAAGATCGCGTCCAGCCGGGCCAGCACCTCGTCGCCGAGGTGCACGTCGAAGGCGCCGGTCGCCTCAACGAGCTGATCGACGGTGCGCGGGCCGATGATCGTCGCGGAGACCCCGGGGCGGGCCAGCAGCCAGGCCACGGCCACGTCGGCGGGCTTCGCGCCGAGCTCGTCGCAGAGATCCTCGTAGGCCTGCACCGCGTCGCGGTGCCGATCCAGCTTGGCCAGCCGCTTGCCCCGGTGGGTGGCGATCCGGGCGCCGGGCAGCGGCCCGCCCATGGTCTGCTCGCGTTCCTTCCGGAGGATCCCGCCGAGCAGCCCGGCATCCAGCGGCGACCAGGGCATCATGCCGACGCCGTAGTGCGCACAGGCGGGCAGCACCTCCAGCTCCGCGGTGCGTTCGAGCAGGTTGTAGATGGTCTGCTCGCTGACCAGGCCGGGCCTGCCCCGGCGGGCGGCGGCCTCCTGACCGGCGGCGATGTGCCATCCGGGGTGGTTGGAGGAGCCCACGTAGACGATCTTCCCCTGCGTCTTGAGCAGGTCCATCGCCTCCCAGATCTCCTCCCACGGCGTGGTCCGGTCGATGTGGTGCATCTGGTAGAGGTCGATGTGGTCCACGCCGAGCCTGCGCAGCGACGCCTCGCAGGCCCGCCGGATGTGCAGTGCGGAGAGGCCCGAGTTGTTCGGCCACTCGGCCATCTGGCCGTAGAGCTTGGTGGCCAGCACCGTCCGGTCCCGGCGCCCGGCACCGCCGGCAAGCCAGGTCCCGATGATCTGCTCGGTGTACCCCTCGCCGAAGCGCCAGCCGTACACGTCACCGGTGTCGATGACGTTGATCCCCAGGTCCAGCGCCCGGTCCATGATCGCCGCCGCGTCCTCCGGGGTGGTCTGGGTACCGAAGTTGTCGGTGCCCAGGACCAGGCGGCTGACGATCAGCCCGCTGCGGCCGAGATGGGTGTACTCCACGGGATCTCCTCAACAGCTGTCTCAACAACTGTGTCGACAACTCTGTCAACAACTATCGGACTTTACGTCCCATATCTAATGCATCGCATGGTAGCGTCGCAGCGCTTCCCACGTAAGAGCGCTCGCTCGTTCGCACCGGACCGCGCCGCCCCGCCAGGGCCGTCGGCGCCCGGCGCCGCCCAGAGGAGGTCCGATGACCGAGCACCCGGCCGTACCCGACCGGCACACCTACATAGACGGCCGGCTGCGCGACGGCGGCGGCCCGCCGATCCCCGATCTGCACCCGGGCGACGGCAGCGTGATCACCACGGTGCCGGGCACCGCCCCGGCGCTGCTCGACGACGCGATCGCCGGTGCGCTCGCCGCACAGCCCGGCTGGGCCCGGACCGGCCCGCACGAGCGGGCCCGCATCCTGCGCGACGCGGCGGGCCTGCTGGAGTCCGGTGCCGACCGGCTGGTCCGGCTGATCACCCTGGACAACGGCAAGACCCTCGCCGAGGCGCGCGGCGACGTGCTGGTCGCGGCCACCCACCTGCGCAGCGCCGCGAACTGGGCGACCGGCCTGGAGGGCTCCACCCTGCCCGCCGACGGCAGCACCCTGAAGCTGACCCTGCGCGATCCGGTCGGCCTGGTCGCCGCGATCATCCCGTTCAACGCGACCCTGATGTTCGCCGCGCAGAAGGCCGGCCCCGCGCTGGCCGCGGGCAACGCGATCGTACTCAAGGCCCCCGAGCAGAGCCCGCTGGCCGCACCGGCGCTGGCCGAGTTGCTCTCCGCCGCCGGCCTGCCGGACGGCCTGCTGCAGGTCGTGCAGGGAGCGGGCGACGTGGGCCGGGCACTGGTCACCCATCCCGCCGTCACCATGGTCTCCTTCACCGGCAGCACCGAGGTCGGCCGGCAGGTGATGCAGGACGCCGCCGACGGCATGAAGCGCACCCTGCTGGAGCTGGGCGGCAAGTCGGCCAACATCGTCTACGCCGACGCCGACCTGGACTCCGCGGTGCACGCCGCGGTCGGCGGGATCTTCCGCAACGCCGGGCAGCGCTGCTTCTCCGGCTCCCGGCTGCTGGTGCAGAGCTCCGTGGCCGACGAGGTGACCGAGCGGATCGCCCGGATCGCCGGCGCGATCCGGGTGGGCGACCCGTTCGACCCGGCCAGCGACCTGGGTTGCCTGATCTCCCGGCAGCAGGAGCAACGGGTGCAGCGGATGATCGACGACGCCGTCGCCGCGGGCGCCACGGCACGGGCAGGCGGCGGCAGACCCGCCGACGTGCACCCGGACGGTGCCTTCCTGGCGCCCACCGTGCTGGACTTCCGGGACTTCGATCCCCCGGCGGGCGCCGGGCCGTCGATCATCCGGGACGAGGCGTTCGGGCCGGTGCTCACCGTGCAGAGCTTCGACACCGTCGAACGCGCCGTCGAGCTGGCCAACGACTCACCGTTCGGCCTGGTCGGCGGGTGCTGGACCCGGGATCTCGAACGTGCGCTGCACACCGCGCGCGCGGTCCGCGCCGGATACTTCTGGATCAACTCCTACGGCGCGCTCGCCCCGGACGCCCCGATCGGCGGCGTCGGCCTGTCCGGCGTCGGCCGGGAGCTCGGCCGGATCGGCCACGAGGCCTACACCGAGCTCCGGACGGTCGTCGTGGACACCGCACCGCAGGCAGCACATCGCTGGTACGCCGAACCCGCCGCAGCCACCGCACCGGAGGAGCCGAGATGACAGACACCTATCGCGCCGCCGTCGTCCGCCGGGCGCACGAACCGATCGCGGTGGAGACCGTCCCGCTGCGCGATCCGGTGCGCGACGAGGTGGCGATCGAGGTGACCGCCTGCGGGCTGTGCCACAGCGACGTGCACTTCATGCACGGCACCTCGGGGACCGACTTCCCGTACGTGGTGGGCCACGAGGTCACCGGCCGGATCGCGGCACTCGGCCCACAGGCCGGGGACGGCATCGGGGCCGGCCTCGGGATCGGGGACACCGTCGTGGTCGCCCCGATGGTGGCCTGCGGCCGGTGCAGGCACTGCACGGCCGGGCATCCCACCCGGTGCGCGGCCCGGCTCCTGCGCCGCCCGCCGATCCCGCTCGCCGACGGCGTGTCGGGCACCCCGGTACTCGGTGTCGGCGGGTTGGCCGAGCGGACGATCGTGCCGGCGGCCAACGTGGTCCCGATCGACCCGCGGGTGCCGCCGGAGATCGCCGCGCTGCTGGGCTGCGGCGTGCCGAGCGGCTACGGCGCCGCGGTGCACACCGCCGAGGTCGGGCCGTCCGACGACGTGGTGGTGATCGGCTGCGGCGCGGTCGGCCTGGCCGCCGTCGCCGGGGCCTCCGCAGCGGGGGCCGAGCGGATCATCGCGCTCGACGTGCAGGCCGGGAAGCTGGAGCCGGCGACCGCGTTCGGGGCGACGCACACGGTGGACGCCGGGGCCGCCGACCCGGTGGAGGCGGTCCGCCGGATCACCGGGGGCCGCGGCGCCGACGTGGTGCTCGACGCGGTCGGCGGTCCGCGCACGCTCGACCTGGCACTGAAGGTCCGGGCGGTGGGCTCCCGGCTGGTGGTGGTGGGCGCACCGAAGGTCGGCGACACCGTCGAGCTGGGCCTGCGCGAGCTGTTCCTGACCGGCGGTTCGCTGCGGGTGTCGATCTGGGGCGACTGCGACGCGCACCGCGACCTGCCGATGCTCGCGCGCCGCTACCTGGACGGCGAGCTGCCGCTCGAGCGCTATCTCACCGGCAGCTACTCGCTGGCCGACGCCCAGAGCGGCTTCGACGAGCTGCTCGCCGGACGCGCCCTGCGCAGCGTCGTCACCCCGTGACCTGCTGACATCCGCCCGGCCCGGCGGGCAACGAGCGGCGCCACCGGACGACCTCCGGTGGCGCCGCCGACCCCTGCCCACAGAGGGCCGGCCGTTGTGTCGCCGCCCGCGGGTGATCGGTTGACAACACCCCTTTTCAGGCCGCACTATCCGTACGGATACCGGACTCACTGTCCAATAATCGAGAAGAGGCATCATGGCCGACACCGTCGCCTCGGAACTGCAGGCCCCGCGCTCGCTGAACCACATCGCGTACCCGACGTGGGACTCGCAACGGACGCACGACTTCTACACACGGGTACTGCGGTGCCCGCTGATCGCCGCGATCCGGCAGGAGGAGGTGCCCTCCAGCGGGGCGAAGACCCCGTTCCTGCACACCTTCTTCGGGCTCGGCGACGGCAGCGCGATCGCGTTCTTCGAGGTCGACGGCCTGCCCGCGTACGAACCGGACGCGGTGCCGTCCTGGATCCGGCACCTCGCGCTCAACATCGACTCGATGGAGGAGCTGCTGGCCTGGAAGACGCACTTCGAGACCGAGGGGGTCGAGGTCAACGGGATCGTCGATCACGACGGCGTCTGGGAGTCGCTCTACGTCTTCGATCCCAACGGCATCCGGATCGAGCTCACCCTGCAGACCCGCGAGCTCACCGAGCAGGACGCCCACGAGGGGGCTGCCAACCTGCACGCCTGGAACCAGCGCGGGTGAGGGGCCGCACGTGCTGATCCGCGAACTGCTCGGAATCCCGATGCCCGCCGGGCAACGTCTGGACATCAACTCCGGCGTGGCCAGGCTCAGCGGCAAGATCTGGGCCACCCTCTGGCGGGACGACCGCCGCACCCCGACCACCGCCGTGCTGATCGTGCACCCGGCGTCGAACTTCCTCGGCCACTACGCACTGTCCGATCTCGCCGAACGCGGCGTCGCCGCGGTCGGCCTGTGCACCCGTTACGTCGGGAACGACTCCGCACTGATCATGGAGAACTGCGTTCTGGACATCGGTGCCGCGATCGCGCACCTGCACCGGCTCGGGTACTCCGAGATCGTGCTGGTCGGCAACTCCGGTGGCGGCGGATTGGCCGCGCTGTACCAGGAGCAGGCCGAGAACCCGACGATCACCGAGACACCGGCCGGCGACCCGGTCGATCTCGCCGGCGCCGGGCTGATCCCGGCCGACCGGTTGGTCATGGCGATGGCCCACCCGGGGCGGGCGACCGTGTACACCGAGGGACTCGATCCCGCGATCGTCGAAGAACAGGACCCGTTCGGCCGGGACCCCGGGCTGGACATGTTCGACCCTCAGCACGGGCCGCCGTACCCGGCGGAGTTCGTGCAGCGCTACCGGGCCGCGCAGATCGCCCGCAACGAGCGGATCTCCGGGTGGGCGTTCGAGCGGCTCACCGAGCTCACGAAGCTGGACCGCCCGGGCCCGGACGACCTGCCGTTCGTCGTCCACGGGACGGCGGCCGACCTGCGGTTCACCGATCTCACGCTGGATCCGTCGGACCGCCGCGCCGGAACGTTGTGGGGCGATCCGTGGACCGCCAACACCCAGCCGGCATCGCTGGGGCACCTGACCAGCCTGCGGTCCTGGCTCAGCCAGTGGAGCCACACGCACAGCCGGGCGAACGCCTACCAGCGACTGCGCGGGGTGAGCGCACCCGTGATGGTGGTCTACGGCTCCGCCGACTGTGCCGCATTCCCCAGCCACGCCCGTGGGATGTACGACGCGGTCCGGCACGACCGGCGTGAGCTGGTCGAGATCGCCGGCGCGGACCACTACTTCCAGGGCACCCCCGAGCTGGCCGCACGCATGTGCGACCACATCGTCGAGTGGAGTACCTGATGAGCACCGCACGGGGGCGCGCGAGCGGCACCGGCAGCAGCACCGGCAGCGGCAGCGGCAGCGGCAGCGGCACGGATACCGACACCGAGGTGGCCGTCGTCGGTGCGGGGCCGGTCGGGCTGACCGCGGCGCTGGCGCTGGCCAGGGCCGGGATCGGGGTCACCGTCTTCGAGTCCGAGCCCGAGCTCAGCACCGAGTGGCGGGCGTCGACGTTCCACCCGCCGACCGTCGAGATCGCCCGGCACCTGGGCATCGCGGACGCGATGCTCGCCGCCGGACTGATCGCACCGCGCTACCAGGTCCGGGACCGGACGGACGGGTTGATCGCCGAGTTCGACTTCGGTGCGCTCGGCGACGAGACCGAGTACCCGTTCCGGCTGCAGCTCGAGCAGTACAAGTACACCCAGATCCTGCGGGACACACTCGCCGCCGAGCATCCCGATGTGACCATCCGGATGGGCCGCGGGATCAGCGACCTGCGCGACGCCGGCGACCACGTGGTGCTGCAGTCCGGGCCGCACCGGAGCACCGCTCGCTGGGCGCTGGCGACCGACGGGGCCCGCAGCACAGTCCGCAAGGTGCTCGACTGCCCGTTCGAGGGGCTCACCTACGAGCACCGCTATCTGGTGCTGTCCATCGACTACCCGATCGACACGCTGCTGCCGGGGATCTGTGACGTCAACTACATCTCCGACCCGGTGGAGCATCTGCTGGTGCTGCGGGTGCCGGACGTGTGGCGGGTGGTCGTCTCGGTGCCGCCGGAGGTGAGCAGCGAGGAGGCCGTCTCCGACTCCTACGTCGGGCAGCGGCTGCGGACGCTGCTCGGCGACCAGCCCGATCTGGTGCTGCTCGAACGCAAGACCTATGCGGTGCACCAGCGGGTGGTGGACAGCTTCCGGCACGGCCGGGTGCTGCTGCTCGGCGATGCGGCGCACATCAACAGCCCGATGGGCGGGATGGGCCTGAACAGCGGGATCCACGACGCGTTCGACCTGTCCGTGCAGCTCACCGGCCACCTCCGCGGCGAGCTCGACGAAAGCGTGCTGGACCTGTGGGCCACCCGGCGGCGCAAGGCTGCGGTGGAGACGGTCCAGGAGATCACCCACCGGACCACGACCGCGCTGGCCGAGTCGGACGAGCACCAGCGGCGCCGCTTCCAGCAGCAGATGTCCGACATCGCCGCGGATCCGCAGCGGGCGAAGGCCTGGATGATGGACGCGGCGATGATCTCCAACGCGCGGGCCTACGACCTGCCTGCCCGGAACGGGACCTGATCCTCCGATGGACTTCGCACTCACTGTCGAGGATCGCGACATCCGGGACACCGTCCGCCGGTTCGTGCAACGTGAGCTGTTGCCGCGCGAGCCGGAGTTCCTGCGGCGCGAGCGCTCCGGCGAGCCCGGCCTGCCGCACGACGAGCTGGCCGAGTTGCAGCGCAAGGCCCACGAGTTCGGGTTCTGGGGGCTCGCCACCCCTGCCGAGTGGGGCGGGATGGGCCTTCCGGCGATGCTGCAGTCGCTGGTCACCACGGAGCTGGCGACGACCTGCGTGCCGTTCCGGTTCGGCGGGGCCGCGGACAACATCCTGTTCGGCGCCACGCCCGCCCAGCAGGAGGCCTACCTGCGCCCCACCATCGAGGGCGTGCGGCGCGGCTGCTTCGCGCTGACCGAGCCGGGCGCGGGCTCCGACGCCCGGGCGATCAGCACCACCGCCCGCCGGGACGGCGCCGACTGGCTGATCAACGGCCAGAAGACCTTCATCACCGGTGGCCACGAGGCCGACTACGCCATCGTCTTCGCCGTCGCCGAACCGGGGATCACCGCGTTCCTGATCGACCGCGAGCAGGGATGGACCTCGAGCCCGATCCCCACGATGGGCAGCTGGCACGAGCCGGCGACGCTCTTCTTCGACGACGTCCGGGTGCCGGACTCAGCGGTCCTCGGCGAGGTCGGCACGGGCTTCGAGCTGGCGATGCGCTGGATCGGCAAGGGCAGGCACACGATCGCCGCGCAGTGCGTCGGGATCGCGACCCGATGCCTGCAGATGGCCGTGAGCTACGCGAACACCCGGGAGACCTTCGGCCGGACGATCGGCTCCAACCAGGGCATCGGCTGGATGCTCGCCGACTCCGAGACCGAGCTGGAAGCCGGCCGCTGGCTGGCACTGCGGGCGGCGTGGGACGCCGACCGGGGGGCCGACGCCCGGCACGCCGCGGCCCTCGCCAAGCTGTACTGCACCGGGATGGTGAGCCGGGTGGTGGATCGTGCACTCCAGATCCACGGCGGCCTGGGCTACACCAGGGAGCTCCCACTGGAGTGGTGGTACCGGTCGGTACGCGTGATGCGGATCTTCGAGGGCACCGACGAGATGCAACGAATGATCATCTCCCGCGACCTCCTTCGCGGGCACTCCCGGATCGGAGGCCACCTTGCCCACCCATGAGAGTCCGATGAGCGTGTCCGCGGCCCTACGGGCGGCGGGCGACGCCGCGGCCGACCGCATCGCCGTGTCCCACGGCGACGTGCGGATCAGTTACGCCGAGCTGCACGCCCGCGCCGACCGGGTCGCCGGGACGCTCGCCGCGCGCGGCGTCGGCCTCGGGGACACCGTGGCGATCGCCCTCTACAACGGGGTCGAGTACCTGGAGACGGTGCTCGCCGCCTTCCGGATCGGCGCGGTCCCGGTCAACATCAACTACCGGTACCGCGAACCCGAGCTGGCCTACGTGCTCGATCACGTGGAGGCCGTGGCGCTGGTGCACGACGAGAGCCTGACCGAGCGGGTCGGCGGGGTCGCCGGCTCGTTGCCGGGACTGACCGCGGTGCTGCGGACCGGCGCGTCGGCGGCAGGCACCGCGGCGTCCTACGCGGACGCCGCCGCGACCGGCGATCCGGCCACCGGCCGGGACGAGACCGGCTTCGAGCACGGGATCATCCTGCTCACCGGGGGCACCACCGGCCGTCCGAAGGGCGTGATCTGGGACCGCACGGGGCTGCTCGGCATCCTCGGCTCGGTCTTCCGCCAGCAGGGCATCGCCGCCCCGGCCGGCCCGGACGAGGTCCGGGCCGCGGTCGCCGGGCTGCGCGAGCGGGACGCCGTCCCGGTGGTGCTGCCGATGTCGCCGCTGATGCACGGGACCGGCTTTTTCCACGCGATGCGCACGCTGCTCGGCGGCGGCACCGTCTGCTTCTGCACCTCGCACTCGCTGGACGCACACGAGGTCTGGCAGGTGGTGGCCCGTGAGCGGGCCACCGAGATGGTGATCGTCGGCGACGCGTTCGGCAGGCCGCTGGTGGACGCGCTCGGCGAGCAACGCGCGACCGGCACCCCGTACGACATCTCCAGCATGCGCCGGATCACCAGCTCCGGAGTGGCCTGGAGCGTCGATGTCAAACGCTCCCTGCTCGCCGAGGGGTCGATGACGCTGGTGGACAACATCTCCGCGTCCGAGGGCGGTCCGTTCGGGGTCGCCGAGGCGAGCCGCGATGCCGACCTGGCAGACGGCCGGTTCGATCTGGCACCGGTGGCCAGGGTGCTCGACGAACAGGACCGCGACGTCGAGCCGGGCAGCGGCCGGGTGGGTGTGCTGGCCAGCGCCGGCCCGCAGCCGGTCGGTTACCTGCGTGATCCGGAGCGCACCGCGCGCACCTGGCGGGTGATCGACGGGGTGCGTTACGCGGTCCCCGGCGACCTGGCCTCACTCGACGCCGACGGCAAGCTGATCCTGCTCGGCCGTGGCGACGGCGTGATCAACACCGGTGGCGAGAAGGTCTTCCCGGAGGAGGTCGAGCAGGCGCTGGTCGCGCACCCTGCCGTCACCGACGCCGTCGTCATCGGCATGCCGGACCCGCGCTGGGGCCAGGAGGTCACCGCGCTGGTGGCCGGCGAGCTCAGCGGGCACTCCGACGAGGCACTGATCTCGCACCTGGACGCCCGGCTCGCCCGCTACAAGCATCCCCGCACGCTGATCCGTATCGACGCGGTGCCACGCACCCCGGCGGGCAAGGTCGACCGCACCCGGGCGAAGCAGCTCGCCACCCGGAACCAGGAGGAGAACAGATGACCCAGCGGAGCTTCCCGATCGAACGGGGGCACGTGCTGGCGTTCGCCAGGGCGCTCGGCGCCGAGCACGACGGCGGCGTGCCGCCGACCTTCCCGATCGCCTATGCCCACTTCGACCCGGACTGGCCCCTGCGGATGCGACCGGGACAGCCGTGGCAGGGCTCCGGCGCCGGGCCGGGCGGTGCCGGAGCCGGCGGTGGCGGGCTGCACGCCGAGCAGGAGTTCACCTACTACCGCCCGCTGCAGGTCGGCGAGACCCTGGTCCCGAGCAAGCGGGACGGGCGGACCTGGAGCAAGGAGGGCCGTTCCGGAGTGCTGGACTTCACCGAGCGGCACACCGACTTCCATGACGCCGACGGCGAGCTGGTCGCCCGCGCCACCGCGGTGACCGTCCGCACCCGTCCGGCGGAGGGCTCGGCATGAGCGCCGCGCCGGTCGCCGTGACCGTCGGCGAGGAGCGGACCGAGGTCGTCGTCGAGGACCTCCGGCGGACCCAGATCGTGATGTACGCCGGAGCCGGCGGGGACTTCAACCCGCTGCACACCGACGAGCCCTTCGCCACGCAGGTCGCGGGCCACCCGACGGTGATGTCGCACGGGATGCTGGTGATGGGGCTGGCCGGGCAGGTGCTCGTCGACTGGTTCGGCACCGCGCACGTGCGCCGCTACCGCGCCCGGTTCCAGGCCCCGACCTGGCCCGGCGACACCCTCACGGTGACCGCACGGATCGACGAGGTGCGGGCCGAGGGCGACGAGCAGCTCGCCGAGGTCACACTCACCACCACCAACCAGGACGGACGAGCCGTGCTCGGCGGCTCGGCCACCGTCGTCACGGCCGGGGAGGCGACATGACCCGCGGGATCGACCCCGATGCCGTCGACGCGATCGACGTGCACACCCACGTGCAGCTCTCGGTCGCCGAGGCGTCCGCGCCCGACCGGTCGGAGAGCTTCGACGCGATGGCGAAGTACTTCAAGACGGACAAGGTCACCCGGTTCACCGTGCCGATGCTGGCCGAGTACTACCGCGCCAGGCGGATGGCGGCGGTCGTGTTCACCGTGGACTCGGCTCACCAGACCGGCCGGGAGCCGAACCCGCCCAACGAGGAGATCGCCGACCTGGCCGCGGAGCACTCCGACGTGCTGATCCCGTTCGCCAGCATCGACCCGCACCGCGGCGCGGCAGGTGTCCGAGCGGCCCGCAGCCTGATCACCGAGCACGGGGTGCAGGGCTTCAAGTTCCACCCGACGTCACAGGGCTTCTTCCCGAACGACCGGATGGCCTATCCGCTCTACGAGGTGCTGCAGGAACACGGAATGGTCGCGTTGTTCCACACCGGGCACACCGGCGCAGGCGCCGGGCAGCGCGGTGGCGGCGGGCTGCGGCTCAAGTACTCGACCCCGATGGCCGTCGACGACGTCGCGGTGGACTTCCCGGACCTGAAGATCGTGCTGGCGCACCCGTCGTTCCCCTGGCAGGACGAAGCCCTGTCGGTCGCCATGCACAAGCCGAACGTCTACATCGACCTGTCCGGCTGGTCTCCGAAGTACTTCCCGCCGCAGCTGGTGCAGTACGCGAACACCCTGCTCAAGGACAAGATGCTGTTCGGATCGGACTTCCCGATGATCACTCCGGAGCGCTGGCTGGAGGACTTCGCCGCGGCCGGCTTCCGGGACGAGGTCCGGCCGAAGATCCTCAAGGAGAACGCGGTGCGACTGTTCGGCCTCGCCGCGGAGACCGGCTGAGGAGGTGCTGATGCCCGGGACAGGATTCGATCGCACGGTCGACGTCGTCGTGCTGGGGCTCGGTGACGCGGGCGCGGTCGCCGCGGTGACCGCGCACGACGCCGGCGCACAGGTGCTGGTGCTGGAGAAACAGGCCGCCGAGCGGCATCGGCCGAACAGCCGGTACGCGGCGGGCTTCTTCCTGGTGCCCAACGACATCGACGCCGCGTGCCGCTATCTGACGGCGTCCTATGCGGTGTCCGGGGAGGACGCGGTCGTCGAGCCGGAACTGATCCGGACGTGGGCGGTCGAGACCGCGGCGAACCCGGCCTGGCTGACCGCGCAGGGCGGCGAGTACAGCGTCCTGGACCTGCACGGCGAGCACGACGCGCTGCCCGACCACGGCTCGGTCACGGTGCACCGGGTGCTGCCCTCCGAGCGGGCGGCCCGCTGGCCGGGCTGCCCGCTGTTCGGTCTGCTCCGCTCGCTCGTCGACGAACGCGGGATCGAGGTCCGGTTCGGCGCCGCGGCGACCGGACTGATCACCGGCCCGGACGGCGACGTGCTCGGCGTCCGGGTCGACGACGGCGGGCGCGAGCAGCGGATCGGAGCCCGGCGCGGCGTGGTGCTGGCGGTCGGCGGGTTCGAGGGCGATCCGGCTCTGCAGCGCCAGTTCCTGCCGGTTCCCCGGGCCTGGTTCTACGGCAGCCAGGACAACACCGGCGACGGGATCCGGGATGGCCCAGCAGGTCGGCGCCGAACTGTGGCACATGAACGTCTGGCCGGGGCACTTCGTCGCCCGGTTCCCCGGCAACGGCTACACCGGGGGGACCGGGATCGACGTCTGGGGCACCGGACGGTTCGGGCCCGACCCGGACCGCGCGGTCAACCCGGGAGCGGTGTTCGTCGACGGCGCCGGGCAGCGGTTCCTGGCCGAGCCGGGCCGTCAGCACGCCGCGCACCTGGAGCTGCTCGGGATGGACGCGCAGCGGCTCTCGCATCCGCGGATCCCCACCTGGTGGATCTTCGACGAGCGGCGCTTCGACAAGGGCCCGCTGGTCCCCACCTACTCCGGCCCGGCCGGCCCGGTGCAGGACTACACCTGGAGCTGCGACAACGTCGCCGAGCTGGAGCGCGGCTGGATCCGGAGCGCCGCAACGCTGCACGAGCTGGCCGGTCTCTGCGGCATCGACGCGGAAGCGCTGACCGAGTCGGTGCGGCGCTACAACGCCTCCTGCGCCGCGGGCCGGGACGAGGAGTTCGGACGTGCACCCTCGACCCTGGTCCCCCTCGACGGACGGCGCTTCTTCGCGGTGCCCTTGTACCCGGGCGGTTCGCACACCGTCGGCGGACCACGCCGGGACGCGGGCGCCCGGGTGCGCGGCGTCGGCGGCGCCCCGGTCGGGAACCTGTACTCGGCAGGCGAGCTGGGCTCGATACACGGGCTGCTCTACCCGGCGGGCGGTGCCAGTCTCGCCGAGTGCATGGCGTTCGGCCGGATCGCCGGAGCGGCGGCCGCCGCCGACCGGACGTGCGCATCGTGAGCGGGCGGATGCCGAGCGATAGGGTGACGACCCTCCGTCACGCCCGGCGGACAGGAGCCGGTGGTCACAGCCTAGGTCGGGGAAGGTGTCGCAGATGAGCGCGGAGGTGCGGGACGGCGACGGGCCGGCACAGAGCGGTTCGCTGACCCTCGATCGTGGGCTGCGACTGCTGGAGCTGCTGGCGAACGAGGACCGCGAGATGACGGTCGCCGAGCTGGCGACCTCGCTCGGGGTGCACCGGCAGGCCGTCTACCGGCTGCTCACCACCTTGCGCGCGCACCGTCTGGTGGCCGAGGGCAGCTCCGGCCGGTACCGGCTGGGCCTGGGCGTGATGCAGCTGGCCCGGCAGGCCAATCCGGAGCTGCGCCGGGCGACGGCACCGCATCTGCGCCGGCTCGCGCAGGAGCTGGAGGTCACCGCGCAGTGTGTCGTCGCCGAGGGCGACGACGCGGTCGCGCTGTCCGTCTTCGAGCCACCCGCCTCGGTCTTCCACCTGTCCCAGCACAGCGGTGCCCGGCATCCGCTCGCCCAGGGCGCGAGCGGCCTGGCGATCCTGATGGCCCGCAAGCCGCGGACCTCGGATCCGGACGCCGTCCGGGACGCCAGGGAGGCCGGTTACGCGGTCTCCCGCGGGCGGCTCACCGCAGGAGCGGTGGGAATCGCGGTCCCTCTGTTCGACGGGGACGGGCACTCCCTCGACGCCGCCATCGGCGTCGTCTCGATGGGCGACGTGGACGTCGAGCACGTCGCCGGCCGGTTGCTGGACACCGCCCGGCTGATCGCCGACGGCGGCATCTGACCGCTCGGCCACATCTCGCCGCAGGCTCCCGGGAACGATGGCCGCCTGCGGCCCGCGGCGCCGTGCCCCGACGTGCACCGACGCCCTCCACCGCTGCCCCACCGATCCGCGTCCCGGCGAGTACGCCGCGGCCCGGCAGTGGGGCAGCGGCGTCTCCGCCCGGGGGCGCCCGATCGTTCCACGGCCGCACGGCATCCGCGCTGCGCAGCAGCGTTTGCTGCCGGTCCGCACCTTGACGTGGACCACACCACGGTGCACGATATGTGTCAGTAAACGAACAGAACGTCCAATAATCGGACGATCCCCGCGACCAGCATCCCCCTCTGCGGCTGCGTCACCACCGCCCAGCGTCGGACGGAGCGACGATGAACTCACGGATGGTCATCCACCGGATCGGTGGAGGCCTACTCGTTCTCTGGCTCGTCTCACTGCTGACCTTCCTGATGGTCCAGCTGATCCCCGGAGACCCGGCAGAGGTGATCGCGGGCGACAACGCCTCGGTCGCCGACGTCGACCGGATCCGCGCACAGCTGGGCCTGAACCGTCCGGTGTACGAGCAGTACCTGTCCTGGCTCGGCGGAGTCCTGCAAGGGGACCTCGGCAACTCGCTGTTCACCAACCAGCCCGTCACCCAGGCGATCCTCGACGTGGCACCGCCGACCCTGGCCCTCACGCTCACCGCGATCATCCTGGCCCTGCTGCTCGGTGTCGGCGCCGGCGTGATCGCCGGTCTGCGCCAGGGCAGCTGGATCGACCGCGCGGTCTCCACCCTGGCGACCCTCGGTATCGCGATGCCCAGCTTCTGGGTGGCGATGCTGCTGGTGTCGGTCTTCGCGCTGACCCTGCGATGGCTGCCCGCCACCACCTACGTCCCGCTCGACCGGGGCTTCGGCACCTGGCTCTCGCACATCCTGATCCCGGCGACCGCGCTCGGTCTGGCCACCGCCGCCGAGCTGGCCCGGCACACTCGCGGCTGCGTCGCGGACGTTCTCGCGCGGCCCTACATCCGCACCGCCCGGGCCCGCGGGGCCTCGACGCCGCACCTGATCGGCAGGCACGTCCTGCGCAACGCGGCGATCCCGGTGGTCACCGTGCTCGGCCTGCAGACCAGCCGGCTGATCGGCGGCACGATCGTGATCGAGGCCGTGGTCGGCATCTCCGGTCTCGGCTCGCTGGCGGTCAACTCGGTCCTGCAACGCGACTACCCGGTGATCCAGGGCTACGTGCTGTTCTGCGCGCTGGTCGTGGTGGTCGTCAACCTCGTCGTCGACCTGGCCTACGGCTGGATCAACCCGAAGGTGAGAGCCGCATGAATCCTCCCCCCGAGCCTCGGACGATGGAGCCGGCCGGGCAGCCGGCCGCCCGGGTGGATCCCGCTGCGACCCCGCCGCCGCGCAGCCCGAGGCGCCGGAACCGGGTGCTGCGCGCCGTGGTCGGGCGGCCGGCGAGCGCCGCCTCGGTCGGCGTCGTCGCGCTGCTCGTCGCACTCGCGATCATCGGGCCGCTCGTCGCCCCGCACGACCCGGACGCCCAGAACCTGGCCAACCGGTTCGCCGACCCGAGCTGGACCCACCTGTTCGGAACCGACGACTTCGGCCGCGACGTGCTCAGCCGGATCATCACCGCGTCCCGGATCACCATCATCGCCCCGCTGATCTCGGTCGGGATCGCGGTCGCGATCGGGCTGCCGCTGGGCCTGCTGGCGGCGATCCGCGGTGGCTGGGTGGACGCCGTCACCGGGCGGCTCGCCGACACCGTGCTGGCGCTGCCCGCACTGGTGGGTGCGCTGGCGATCGTCGCGGTGCTCGGGCCGGGCCTGGTCAACACCATGATCGCGGTCGGGATCATCTTCACCCCGACGATGTTCCGGATCGTCCGCGGCGCCGCACTCGCGGTGACCGAGGAGACCTTCGTGCAGTCGGCGACGGCGATCGGATCCTCGCAACGCCGGATCCTGGCCGTCCACGTGCTGCCGAACATCGCGGCGCCGGTCATGGTCCAGGTGACCATCCTGATGGGGGTGGCACTGCTCGTCGAGGCGAGCCTGAGCTTCCTCGGGCTCGGCGTACAGCCCCCGGACGCGAGCTGGGGATCGATGCTCAAGGCGGCCTACGCCAGCCAGTTCGACGCGCCCTACGCGGTCATCCCGCCCGGCGTGGCGATGGTGCTGACCGTGCTGTCGTTCAACACGATCGGCGACGCGATCCGCGACGCCGTCGGGATCCGGAGGCGGATGTGACCGCACCATCGCGCCCGGCCGGGGAACCACTGCTCTCGGTCCGCGGCCTGACCATCGACCTGCCCGGCGAGCCCGGCCAGCGCGGACTCGTCGAGGACGTCACGTTCGACGTGCACCGGGGACGGTCGCTGGCCCTGATCGGCGAGTCGGGGTGCGGCAAGAGCCTGACCTCGATGGCCGTGCTGCGGCTGCTGCCGCCCGGGCTGCCGGTCCGGTCCGGCTCGGTCCACTTCGACGGCGTCGACCTGCTGCGGTGCCGCGAGCGCGAGCTGCGCTCGGTGCGCGGCGGGCCGGTCGGCATCGTCTTCCAGGAACCGATGAGCAGCCTCAACCCGACCATGACGGTCGGTGACCAGATCGCCGAGGCCCGCCGGCTGCACCTGGGCGAGAGCAGGCGGACCGCGCACCTGCGCGCGGCGGAGCTGCTGGACCGGGTCGGCATCCCGAACGCCGCGCAGCGGGTCCGCTCCTACCCGCACGAGCTCAGTGGCGGGATGCAGCAGCGGGTGATGATCGCCGGCGCGATCGCCTGCGACCCGAGGCTGGTGATCGCCGACGAGCCGACCACCGCACTGGACGTGACGATCCAGGCGGAGATCCTGCAGCTGCTGCGCGACCTGCAGCGGGACATGGACCTGGCGGTGCTGCTGGTCACCCACGATCTCGGTGTCGTCGCCGACTTCTGCGACGACGTCGTCGTGATGTACGCCGGCCACGTCGTCGAACGGACCTCGATCGACGGGCTGTTCTACGACCCGCAGCATCCGTACTCGAGCGCGTTGCTGGCGGCCGTCCCGCAGTCCGGCAGCCCGCGCACCCGGCTGAACGTGATTCCCGGCCGGGTCCCGCCGGCGGGCCGGTTCCCGGACGGCTGCCGGTTCCGCCCGCGCTGCGGGCACGGTCTGCCCGAGCAGTGCGCGCTGCCGCAGGTCGACACCGAGCTGGAGCACGGTCACCGCACCCGGTGCGGGCGGGTCTCGGGTGGCGAACTGACTCTGGAAGGGGTGGCCCGTGTCTGATCCGACGAGCCCGGATCCGGCGGTGGTCGTCCGGGCCTCCGGCCTGGTGAAGAGCTTCCCGCTGACCCGGACCCTGTTCGGCCGGCCGTTGCGGTCGGTGCACGCGGTGGACGGCGTCGATCTCACGGTGCGGGCCGGGACGACCCTCGGCCTGGTCGGTGAGTCGGGCTCCGGCAAGACGACGGTCGGCAGATTGATCGCCCGGCTCGCCGAACCGGACACCGGCACCGTGGAGGTCTGCGGCCGCGACGTCACCCGGGTACGTGGCGCGGAGCTGAAGGAGCTCCGTTCCCGGCTCCAGTTCATCTTCCAGGACCCGTACGGCGCGCTGGACCCGACGAAGACCGTCGGGCACGCGGTCACCGAACCCCTGGTGGTGCACGGCCGGATCAGCGGCTCCGAGGCCCTCGACGCCGCGGGCCCGCTGCTGGAACGGGTCACCCTGGATCCCGAGTTCGCCCACCGGCGCCCGGACGAGCTCTCCGGCGGGCAGCGCCAGCGGGTGTGCATCGCCCGCGCGCTGGCGCTGGGTCCCGAGGTGCTGGTCGCCGACGAGCCGACCTCCGCACTCGACCTGTCCACCCGGTCGGAGATCCTCAATCTGCTGCTCGACATCCAGCAGCACAGCGGCCAGGCGGTGCTGCTGGTCTCGCACGACTTCGCCACCGTCCGGCACCTCGCCCACCGGATCGCAGTGATGTACTTCGGCCGGATCGTCGAGGAGGGCACCGCCCAGGAGATCGCCGAGGACCCCCGGCACCCGTACACCAGGGCGCTGCTCTCGGCCGTGCCGGTGCCGAACCCGCAGCTGCAGCGGTCCCGGCGGCGCACCGTGCTGCAGGGCGACCTGCCGGACCCGGCGTCGCCGCCGTCCGGGTGCCGCTTCCGCAGCCGGTGCCCGGTCGCGATGGACGCGTGTGCGGCCGACGATCCTCCGCTGCTGGAGCTGTCGCCGACCCGGCGCGTCGCCTGCCTGCGGCACCAGCCGTCGAGCCCCGCCCCGGCCGGCATCGACGCCGCCGGGCCGGTGGAGAACCTCCGATGAGCGCACCGCTGGCGGGCGTCCGGGTGCTCGACCTGGGCCACCACGTCGCGGGCCCGCTGACGGCGCTGCTGCTGGCGGACCAGGGTGCCGATGTCGTGTGTGTGGCCCGGCCCGGCGCCGCAGCGGCCGATCCGTTCCTGGACCGCGGCAAGCGCCGCGTCGAGCTCGACCTGAAGGCCCCGGACGGTCTCGCCGCGGCCCGTGCGCTGGCGGCCGAGGCCGACGTGCTGGTGGAGAACTTCCGGCCGGGCGTCACCGACCGGCTCGGACTGGGCTGGGCGCAGCTGCGGGCGGCCAATCGCGGGCTCGTGTACTGCGCGATCCCCGGCTTCGGCGCGGCCGATCCGCGGGCGGGCGTGCAGGGCTGGGAGGGTGTGATCGCCGCCGCGACCGGGAACTGCCGCCCACGGGCCGGCAACGCCCCGCCGGGCTGGGACCCGGACCGGCCCATCTACACCGCCGTCCCGGTCGCGTCGAACTTCGCCGCCTTCTGCAGTGCGGTCGCGATCGTGGCCGCGCTCACCGAGCGGCACCGGACCGGCCTCGGGGACCGGCTCGAGATCTCGCTCTACGCGGCCATGTTCGAGGCGATCGGCGGCTCCGGCGCGTATCCGGTCGCCACCGGGCTGCCACCGGAGCGGGCCATCTCGACTCTCGGCAGCGGCTGCTACCGCTGCGCCGACGGCCGCTACGTCCAGTTCAACCCGATCGGAGCGACCAACCGCTTCCTGCGCTGGTTCCTCGACGCCGCGGGCGCCGGGCACTGGATCGGCGAGGGGCTGGCCGACCGGGCCCGCAGCGCCGCCGATCCCGGCCCGCTGCGTGCGCGGCTGACCGGCCTGTTCGCCTCCCGGCCCGCCGCCGAGTGGGAGGAGCTGGCGGCCACCGCCGGAACACCCCTGGCGGCGGTCCGGACCACCGCCGAGTGGATGGGATCCGAGCAGGCGGTGGCCGACCGGCAGGCCGTCTCGGTGATCGACCCGATCCGTGGTCCGCTCACCGTGCCCGGTGCCGCCGTCGTGCTCGACGGCACCCCGGATCCGACCGGCCGGGCGGCCCCCGCCGCGGCCGCCGATCCCGGCGAGGTGCTGGCCGGGTGGCGGCGGCCCATCGGCGAGCAGGTCCGGGCCGGCACCCCCGCGCCGCCCGCCGCCGACACCACCGACGGCCCCTACGCCGGGCTGCGGGTGCTGGATCTGACCCAGATCCTCGCCGGTCCCAGCGCCGGACGGGTGCTCGCCGAGTTCGGCGCCGACGTCACCAAGATCAACGTCCCGCAACGCCGGATCGGCGCGCACGGCGTGGTCAACCGGGGCAAGCGGACCATGCTGCTGGACGTCACGTCCGAGGCGGGCGAGCAGGTGCTCTGGCAGCTGATCGAGCAGTCCGACGTGGTCACCCACAACCTGCCGGCCGGGACGGCACAGCGCTACGGACTCGGCCACGAGCAGCTCACCTCCCGCCGCCCGGAGCTGGTGCACGTGTCGGTGAGCTGTTACGGCGGCAGCGGCCCCTGGGCGGGCCGGCGCGGCTACGAGACCCAGGGCCAGGCGGCCACCGGTCTCGCCGAGCGCACCGGCGGTACCCACGGTCCCGCGGTGCTCGGGCCCTACAACGTGCTCGACTACGGCACCGGCATGCTCGCCGCGTTCGCGGTCGCGCTCGGGGTGTACCGCCGGGCCGGCACCGGCCGCGGTGGCGCGGGGCACGTCTCGCTGACCCGGACCGGGGTCTACCACCAGGCCCGCTACGCCGTGTCCACCGCACCGGGCGACGAACCGCGCGGCCCGGAGGCACTCGGGCTGCGCCCCGGGCACCGGTTCCACCGGGCGTCGGACCGCTGGTTGTTCGTCGCCGCCACGCCCGGCCACGAGGACCGGCTCACCGCGCTGCTCGGCACCGGCCCGGACGGCTGGCCGGGCACGTTCGGCGGCCGGACCGCGACCGACTGGGTGCGGCTGCTCGGCGAGTCCGGTGTCGCCGCGCACGAGGTGGTCGGTCTGGCCGAGCTGATGACCGATCCACGGGCCAGGGGCCAGGGCCTGTCGATCACCCAGATCTCCGAGGAGGTCGGCGAGGTGGTCATGCCGGGCCCGGTCGTCCGTGCGGAACGGATCCCGGTCGGCCCCGGGCCCGCTGCCCGCCGGCCGGGGGCCGACGGCCGGGACGTCCTCACCGCGGCCGGCCTGGCCGACCGGATTTCCGAGCTCGAACGTTCCTGGGTGGTGCAGCTCGACGCCCTGCCCACCGGCTGGGCGCATTTCTAGCCCGGCCCCCGAAAGGAGACACATGCACGTCGAACTGATGATCAAGGGCGGCCACGTCCTCGACCCCGGACGCTCGATCGACCGGCGCACCGACATCGCGATCGCCGACGGCCGGATCGCGGCGATCGGCGACGACCTCCCGACCGACGGCGTCGCCCGGGTCGTCGAGGCGCGGGCCCCCGGGCAGTACGTGGTTCCCGGCCTGCTCGACATCCACACCCACGTCGCCCACGGTGCGATCACCCCCGGCGTCGGCATGGAGGGCTGCGATCCCGACACCATCGGGGTCCGGTCCGGGGTGACCACCGTGCTCGACGCCGGCTCCGTCGGCGTGGCCAACATCGGCGTCTTCTCGGCGTACATCCAGCCGCGGGCCCGGACCAGGGTGATCCCGTACCTCAACATCGGCAGCTACGCCCACACCATGCCGACCATGGTGGACGTCAACGCGCTCACCGAGATCGATCCGGACGCGATCGGCCGCTGCGTCACGGCCAACCCCGGCCTGGTGCAGGGCATCAAGGTCCGGCTGGTCGGGCCGCTGATGGCCGAGCACGGCAAGGAGATCCTGGGCCGCAGCAGGCAGGTGGCCCAGGAGCACGGGGTCCCGCTGATGGTGCACATCGGCGACCTGTCCGCCCGTCGCCGCCCGGATCCGCACCTGCTCACCCCGGTGACCCGGTACGCGATCGAACAGCTCGCCCCGGGGGACGTGCTGACCCACCTGTGCACGCCCAACCACGGCGGCGTGCTCGGTGCCGACGACCTGATGCTGCCGCTGCTGACCGAGGCCCGCGAGCGCGGCGTGGTGCTGGACGCCGCGCTGGGCCGTGGGAACTTCGGGTTCGACGTGGCCCGCAGGCAGCGCGACGCCGGGCTGGCGCCGGACACCGTGTCCAGCGACCTGACCGCGATGGGCGAGTCGTTCCAGAGCCTGATGGAGTGCATGGCGAAGTTCATGGCCGTCGGCTACTCGCTGGCCGAGGTCGTCCGGATGACCACCACGGACGCGGCGGCGGCGATCGGCAAGTCCGACGAGCTCGGCGCGATCGAGGTCGGCCGGGAGGCCGACCTCACGATCCTGGAGGTCGTCGACGGCGACTTCGAGTTCGTGGACACCGCAGGCGACACCTTCCCCGGCGCGCACGGCCTGCGGCCGGTGCAGACCGTGCGCGCCGGCGAGCTGATCGCGCCCCACTGGGGACCGCACCCGTGGGGCTGGCTGCCGGCCGAAGCGGAGCGGTCGTGATCGCCGGCTGGCGCGCGGACCCGCGCTGGGCGGGGCGGCCTGCGGGGCAGGCCTACACCGACGTCACCGACACCGACACCGATGCCGACGACCACGTCTACCTGCTGACCCGCTCCGACGGGCAGGTCATCGTGCGCGATCCGGAGGGCGGGTTCGTCCGCAGCTGGGGCCGGGGCACGTTCACCACCCCGCACGGATTGACCGTCGGCCCGGACGGCTCGGTGTACTGCGTGGACGCCGGCGACCACACCGTCCGCCGGTTCACCCCGACCGGCGAGCTGCTGGCGGTCATCGGCACCGCGGGCACCCCGTCCGACACCGGGTACGCGAGCGACCGGCCGGTCCGGGTGCACAGCGTCGAGCGGGTCCGGTATCCGGGCGACCCGTTCAACCGGTGCACCGCGCTCGCCGTGGCACCGAACGGGGAGCTCTACGTCGCCGACGGCTACGGCAACTGCCGGGTGCATCGTTTCACCGCGGACGGTGAGCTGATCGGGTCCTGGGGCTCGGTCGGCACCGGTCCCGGCGAGTTCCACCTGCCGCACGGGATCGACATCGGTCCGGACGCGCGGGTGTACGTCGCGGACCGGGAGAACGACCGGATCCAGATCTTCTCCCCCGACGGCGAGTTCCTCGAGCAGTGGACGGATCTGCAGCGGCCGTGCGACCTGGTGGTCGGCCGGGACGGCACGGTGTCCGTCGTCGAGCTGTGGCGACCCGCGGGTACCCGCTCGTTCGTGCACGGGGAGGTGACCGAGGACCTCCCGTCCCGGTTGTCCGTGCTCGACGCGCAGGGCAGGCCGCAGACGCGCGGGCACGGCTCGTTCGTCGCCCCGCACGGCATCGCCCGCGACTCCACCGGCGCGCTCTACGTCGCCGAGGTGACCCACAGCTTCGCGATCGCCACCGGGCGGGTCGGCCCCGAGTACGCCGACCAGCTCTTCACCCGACTCATCCCGACCTTCGACGAGGAGACCCCATGAGGCGCGAACCCGGCCGGATTCTCACCACCCACGGCGGGAACCTGCCCCGCCCCGCCGACCTGGACGAGCTGATCGGCGACGGCGAGCCGTCGCGGGAACGGCTGCAGGAGCGGCTCCCCGGGGCCGTCGCCGAGGTCGTCGCCCAGCAGATCGACTGCGGGCTGGACGTGATCAACGACGGGGAGTACGTCAAGGCCGCGAACATGGCGGGCTACAGCGGCTACATCCACGCCAGGGTGACCGGCTGGGAGGTGCTGGACATCGACCCGGCGATCGGGCCGAAGCGAGCCTTCGTCGCCGCCCGGGACCAGGCCGACTTCCCCGGTACCTACGAGTCCGGGCTGTGGCTGACCGGCTCCGGCGGGCCGGTCCGGCCCGGTTTCGCAACGCCCGGCGCCGCGCCGCGCCTGCCGACCACCGAGCGCGTCTGCACCGGCCCGATCCGCTACACCGGCCACGACGCGATCGCCGCCGACGTGGCGGCGCTGACGTCGGCGGTCGAGGGCAAGCCGGTGGACGGTTTCATCGCCGCGCTCGGCCCGCTCAGCCTCAGTGCCGGCGCGCGCAACGCGCACTACGCCGACGAGCAGGAGTACATGTTCGCCGTCGCCGAGGCGCTCCGCGAGGAGTACAAGGCCGTCACCGACGCCGGCCTCGTCCTGCAGATCGACGAGCCGGAGTTCGCGACGACCTGGCAGTTCCATCCGGAGTGGACGGTCGAGGAGCTCCGCCGGTACCTGGAGTTCGCGGTGGAGGTGCTGAACCACGCGATCGCGGGGCTGCCGTCCGAGCAGATCCGGATGCACTCCTGCTGGGGCAGCGGGCACCGGCCGCACACCCAGGACATCGGGCTGGTGCACATCGCCGACCTGCTGGTGAAGGTGAACGCGGGCGCGTACGCGATCGAGTCGGGCAACGTCCGGCACGCGCACGAGTGGCGGGTCTGGCAGGACGTGAAGCTGCCGGAGGGCAAGATCCTCGCCCCCGGCGTCGTCAGCCACGCGACCGACCTGGTGGAGCACCCCGAGCTGGTGGCCGAGCGGTTGGTCAACTTCGCGAGCGTGGTCGGTGCGGAGAACCTGCAGGCCGGAACCGACTGCGGCATCGGTTCGCGGGTCGGCCACCCCGAGATCGCCTGGGCGAAGCTCCGCTCGCTCGCCGAGGGCGCCCAGCTCGCCGCCAAGCGTCTCCACTCGGCCTGACCCGTGGTCAGGCCCCGATCCCCCGAACACCTGCACTGGCCAATGGAGGTCACGTGAGAGAGCACCGAAACCACCCACGTCCGATGTCCGGCCGACGCGGCACCATCGGCCGCGCGCTCGGCCTGCTCACCGTGTCCGCGCTGATCCTCGCGGGCTGCGGTGGCGGGGACGGCGCCGGGACCGACGGCGGCGAACACGACCCAGCGGCCGTCTTCAAGTACGCGGTCCCCGGAATGCCCACCTCGTTCGATCCCCGGCAGGCCGCGCCGCTGGATCCGGTCTTCCTGGACGTGGTCTACGAGAGCCTGATCGGCCGCACCCCCGCGGGCTACATCGAGCCGGGCCTGGCCACCGAATGGGAGCTGTCCGACGACAACCGGGTCCTCGATCTCACCCTGCGCGAGGGGGTCACCTTCACCGACGGCGCGCCGTTCGACTCGGCCGCGGTGGTCACCTCGCTCGAGGCGTTCCGCGAGTCGGGTGCGCAGAAGACCGTGCTCGCACCGCTGCAGACGGTGGAGGCGACCGGGCCGAACTCGGTCCGGCTGACCTTCGACGCCCCGTCCGGCTACATGGTCAACGCCCTGGCGGGCGAGGCGGGCATCGTCGTGTCGCCGCAGGCGATCGACGATCCGGACCTCGGCACGAAGCCGGTCGGCACCGGCCCGTTCGCCCTCACCGGGCTGCAGCAGGGCAAGGTCACGTTCAGCAAGAACGAGGACTACTGGAACGCCGCCGAGACCTCGATCGCCGGCATCGAGATGCTGGTGTTCTCCGACGAGCCGACCCGGCTCCGCTCGGTCGTCTCCGGGGAGACCGACGGCACGACGATCTCGGCCGGCCAGATCCGGGAGGCCGAGGCGAACGGGCTCAGCGTGGTCAAGGGCCCGAACAGCACGCTGAACGGGATCCTGCTCAACACCGGACAGCCGGAGTTCGCCGATCCCAAGGTCCGCGAGGCGCTGGTCTACGCCATCGATCGTGAGGCGGTCAACGACAGCCTGTTCGCGGGCGAGTGCACCCCGAGCGTGCAGCCGTTCGGCCCGGGCTTCTGGGCGAACGTGCCCGAGCTGAACGACATCTCCAGGTTCCACGATCCGGCCCGGTCGAAGGCCCTGCTGGCCGAGGCCGGTTACCCGGACGGGGTCGCCATCGAGCTCGCACACGGTCCGAACACGACCTACCAGAACCTGTCCCAGGCGTTGCAGGCCCAGTGAGGTTCCCCCGGTTTCCCGGAGTCCGGGTCATCTGTGATCGTCGCGCTGGGATCGATGGTAGGCGTCCTCGTACTCGTCGGGTGAGAGCCCGCCGAGCCCGGCCTGGATCCGGCGGGGGTTGTACCAGCCGTCGATGTAGCGCAGCAGGGCGTGCTCGGCCTCGGCACGAGTGGCGAAGGTGGTGCCCGGCCAGTACACGAGCTCGATCTTGAGCGTGGACCACAGGTTCTCAGCCAAAGCGTTGTCGTAACTGTCGCCTGTGGACCCTGTCGAGGGCGCGACACCCGCGTCGACCAGGCGCTGGGTGAATCGCAGCGCCGTGTACTGGGCGCCCTTGTCGCTGTGGAAGATCAACTCTCCGGAGCGCACCTGACGCGAGCGCAGCGCATGATCCAGGGCGGTGAGCACCAACGCAGTGGTCGCCCGCTCACCGGTGGCCCAACCGACGACCCGGTTGGCGAACGCATCCCGCACGCTGGCCAGCCACAGCACACCCTCCCCGGTGACCAGCCGCGTGTAGGGGTCGGACCCCGGCGCCCTGCCGGTCTTTCGGCCGGTGGGTTTCCGGGGCCCGCCCTCCGAACCGGACGTGCGCGTCTCCGCGCATCC
>NZ_JBZFLK010000035.1:0-45124 GCF_058448985.1 Pseudonocardia sp. DxW | reverse complement strand
AAAGTCAGCCGCGACTCCCCCGACACCAACGCAACCCGATCCGGACACAACGCCGCCCGCTCCGACAACAACTCCGCCACCGTCACGTCCGGGACCGGGGTCGCAGTGGCGTCGGCCGGCGCCGGGGTGCCCAGGTCGATCGCGGCGAGCGGCCGGTCCGGTGCGGCGGTGAACGCGTCGAGCACCTGCACGAAGCGCTCCATCAGGGACCGGGCGGTGCCGGTGTCGATCGCCTCCGGGCGGTGGTCGACGGTCAGCTCCATGTCGTCGAACGGGTTGACCGCGAACGACAGCGGGAAGTGCGAGTCGTCGAGGGTCTCGACGTCGGCCATGCCGTGCCGCCCGGCGGCCTCGGCGAACGCGTCCCAGGCGTTGCGCAGGGTGAACAGCGTGTCGAACAACCGCGGCCGCTCGGTGGCCTGCTGGATCCGGCCGAGGCCGAGGTACTCGTGCCCGATCAGCCCGGCGCGCTCGCGGGCCAGCCGGCGCAGCACGTCGGCGCCGGTGTCGGCCGGGGCGAGCCGGACCCGCACCGGGACCGTGTTGAGGAACAGCCCGACGGCGTGCTCGACGCCCGGGAGCTCGTCCGGGGCGAGGGCCATCGGGGTGCCGATCACCACGTCGTCCCCGCCGGTGGCGTGCCCGAGCACCACCCCGAGCGCACCGATCAGGACGGTGTTGACGGTGACCCCGTGCCCGGCGGCGACCGCCCGGACCCGGTCCGACAGCGCGCGGCCGAGGCGGGTCCCGATCCGGCGCGACGGCTCGGTGAAGGCGGGCTGCCCGTCCCCGGCGACCAGGGTCGGACCGGCCAGGTCCGCGTACGCCGCGGCCCACGCCGCGCTGGATTCCTTCTCGTCCTGTTCGGACGTCCAGCGCAGGAAGTCGTCGTAGCCGGGGGCGGCCGGGGGCTCGCCGCCGTCGTACAGGGTGAGGAGCCGGTCGGCCACCCGCATCGCGGACGCGCCGTCGAACAGCTGGAAGTGGTTGGTCAGCACCAGCTGGTCGCGGCCGCTGGGCAGGTGCACCAGCAGCAGCCGGAACAGTGGCGGCGCATCCAGCCCGATCGGACGGGCCCGCTCGGCCTCGACCAGGGTGCGGGCCTCCTCTGCGGAAGCGGCGGTGTGCTCGCGGATCGCCGGGTGCTCCACCTCGTCGCGGACCACCTGGACCGGGCGGCCCCGGTCGTCGACGGTGAACCCGACGCGCAGCAGCGGTGTGCCCGCGGTCAGCCGGGTCAGCGCGTCGGTCAGCCGGTCCCGGTCGAGCACCCGGTCCAGGGTGAACACGGTCTGCAGGATGTAGACGCCGGTCGCGCCGGTGTCGTAGACCGACTGGAAGTACAGGCCCTCCTGCAGCGGCGACAGCGGCCACACGTCGGTCGCGGTGCCGCCGACCCGGTCGCCGAGCGCGGCGACGTCGGCGGGGCCGAGGCCGAGCAGGTCGCGCAGCGGACCACCGGTGCCGTCCGCGGCCCCGTCCGCCGGTACGGCGGTGACCGGACCGGAGACCCGGGCGATCCCGGCGGGCGTCCGGTGCGCGAAGAGGTGCGCGGTCAGCACGTCGAGCCCGGCGTCGCGGACGGCGCGCACCACCCGGGTCGCGAGGATGCTGTCGCCGCCGAGCGCGAAGAAGTCGTCGTCCGGCCCGACCGTTCCCGAGCCCAGGACCTGCGCGAACACCTCGCACAGCAGCTGCTCGGCCGGACCGTCGGGAGCCCGGCCCGCGACGGCGGCGCCGCCCCCGAAGTCCGGCTCCGGCAGCGCGCGCCGGTCGAGCTTGCCGTTGACGGTCAGCGGCAGCCGGTCCAGCACGACGATCGCGGCCGGCACCATGTAACCGGGCAGCGTCGCCCCGAGTGCCTCACGCAGCGCGGCCGGTTCGGTGTCCGGCCCGGCGCCGCCGGGCACCACGTACCCGACGAGCCTGCGGTCCGCCGGATCGGCGCCGGTGTGCACCCGGGTGACCGCCTGGGCGATCCCGGGCAGCGCGCGCAGCGCGGTGTCGATCTCGCCCAGCTCCACCCGGTAGCCGCGGATCTTGACCTGCTCGTCGGCGCGACCGGCGAACGCCAGCTCGCCGGCCCGGTCGAACCGGGCGAGATCACCGGAGCGGTAGAGCCGGGTGCCGGGCGGCCCGTACGGGTCCGCGACGAACCGGGCCGCGGTCAGGTCGGGCCGGTCGGCGTAGCCCTGCGCGAGCTGCGCCCCGGCCACGTGGATCTCGCCGACGACGCCGGCCGGTACCGGGCGCAGCCGCCGGTCGAGCAGCCGCACCGCGAGCCCGGCGAGCGGGCCGCCGACCGGGCTCGACGGGCGATCGAGATCGGCGGCGCCGATCTCCCGGTAGGTGGTGTGCACGGTCGTCTCGGTGATGCCGTAGAGGTTGGCCAGCACCGGCGTGCCCGGCGCGTGCCGGTCACACCAGTCGCGCAGCAGCCGCGGCTCCAGCGCCTCCCCGGCGAACACGACGTAGCGCAGGCCGGCGGCGGCGGCCGGATCGGCGGGCTCGGCGACGGCCAGCGGCCCGAACGCCGACGGGGTCTGGCTGAGCACGCTGATCCGCTCGGACCGGATCAGCTCCCACATCCGCTCCGGGGCGCGGGCGGTGTCGCCGTCGACGACGACCACCGTCGCGCCGGTCGCGACCGCGGCCCACAGCTCGAACACCGACACGTCGAACGCGACCGAGTGGAACAGCGAGAACACGTCGTCGCCGGTGACGTCCATCCTGCCGGCAGGGCCGACGGTGGCCGCGAGCAGCGACAGCACCGCGGCGTGCGGGACCTCGACGCCCTTGGGGCGCCCGGTCGATCCGGAGGTGTAGACGACGTAGGCGGGCTGCGCCGGCGGCACGTCCACCGGGGTGCGCAGCGGGGGCACCGGCGCGGACCGGTCCACCGCCACCACCGGCACCCCCAGCCCGGTCACCGTGTCCGGGGTGGCGGCGGTGGCCAGCAGGCAGTGTGGCGCGGCGTCGCCGACGATCATGGCGAGCCGGTGTGCCGGGGCGTCGACGTCGAGCGGTACGTAGGTGGCGCCGGCGCGCAGCGCGCCCAGCACCGCGACGACCATGTCCGCGCTGCGCGGCACACCGACGGCCACCCGGTCGCCGGGACGGACACCGTCGGCGACCAGCGTCGCGGCCAGCCGCCCGGCGCGGTCGTCGAGCTCGGCCCAGGTGAGCCGGTCGGTCCCGGCGACCAGCGCCGGGTGGTCCGGGCGGGCCGCCACGGTCGCCGCGAACAGCGCCGGGAGGGTGCCGGTGCCGGTGAGCGGCTCCGGGAGCTCCGGACCGGGCTCGCCCAGCCGCAGCTGGGACAGCCGCACGCCGGGCGACGAGGCGACCAGCTCCAGCACCCGGACCAGCCGGTCCAGGACCGCGTCGATCGTCGCGGCGTCGAACAGGTCGGTGGCGTACTCCACGATCGCACCGAGGCGCACGGCGCCGTCGTCGGTGCCGGACTCGTGGAACGCGAAGGTGGCGTCGAACTTGGCCGAGCCGGTGCCGGTGGGCCGGACCAGGGTGCGGGCGCCGTCGAGCTCCAGCTCGCTGCGGTCCGGGTCGGTGCGCAGGTAGAGCAGCTCCACCTGGAACAGCGGCGACGCCGCGGACCGCTCCGGTGCGATCCGCTCGACGACGCGGTCGAAGGCGACGTCGGCGTGCTCCAGCGCGGCCAGGTCGGCGGTCCGGGCCCGCTCCAGCACCTGTGCCAGGGTCGGGTCGCCGTGCAGGTCCAGCCGCAGCGCGAGGGTGCTCAGCGCGAACCCGACGACGTCCTCCGCGCCGGCGTGCCTGCGCGCGGAGGACGGGGTACCGATCACGACGGTGTCCGGCGACCCGTCGCCGGGATCGCGGTCGGCGTCGGCGTGCGCGTCCAGCAGCACCGCGAGCGCGGCGTGCAGCAGCATGAACATGCTGATCCGGTGCCGTTCGGCGGCCGCGGTCAGCGCCCCGGCCAGCTCCGGACCGAGCTCGATCCGGGTCTCGGCGCCGCGGCCGCTCGGGAGCTCCGGGCGCGGCCGGTCGGCGGGCAGCGTCGTCACCGGCGGCGCCCCGGCGAGGGTGTCCGCCCAGAAGTCCAGCAGGCGGGTCGCCTCGGCGGTGGGCGCGCCGGGCGGGCCGACCAGCCCGTCCTGCCAGGCCGCGACGTCGAACCAGCGCAGCTCCGGTTCGGGCAGCTCCGGCTCGGTACCGGCGCGGCGGGCCCGGTAGGCGGTGCCGAGATCGGCGAGCAGCACCCGCATCGACCACTCGTCGACGGCGATGTGGTGGCAGACCAGCCCGATCCGGTGCCGGTCCGGCCCGGTCCGCAGCACCTCGGCGCGGATCGGCAGCTCCCGCTCCAGATCGAAGCGGTGCCGGGCGAGGGCGTCGATCCCGGCGCCGGGCGTGGCGTCGCCGCCGGTGCCGGAGGTGGATCCGACGTGCGGTTCGAGCGCACCGGGCGGGTGGACGCGCGCGGTCACCGCGCCGTCGGCGTCCTCGCCGTAGGTGGTGCGCAGCGCCTCGTGCCTGCCGACCACGTCGGCCAGCGCGGACCGGAACGCCTCGACGTCGAACGGGCCCTCGACCGTCCACCCGCGGGGCACGTTGTAGGCCGCGCCGGGGCCCTGCATCCGGTACAGCGTCCACATCTGCCGCTGCGCGGGTGAGACGACCGGCGCCGCCCCGGCCGGGCGGCGCACCGGTCCGCCCGCCGCCCGGCTCCGGCCGGACAGCACCGTCGCGAGCCCGGCGACGGTCGGGTGCGCGAACACATCGGGCACCGTGACCGGGGCGCCGAGCCGCTGCTGGATCCGGTTGGCCAGGCGCAGCGCGGACAGCGAGTGCCCGCCGAGCCCGAAGAAGTCGTCGTCCACCCCGACTGCGGGGCGGTCGAGCAGCTCGGCGAACAGCCCGCACAGGGCGCGCTCGCGGTCGTCGCGCGGCGGCCGGGACGGCGCCTGCGCGGGACCGGGTGCGGGCAGCGCCCGCTTGTCGATCTTGCCGCCGGGGGTGCGCGGCAGCTCCGGGAGGACGACCACCGCGGCCGGCACGAACTGGCCGGGCAGCAGCTGCGCGACGGCCGCGCGCAGGTCCTGCGGTGCGGCCGCGTCCGGGCCGGTGACCAGGTAGGCGACCAGCGACGGGCCGTCGGCGAGATCCCGGGCGACGACCACCGCCGACCGGACACCGGGCTGCGCGACGAGCACCGCCTCCACCTCGCCGGGCTCGACCCGGACGCCGCGGACGGTGACCTGGTCGTCGGCCCGGCCGAGCAGCTCGAACCGGCCGTCCGGGGTGCGGCGGGCCAGGTCTCCGGTGCGGTAGAGCCGCGCGCCGGGCCGGGCCGGGTCGGCGACGAACCGGGCGGCGGTCTCGGCGGGGCGCCCGGCGTAGCCGCGGGCCACCTGCTCGCCGCCGACGTACAGCTCGCCGGTCACCCCCTCCGGGACGGGGGCGAGGAACCGGTCCAGCAGGACGGCCGAGCTGCCGGGCACGACGTGCCCCGCGGTGACCGGCTCGGCGCCGGCGATCTCACCCGCGAGCACGTCCCCGGCGACCTCGGACGAGCCGTAGGAGTTCACCACGACCGAGCCCGGCGCCCACGCCCTGGCGGCCACGACGACCGCGGCGGACAGCGGCTCGCCGGAGCAGATCCAGCGGCGCACCGCGACCGGTCCCGGGGTCTCGGCGAGCGCCGACACCAGGGTCGGCACCGCGGTGACCTGGGCGACCGGCTGGTCGCGCAGCAGCCGGGCCAGCGCGCCGGGGTCGGCCGCGGTGGCGTCGTCGGCGAGCAGCACGCGGGCCCCGCCGGCCAGTGCCGCGAGCAGCTCGGTGAGGCCGTCGATGAACGCGATCGAGCTCTTCGCCGGGCGGACGTCGCCGGGCTCGACCGGCCAGGCATCGGCCGCCCAGTCCAGCCGGCGGGCCAGGCCCCGGTGCGTGCCGAGCACGCCCTTCGGGGCACCGGTCGATCCGGAGGTGTGGATCAGGTAGGCGGCCTGGCCGGGGTGCGGCCGCGGCAGCGGACGGTCCGGCTCCGCGCCGGTCAGCCCGGCCAGGTCGGTCACCTCGGCCGTGCCGGGGACCGCACCCGGCGCACCGGTGATCACCAGGGCGGGCGCGGCGTCGTCGAGCACGTACCGGATCCGCGCCGCCGGGTAGCCCGGATCGACCGGGACCAGCACCGCGCCGGAACGCAGCACGCCGAGCACGGCGACCACCAGATCGGTGGTGCGCGGCAGCAGCACGGCGACCCGGTCCTCCGCTCCGACGCCGCGGGCGCGCAGGCCGGCGGCGACCCGGTCGGCGAGACCGTCCAGCTCGGCGACGGTCAGCTGCACCGGCTCCCGGCCGGGCGCCGGTGCCCCGACCAGCGCGACCTCCCCGTCCCGGCCGGCCGGGCCGAGCGCCCGAGCGGGGCTCCACCGGGGCTCCCCGTCGATCGCGGTCGCCGTCCGCTGCGCGGGACGGGCCGCGAAGACCTCGGCCAGCCGCCGGTCCGGATCGGCCGCGGCGGCCTCGATCAGCGCCTCCAGCTCGGCCAGCAGCGTGCCGACGACCGGGGCCGTCAGGCTCGCCGCGGCGTAGGTGGCCTCCACGTCGAAGCCCTCGTCGGTGAGGAACACCTCCAGCGCCAGCGGGTGCTGGGCGGTGCCGTTGTCGGTGCGCAGCCAGCTGGTCGTGGTCCCGGGCAGCCGCGGCCCGTGCAGCTTCTGGGTGAGGAACAGCAGCTGCGCCTCGAACAGCGAGCGGTCCCGGCCGGACGCCGACGGGTTCAGCTGCTCGACCAGCCGGTCGTAGGGGTGGTTCTGGTGCGCGAAGCCCTCGGCGGCGACCTCCGCGACCCGCGCGGTGAGGGTCCGCACCGTGTCGTCGCGGTGCACCGCGGAGCGCAGCACCACCAGGTTGCCGAAGTTGCCGACCAGCTCGGTGCTGCCGCCGTCCTCCCGGTTCACCACGGCCGTCCCGACGGCCACGTCACCGGTGTTGCCGATCCGGCTCAGCACGGCGGTGTAGCAGGCGAGCAGCACGGTGTACGGCGTCGTCCGCAGCCCGGCGGCCAGCTCCCGGACCGCCCGGGCGGCCGCCGCGGAGAACCGGCGGTCCACCCGGGCGCCCTGCTCGACGCCCGCCGCGACGTCCTCGGCGGGCAGCCGGTCGAACAGCGGCGGCACCGGCTCGGCCAGCCGCTCCCGCCAGAACCCGGCGTCGGCGGGCCGGTCGTCGGCCGTCCAGGCCCGCTGCTCGGCGTCGGCGAGATCGGCCACCTGGCGGGGCGGGACCGGCGGGGTCACCGGACCGGTCGACGCCTGCCGGTAGAAGGTCTCGAGGTCCCGGGAGATCGCGGCGAAGGTGAGCCCGTCCCAGGCGATGTGGTGCACCTGCAGCAGCACCGTGGTGCGCTCCGGGCCCTCCACGACGACGACCACCCGCAGCGCGGAGTCCGCGGCCAGGTCGTAGGGCTGCGACGCCCGGTCGCGGGCCAGCGCCCGCACCCGGTCCCGCACCGCGGCGGGCTCCCCACCGGTGAGGTCGACGACCTCCCACGGGAAGCCGAGCGCGCTGTGCACCCGCTGGAACGGCTCGCCGTCGTCGCCGGCGTGGTAGGTCGTGCGCAGCACCTCGTGCCGGGCCACCAGCGCGTCGAACGCGATCCGCAGCGCCTGCCGGTCGAGCTCGCCGTCGAAGGTCAGCTCGATGCACAGGTTGAACGCGGTGCTGCCGGGCACGATCTGGTGGTGCAGCCACATCCGGCGCTGCGCGAACGACAGCGGGAACTCGGTCCGACCAGCACGGCGCGCCCCGTCGCCGGGTTCGTCGCGGCGCAGGCCCGCCTCGGCCAGGCGCCGGGCGATCAGTGCGCGCTTGCGCTCGTCGAGACTGGTCATCGTGCGGACCTCCGGTGTCCCCTCGCGGGACGGGTGGGTGCGGTCGGGAGTGCTCAGTGGTCGGCCAGTGCGCGGTCGACGTCGTCCTCGGCCAGGGACTCGATCTCGTCCACGACCTCGGCGACGGCGTCGATCCGGTCCGGTTCCTGCTCGCGCAGCGCGCGGCACAGCTCGCGCACCGTCGGGTGCGCGAACACCGTGCGGGCGGACACGGCGTCGGTGTCGAGCAGCTCGCGCAGCCGGGACACGATCACGGTGACCAGCACCGAGTCGCCGCCCAGCGCGAACAGCGGCGTCTCGACGCCGACCGGGCCGTCGTGCTCGAGCACCTCGCCCCAGACCCGGGCGACCACCCGTTCCAGGGCGGTGCCGGCGGTGACCGTGCCGGAGCCGACGCTGACCCGCTCGGCGACCGTCTCCCGGACGGCCCGGCGGTCGATCTTGCCGTTCGCGGTGAGCGGCACCCGGTCCAGTGCGACGACGGCGCGCGGCACCATGTGCGGCGGCAGGTCGCGGGGCAGCGCGGCCGCGACGGCGTCCGGATCGGCGGTGCCGTGCACGGCCAGTGCCGGCAGGGAGTCGCCGACGACGACCGCGACGGCCAGGTCGACGCCGTCCAGCCGCACGGCGGCGGCCTCGATCTCGCCGAGCTCGATCCGGAAGCCGTTGATCTTGACCTGGTCGTCGCGGCGGCCGAGGAACTCCACGGTGCCGTCCGGGGCGTACCGGGCGAGGTCGCCGGTCCGGTACCAGCGCACGCCGTCCAGCGTGACGAAGCGGTCCGCGGTGCGTTCCGGGTCGCCGCGGTAGCCGTGCGCCACCCCGGCACCGCCGATCCACAGCTCCCCCGGCACGTGATCGGGCACGTCCCGGCCGAGATGGTCGACGACGCGCAGCCGGACCCCGTCCAGCGGGGTGCCGTAGGGGACGCACCGCCAGTGCCCGGGCACGACGTCGCCGACCTCGGTGACGGTCGAGTGGATCGCGGTCTCGGTGGTCCCGCCGAGCCCGGCGACGCCGCAGCCGGGGACCCGCTCGCGCAGCCGGCCGGGCAGATCGGTGCCCACCCGGTCGCCGCCGAGCAGCACCTGGCGCAGCGTGCCGCCGAGATCGTGCCCGGTGGACAGCAGCGAGTCGAGCAGCGCCGGGACACAGTTCAGGACGGTGACGCCGTGCTCCCGGACCGCCCCGGCCCACCGGTCCGGATCGCGCTGCTCGCCCTCGGCGAGCACGGCGACCGCGCCGCCCGCCCCCAGCATCGCGAACACGTCGAACACCGACAGGTCGAAGTCGAGTGCGGACACCGCGAGCGTGCGGTCGGCCGGGCCGAGCCGGTAGCGGCGGACCAGGTCGTCGATGGTGGCGGCGGCGGCCCGGTGCGGCACCTCGACGCCCTTGGGCTCGCCGGTCGAGCCGGAGGTGAACAGCAGGTAGGCGGCCTGTTCCGGGTCGGGCTCGACGGGCCCGTCGAGCGGGTCGTGGGCCAGCAGCTCGGCCGGGGTCACCCGGCCGTCCCCCGGATCGGCGGTGATCGCCCACCGGTGCCCGGAGACGGCGGTGATCCGCTGCACCCGCGCCGGCGGCTGCTCCACGCCGAGCGGCACGTAGCTGCCGCCCGCGGCGAGCACCCCCAGCACCGCGACGACCTGTTCCGGCCCGCGGGGCAGGGTCACCGCGACCGGGTCGCCGGGGGCGACGCCGCGCTCGCGCAGTCCCGCGGCGACCCGCAGCGCGCGGTCCGCCAGCTCGGCGTGCCCGAGCGCACCGGAACCGGACAGCACGGCGGGCGCGTCGCCGCGGGCCGCGGCCTCGGCGAAGAACCGCCCGTGCAGGGTCCGCGCCGGGGGCAGCTCGGCGGTGCTGTTGGCCCGGTCGCGCACCGCGCGCTGACCGGCGGGCAGCAGCGCCGGGACCGGCTCGGCCCAGGTCCGCTCGTCGGCCAGCCCGCGCACCAGTCCGGTGAAGGCGGCGAACATCGCCTCGCCGACGCCGTCGGGCAGCAGATCGGCCCGGACGTCCCAGTTGACCAGGATCTGTCCGCCGACCTCGGTGATCTGGGCGTCGAGCAGCACCTGCGGGCCCTGCGAGATCATCCACACCGGGTCGCCGAACAGCGTCCGGGCGCGCTCGTCGAACAGCTCGCCCAGGTTCAGGCCGCTGGTGAACACGACCGGGGCGAGCACCTGCTCGCCGGCCCGGCGGCCCAGGTCGCGCAGCACCTCCACACCGGAGTAGGCGGCGTGCTCAGCGTCGGCGTGCAGCCTGCGCTGCACGGCGCGGGCCCGGTCCGCGAAGCTCGCCGGCTCGGACAGGTCGATCTCCAGCAGTACCGAGCCGGTGAAGTCGCCGACCACGAGGTCGATGTCGGGATGCACCGGGTCGCGGTCGAACAGCGGCACGTTCACCAGGAACCGCGGCTGCGCGCTCCAGGCGCCGATCACCTCGGCGTAGGCGGTGGCGACGACGGCCGCCGCGGTGAGCCCGTGCCGGCGGCAGGCGGCGAACACGGCGTCCCGTTCGGCGCCGTCCAGGGTGAAGGCGAGGCGCTGGGCCCGCGGGCGGGCGGCCACCGGATCGGCGGCGGGCAGCTCGGGTGCGCCGGGGAGCTCCGGGAGCCGGTCCGCCCAGTACCCGCGGGCCGCCGCGGTCGCGGCCCGGCGGGCGGCCGGGCGGGCCTCGAGGTACTCGCGGTAGGTCACACCGGGCGGGCTGGTCTCCGGGGCGTCGGCGCCCTCGTCGTGGAACCGGGCGAGATCGGCGAGCAGCACCCGGTAGCTCACCGCGTCGGCGGCGACCATGTCGACGTCGACGTGCAGCCGGGCCCCGCCGGGGAGCAGACTGAGCGCCACCCGCAGCACCTCGCCGCGCTCGATCGCCAGCATCTCGTGCGACATCGCGTCCCGGGTCCCGGCGAGCCGGGCGTCGCGCGCGGCGTCGTCGAGATCGCGCAAGTCGTGCACGACGAGGGTGTCCCGGCCGTCGGCGGGCAGGATCTCCTGACGGCCGTTGTCGGTGATCCGGGCACGCAGCATCGGGTGCCGGTCGACCAGCCTGCGCAGCGCCGCCGCCAGCCGGTCCGGGTCCAGGCCGGGGCCGTCGAACTCGAGATAGAGGTGGGGCGCGACCCCGCCCAGCGGCTGGGCCGGGTCGCGACCGGCCCAGTACGCGTGCTGGAGCAGTGCCAGCGGGAACTCGGCGCCGCCGGGTTCCGCGGCGGCCGGCTCCCCGGTCGCGGCCTCCGGGGCGGCGGCGGGGGCCGCGGCCCGCGAGATCAGCTCGGCCCAGGCGGCGACGGTCGGCCGGGACGCGAGGTCGCCGAACCCGATCTCGTGCCCGTCGTCGCGCCAGCGGGAGATCAGCCGCATCAACGCGATCGACTGCAGACCGAGCTCGAACAGGTCGTCGTGCTCGCCGACGTCCTGCGGGTCCTCGTCCACGAGATCGGCGATCAGCTCTCGGAGCGCGTCGATCGACACGGGGGTCATCGGGTGGTCCTCCTGCGGTCCTGCTGTGTCTGGCGTGTCTGCTGCGTGTGCTGTGTCGGCCGGCGGGATCAGCGGCCGGCGAGCTGGTCGACGGATCCGGGGACGGGGGCGGCCGGATCGGTGTCCAGCTCGACGATCCGGTTGGCGGCGTCGACGTGCACGACCCGCGGCACGTGATCGGGCACGACGCTCTCCGGGACCTGCTGGTAGGCGACGATGATCGTGAGATCGCCGGGATGCACCAGATGCGCGGCGGCGCCGTTCACCCCGATCACCCCGCTGCCCCGGTCGCCGGTGATGACGTAGGTCTCCAGGCGGTTGCCGTTGTCGATGTCGAGAACCTGGACCTTCTCGCCCTCGACCAGACCGGCCGCGTCCATGAGGTCCTCGTCGACGGTCAGCGAACCGACGTAGTGCAGATCGGCCTGGGTGACCGTGGCTCGGTGGATCTTGCCGCTGAGCAGCGTGCGGTAGACCTGGGGGGCGGCATCGGCAACGCCGGGCATGGGGGTCCTTCCGTTCGGGCCGGGATCGTGGGGGATGGTCAGCCGGTGCGTTCGACCAGGCTGCGGGGCCGCAGATCGGTCCAGTTCTGCTCGATGTGGGCCAGGCAGGACGCCCGGTCCGCAGGACCGTGCGCGATCCGCCAGCCGTCCGGCACGGCCGCGAACTCCGGCCACAGGGAGTACTGACCCTCGTCGTTGACCAGGGCGTGGAACGTTCCGGCCTCGTCGTCGAACGGGTTCGCGGACATGGGTGTCTCCTCGTTTACTGGGGTGCGGGGGCGGCGATCAGCGACCGCTGCGACCCGCGGGCAGCGGATCGGTGCGGCCGGCCCGCGGCGCCGGGGTCCGGTCGCGGACGGTCTCCGGTGTGGCGAACGAACCGACGATCTCGCCGGATCGGACCGCAATGTTGGACAACAGCGTCGAGGTGATGCCGTGCGTGTGCTCGGTCGGCCCCTGCAGGTAGATCCCGGCCCGGACGGGCGTGCCGTCGGCGAGCTCGGTGATGCCGATCCGGTAGTCGCGCCGCACGTCCGGCCGGCCCGCGGAGTCCCGGATGCAGGCCGCGGACAGGCCACCGCCGAGCATCTCCAGCGGATCGGTCGCCCGGTACCCGGTGGCGTAGACGACGGCGTCGGCGGTGATCACCTCGCGGGACCCGTCGATCAGCGACTCGACCGCGATCTCCACTTGATCGGCGAGCTCGACCACGTCGGCCACCCGGGACACGTTGCGGAACCGCAGTCGCTCCGTTCCGGCGACCCGCTCGTGGTAGTGGGTCCGGTACAGGCCCTCGATCAGCTCCGGATCGACGACCGAGTAGTTGGTGTTCGCGTGGTAGCCGAGGATCCGTTCCTTCACCTCGTCCGGCGCGGTGAAGAAGTCGTCGACCGCGGCCGGATCGAAGATCCGGTTCGCGAACGAGGTGTCGTCGGCCGGGCTGTAGCCGTAGCGCGCGAACACCGCGTGCACCTCGGCCGTCGGGAACGTCCGGTGCAGGTGCTCCACCGTCTCCGCGGCACTCTGCCCGGCACCGACGACGACGAACCGGGCGGGCGCCGAACCGGCCAGCTCGCCGGTACGGAACAGCAGGTCCCGGTTGTGCCAGATCCGGTCGCTCGGGACGATCCCGGCCGGCAGCGCCGGTGCCATCCCGCAGGCGAGGGTGACGTTGCGGGTGCGCAGCCTGCGGATCCGGTCGTCACCCGTGCGGACCACCACGTCCAGCAGTTCGACCGCGCCGCCGTCCTCGCACACGGGGAGGATCTCGAGCACCTCGGTGCCGTAGTCGACGGCCACCTCCGGTCCGCCCCGGCCGACCCGGGACGCCGCCCACTCCAGGTAGTCGTGGAACTCGCGGCGGGTCGGGAAGCTGCTGCCGTAGTTGATGAAATCGGCGAGCCGGCCCCGTTCGTGCAGGTAGGACAGGAACGAGTACTCGCTACCCGGGTTACGCAGAGTGACAAGATCCTTGAGGTAGGACACCTGCATGGTGGCGTCCTGGAGGAGCATGCCGCGATGCCAGCCGAACGCCTCCTGGCGTTCCACGAAGCAACCGGTCACTCGGCGGGACGCGTCGACCGTCGCGTTGAACTCGCGCAACGCGATCGCGACGCCGAGGTTGGACGGCCCGAACCCGACCCCGACCACATCAGATATTGCCTGGTCGACGTGGGCTACCGGATCGGCGGGGAACGCCATCACGATCCTCTCTGAGATCAGCGGAGCAAGCCTAAGGCGAGGCTAACTTCAACACGTCGATCCCTGTCCCGCCTAGAGGGTGACCCGGCGCAGCGGGCCGACAAATCAACGAAGTTGCAGGTCGACACGCATGACGTGACGCTCACGTCACCCGATCGAGTGATTTCACGGAGCGTCAGCGTTGCGTCATCGAGGTGTGACCGGCGTCGTACTCGGGGTGACCGGGCGCACGGGATCGCGGCCGGAGCCGCGCGGCGGCTCCGGCCGCGATCGGCCGGCCGGGTGGTGAGGGGTTACTTCTGGGCGGCCTCGGACAGGCGGGGGGCGATCCGGTCCAGGATCCACGGGATGGACAGCGGCGAGGGGTTGCGGAGACCGATGAACTCGTCGTAGTCGTAGCTCACGATCGCGTCCCGCTGGACGACGGGCAGCCGCTCGAAGAGCGCGTTCTGCTCCAGCGCGGTCCGGGCCTCGGCGTCACCGCCGTCGAACAGCACGAGGACGTCGGCGTCGAGCGCCGGGATCTCCTCCGGTCCGAGCTCCACGCCGAAGGACTCGCCCTGCGGAAGGGCCAGGATCTGCGGCGAGAGCGTCATGCCGATGGCGGCCGGCACCGATGCCATCGCGTCCTCCGGGTCGCGCAGCGCGGTGACCGAACCGGGCTGGACGAAGCCGAAGGTGTAGCTGGTGCCCTCCAGCTCGGGGAACTGCGTGCGGGTCTCCTGCAGCGTCGTCTCGACCTCGTCGATCACCCGCTGCGCGTCGTCCGGACGGCCGAGCGCGGTGGCGAGCTGGGTGGTCATCTCCTGCCAGGTGTCCTGGGCCGGCCCGGTCTGGTAGCCGATCGTCGGGGCGATCGCGCTCAGCTGCGGGTAGGAGTCGGCGAGGGCGAAGTAGCCCGGGGCGAAGATCAGGTCGGGCTGCAGGGCGGCGACCTGCTCGAGGTTCACCTCGGTGGCCTCGCCCTGGACCGGGAGCACCTCGACGTCGGCGACGCCCTCGGCCTCGGCGGTCCACGGCGACAGGCCGGACTCGCTGCCGCTCGACGACGCGCCGACGACCGGGGCGTCGAGGGCCAGCGCGACGTCGAAGCCGGTCGGTCCGAGCGCGACGATCCGCTGCACGTCGTCCGGTACCGAGGTGGTGCCGAGCGCGTGCGTGATCTGCACGGCGCCGCCCCCGGCGTCGGCGCCGTCCGAGGATTCGGTCCCGCAGGCGGCGATCCCGAGGAACAGCGCGCCGCTGACTGCGACGCCGGCGAACCCGCGGCGAGTTATGGTAGGCATGCCTCGCAAGTTACGTTGCAACGACCGTCGGCGGAAGATCGGTCCACCGTGTCAGGAGTTCCACGTACCCGCTCGTGCCGTCGACCCGGATCCGCTGCCCGTCCCGGATCAGCCCGGTCGCGCCCGCCACCCCGACGACCGCGGGCAGCCCGTACTCGCGGGCGATCACCGCACCGTGCGTCATCAGCCCGCCCACCTCCGTCACCAGCCCGGCGACCGTGACGAACGCCGGTGACCAGCTGGGATCGGTGAAGGCGGTGACCAGGATGTCGCCGGTACGCAACTCGGCCCCGGCCAGGTCGGGCACGACCCGGGCGCGCCCCTCGACGAGCCCGGTGGACGCCGGCAGCCCGGCCAGCGCGCCGTCGGGCAGGTCGGCGCGCCGGTAGGCCCCGGCGACGGTCTCGCCGTCCGAGGTGAGCACGCGGGGCGGCGTGAGCGCCCGGAACACCGCGAGCTCGCAGCGGCGACGGCGGACCAGCTCGCGATCGACCCGGCCGGTGCGTGCGACCTCGTGGAACTCGTGGAGCCGCAGGAAGAAGCAGTCCTCCCGGTCGTCGAGCACGCCGGCCCGCACCAGCCGGTCGGCCTCCCGCAGCAGCGCCCACCGGTAGGCGGAGTACCGGCCGACCATCCCGAACTTGGGGTACTCGCGGTACCCGGCGAAGGTCCGGAGACGGTCGATCATCGCCGCGGTCCGGTCCGCCTTCCGGCGGCCGTCCGGGAGCTGCCGCAACCGGTCCAGCAGGTCCCGTTCCTTCGCCGCCGCCTCCTGCCTGCCCTGCTCGAAGCGGTCGCGGCCGGCGCCGGGTCCGGCGTTGTCGATGTTGCCGAGCAGCACCGACACGAGCTCGGTCGGGCGTTCGGCCCACCGCGGCCGGGCGATGTCGATCTCACCGACGCAGCGCGCGCCGTACCGGTCGAGATAGCCGCGGATCGCGTCCCGCGCCTGCCGGCCGCCGGGCAGCTCCGGCAGCTCGTCGAGGAAGCCGTCGCCGGGGGCGTTCCGCAGGAAGGCGACCACCGCCGGATGCGGGCGGATCGCGTCGGCGACGTCCAGCAGCGCGAGCCCCATCTCCGAGGTGACGTTGCCGGGTGCGGACCGGGCCAGCGTGTCGGCTGCGTTCTCCTCCCCCAGCCACTCGCGCATCCGGTCGTTGAGCCACCAGGTGGCCTGCATCCCGGCCATGATCACCTGGTGGCTGCGCGGCTCGACCAGCAGCCGCTTCAGCTCCCCGAGATCCGCCACCAGGAAGTCGAACAGCTCCGGCCCCCGGAGCTCCGCGATGTCCCGTTCGACGCCGGCCAGCGAGGCACGCCAGTGCGCGACGAGCTCCTCGACGAGCGCCGGATCGGCGTCGATCGGGTCCGGCTCGGCGACCCCCGGTGGCGGGGCCGCGGCCACCGCAGGCTCGGCCGGGACAATCTCGCCACGGTCGAGGACGGTCTGCAGCGCGTCCCGGATCAGCGGGTCCGAGTTGCCCAGGCCGTCCAGGATCAGCTCCCGGGTCGCCGGCGACGCCAGCTGGTCGGCGACGTCGACGAACAGCCGTCCGCCCGCCTCGGCCATCTGCTTCGGCGTGGTCAGCTGCCAGACGGACAGGCCCAGCGGCGTCATCGCGTCGGTCATCATCTGCTGGTGCCCGACCGACACGTAGACGTGGAACCGGTCGTCGGTGGTCACCGGGACCGGGAACAGTGTGGTGATCGGCCTGCTCTGCACGATCCGGAACCGGCCGTCGGCCAGGCACCACTCGATGTCCTGCGGACCGCCCAGGTGCGCCTCGATCCGCCTGCCGAGCCGCGCCAGCTCCAGCACCTGCGCGTCGGTCAGCGCCGGCCGATGGCGCAGCTCCGGCCCGATCTCCCGGGTCCACGTCCCGCCGCCCGGTGCTGCGCGGACGGCCGACTTCTTGGCCCCGACGCTCGTCCCGACGACGCCGTCGCGCACCGTGTGGTGGTCGGCGTCCACCTGGCCGGAGACCAGCGCCTCGCCGAGGCCGAGGCACGCCTCGACGGCCACCACCCTCCGGTTCGACGTCACCGGGTCGGCCGTGAACAGCACGCCCGAGGCGTGCGGGTCGACCATCTCCTGCACGACGACCGCCATCCGCGCCGCACGGTGGTCGATGCCGTGCTGCGCCCGGTACGCCACGGCCCGCTCGGTGAACAGCGATGCCCAGCAGGACCGGACGTGCCCGACGACCGCGGCCGGACCCACGACGTTGAGGTAGGAGTCCTGCTGGCCGGCGAACGACGCCGTCGGCAGGTCCTCGGCGGTCGCGCTGGACCGGACCGCCCGGCCGGCCCCGTCGACCCGCACGGCGATCTCCGCGGCCAGGTCGCCGGGGACCGGGGTCGACTCCATCGCGGCCCGGATCCGCGCGGCGGTACCGGCCGGGTCGTCCTGGGCGAGCCGGTCGAGCAGCTCGTCGAACCCGGGAACCTGCGCGGTGAACGCCCAGAACGCCTCCGTCGTCACGCAGAAGCCGGCCGGAACCTCGACGCCCTCGATCCGGGACAGCTCCCCCAGGTGCGCGGCCTTGCCCCCGACCAGCGCGATCATGCTCCCGTCGAGCTCCCGCAGATCGCGTACCCAGCGACCGGTCGTGATGCTGCCGGTGTCGGTCATCGTCCCCCCGTGTGCCCGTGCCGCTCGGCGGAGCGGCATCGGCGGGAGAGCTTGCGGCATGATCGGGGGCTTGTGGCAAGCCCCCTGCCGCGCTATAGCTTGAAGCGGGACAGCGAGGCGTGGGACGACGGCGGGTGCCCGATCAGTCCGGCGTCGGCGGGCAGCACCGACACGGCGGCGACCTCGGCGGCCAGCCCCGCGGAGCGGTCCGCCCGGTGGTCGGACTCCAGCCGGTCGTACAGCTCCCGCTCCTCGGCCCGGCGGGTCCCACCCGTGGGGCGGCGCCGTCAGGCTCGCGGAAGTGCGGTCGAGGCGGCCACCGCGTGCCCGGCCCCGAACCCCTCGGCCCGGGCGACGACCCGCCCCCCGCGCACCCGCACGGCGACCTCGGTGCGCATCCCCGGCGCGTCCACCCCGAGCGCGGCCGCGACGGCCCCGTCGTCCAGCACGACGCGCAGCCGGGGCAGGTCGGCGGGGGCGAACACCCGGCGCAGGCAGCCGGCGATGTCGACGATCCGCAGCCGGGCCAGCCGGCCCAGCTCGGCCGGGTCGTCGGTGACGATCGCGACCGTCACCTCGTCCCGCAGCCGGGCCGACCGCAGCGTGTCCTCGGCGGCCGCCAGGCGGTGCACGCCGAGCGCGACCAGCACCCCGTCCCGGCCCGGCTCGGCGGGGCGGCCGCTGATCTCGTCGACCAGCCCGCGCGGCGCCGCCCACGGCTGGTCGACGGTCTCGGTGGGCGCGACGTGGTCCAGGTACGGCGGGCGGTCGTCGTCGACGATCGCGATCCCGGCGAGGTGCTCCGCGGCCCGGACCAGGTCGAACGGATCGCCGACGCCGGGTGCGTTCTCCGCGACGGCCGCGGCCCCGGCGAGCAGGGTCAGTGCGAGCCCGGCCGTCCGCACCCGCCGGCCGGCACCGGGGCGCCGCGCCTCCAGCGCGAGCCCCAGCAGCAGCGCCTCGAACCGGACGAGCGCGGCCAGCGCGTCCCGGGCGGGCCCGTCCTCGACGACGCCGGACAGCGACCGCAGCTGCAGGTGACCGCTGCCGGGCGCGTCGCCGACGAACGGGAGCCGCTCCAGCCAGACGCGGGCGAACTCGGCCAGCGCCGCGCCGGTGGACGCCGGCGGCGTCGCGGGCGGGCCGGCCTGCTCGCGGGCCCGCTCGACGACGTCGACCAGCACCGCCAGGTACAGCGCGCGCTTCCCGGCGAAGTTCGAGTACACCGCCCCCCGGGTCAGCTCGGCCCGGTCGGCGACCCGGTCCACTTTCGCGGCGGTGAACCCGTGCTCGGCGAACTCCGCCCGGGCGGCGGCCAGCACCGCGCCGCGGGTGCGTTCCTGCTGCTCGGCCCGCGTCAGTCGCGGCATCGACCCCTCCTCTCGCCGCGGACATGCTACAACTGTCATCCAGATGTTGACGACATTTGAAAATTCTCGACATTCGGAGCTGACGCCGTGCCGACGACGACCCCGCCGGATCTGCTGGTCCTGCACACGCTGCGCTGCACCGGGCACACCGGCGTCGAACGGATCGCGGTCGCGACCGGGCTGCCGTCCGCCGGGATCGAGTCGGAGCTGATCGACCTCGGCGCCGCCGGGCTCGTGGTCCGCACCAGCGGCGAGTTCGCCGCCTGGGGGCTGAGCGCCCGCGGCCGGGCCGCCGACGCGGAGCGGACCGCCGCCGAGCTGGCCGCGGCGGGCACCCGCCCGGCCGTCATCGCAGGTCTCGACCGGTTCCTGGAGCTCAATCCCGAGCTGCTCGACCTCTGCGCGGCGTGGCAGCTGCGCCCGGGTCCGGGCGGCCGCACCGTCGTGAACGACCACACCGATCCGGCCCACGACGCGCGGGTGCTCGACCGGTTCACCGATCTCGACCGGCGGGCCGCCGCCGTCTGCGCGGAGCTGACCGCGGCGCTCGACCGGTTCGGTCGGTACCGGCCGCGACTGGCGCTGGCCCTGCGCCGGGTCCGGGCCGGTGACCTCCGGGAGGCCACCGACAGCGTCACCTCGTTCCACGCCGTGTGGGCCGAGCTGCACGAGGACCTGCTCGCCACCCTCGGGATCCCGCGGTGACCCGGGTGCACGCCGTGTCCGCGCAGCTCGACGAGCCGGCCGCACGCATCGGCGGGAAGGCCCGCGGACTGGCCGAGCTGCACCGGCTCGGGCTGCCGGTGCCGCCGGCCGTCGTCGTCACGACCGGGGTCTGCCGCGGTGTGCTGGCCACCGGCCGGCTCCCCGGAGGGCTGGTCGAGGAGGTGACGGCCGCCCTGCGCGATCTCGCACCGCGGGCGTCGACGGTCGCGGTCCGCTCCGGTGCGGCGGTGTCGATGCCCGGGATGATGCGGACCGTCCTCGGCGTCGACCTGCCCGGGGCGCTCGACGGGGCGCTGCGGGAGGTGTTCACCTCCTGGGACGCACCCCGGGCCCGCACCTACCGCACCCTGCACGACATCCCGCACCACCGGGGCACCGCGGCGATCGTGCAGGTCATGGTGGACGGCGCGCGCGACGGGCACAGCGGGTCCGGCGTCGCCTTCAGCCGGGACCCGAACACCGGCGAGCCGGTCCCGTTCGGCGACGTGATGTTCGGCCACCGGGGTCCCGACGTCGTCTCCGGCCGGGTCCGGACCCACCCGCTGGGCGAGCTGGCCGGGCGCGAGCCCGCGCTGTGGCCGGAGCTGACCGCCGCCCTCGCCCGGGCCGAACGCCGGCTGCGGCGGCCCTGCTACGTCGAGTTCACCCACGAGTCCGGCCGCCTGTGGTTCCTCCAGCTCCGGCCCGCCCCGGTCGCCGGGCGGGCCGCGCTGCGGATCGCGGTGGACCTCGCCGACGCGGGGCTGATCGACCGGCGCGAGGCGGTCCGCCGGACCACCGGCCACGATCTCGACCACGCCCGGACGCCGATCCTCGCCGATCCCGGCGTCCTCGCCGGTCAGGGGACCGGGGCGGGGCCCGGCGTCGTCTCCGGGCGGATCGCGACCACCGCCGGATCGGCGGTCCGGCTGGCCGCGGACGGCCCGGTCGTCCTGGTCCGGCCGGAGACGTCGCCGGACGACATGCACGGCCTCGCGGCCGCCGCCGGCATCCTGACCACCCGCGGCGGCCCGGCCTGCCACGCCGCGGTCGTCGCCAGGGCACTCGGCAGGCCCGCGGTCGTCGGCGCCGCCGACATCGCCGTCGACCCGGCCGCCGGGACGGTCACGACCCGGGCCGGCACCGTCGGCGAGGGCACCGTGCTCACCATCGACGGGACCACCGGCCGGATCGTCCTCGGCCATGCCGGCAGCACCGTCGACGACGCCGATCCGCACCGCGACCGGCTCCTCGGCTGGGCCGACGACATCTCCGGCGACCGCTCCCCCCGGTCCGCGGCGGACCGGCTGCGCGACGCGCACGCGGTCCTCCCGGCGACCGAGGACCGGCGATGACCGCGCCGCGCACCCGCCGCCTGCACCTGGTCCGGCACGGCGCCGCCGACGCGTTCGGCACCCTCACCGACACCGGACGGCGGCAGTCCGAGCTGCTCGGCGCCCGCCTGGCCGGGCTGCCGATCGACACCGTGCGGCACTCGCCGCTGCCCCGGGCCGCCCGGTGCGCGCAGATCCTCGCCGCGCACCTGCCCGGCGCCGCGCTGCACGAGGCGCCCGAGCTCGTCGACCACGTGCCGCACGTGCCGCCCGAGCCGCCCCCGGAGTGGGCCGGCTTCTTCGACGGCTACGACGCCGCCGAGGCCGCCGACGGCGCGATCCGCGCGGCCGCCCTGACCGGCCGGTTCGCCCGGGCCACCGGCACCAGCGACGGCGCCGCCGACACGCACGAGGTCCTCGTCACCCACTCCTATCCGATCGCCTGGCTGGTGCGGCACGCGCTGGACGCGCCGCCGGACCGCTGGCTCGGCCTCAATCCGGGCAACGCCTCGCTCACCGTGATCGAGTACCGGCCGGGCACGGCGCCGACCCTGGTGCTCTACAACGACATGGGGCACCTGCCGCCCGAGCTGCGCTGGACCGGCTTCGGCGGCGGCCCGCACCCCTGACGCCCGCCGGTCCCCCGTCGAGATGCGCACCAGTGTCCGGGGAAGAACGACAATTCGCCCTGACGCGCATCTCGGCGGTCGTCCGCCCCCTGGCCCGCAGGGCGGGCCGGCCTCATCCCGTGCGCTCGGACGCGACGAGCTCGCGGGCCAGCGGGGCGACCTCGCGCCCGAAGCGGTCCAGGTCGGCGGGATCGTCGGAGGCGAGGACGAACCCGGACACGCCGTACTGCAGGGCCAGGTCCGCGACCTGCTCGGCCCAGGCGTCGGGCGTCCCGCGGAACAGCCCGTCGCCACTGCCGAAGGCGCCGTCGAGGTTGAGGATCCGGCTGATCGCGGCCGGATCGCGCCCGGCGGCGGACGCGGCGTCGTCGATCTGCTCGTTCATCGCCCGCAGCGACGGCGGCCCGTCGGACAGGTAGCCCAGCGACGGCAGCCAGCCGTCGGCGACCCGGCCGGTCAGCCGGAGCATCCGCGGCTTGTACGTCCCGACGTGGATCGGGATCGGGTGTGCGGGCGCCGGCCCGCGCCGGACGCCGGCGACCGGATGGAACTCCCCCTCGACGGTCAGCCGGCCGGGCTCGTCGGTCGACCACACCCCGCGGAGCACCCGGATCGCCTCCTCCAGCGCCCGCACGGCCTGGCCGGGTTCGAGCCGGGTGCCGCCCATCGCGACGATGCCGTCCCAGAACGCGCCGGCGCCCAGCCCCATCTCGACGCGCCCGCCGCTGAGCCGGTCCAGCGTCGCGGCGGCCCGGGCCAGCACCGCCGGCGGACGCAGCGGCAGGCAGAGCACGTTGCCGCTGATCCGGATGCGTTCGGTGCGCGCCGCGACCCAGGACATCAGGGTCCAGGTGTCCTGGAACGCGGCCTGGTAGGGATGGTCCTGGAAGCTGACGAGATCGAGCCCGGCGCGCTCGGCCAGCAGCGCCGTCTCGACCGGGCCCTCCGGCGGCCGGGCTGCCGGGGTGATGAAGCTGCCGAACCACAGGTCGTGGCCGTAGTCGGTCACTGTGCACGTCCTCGGGTCGTCGGAGAGGTCGGGGCGGCGACCCCGCCCGGTCAGGGCCGGGGCATCGACGGGGCGTCCGGATGGTCCACCATCGCCCGCCGCTCCCGGGCGATCCGGTCCCGGCCCCACTCGCCGAGCGGCCCGAGGGCGGTGTTGAGCGCCCGGCCGTGCTCGGTCAGCGAGTACTCGACCCGCGGCGGGACCTCCGCGTGCACCCGGCGGTGCACCAGGTCGTCCTCCTCCAGCTGGCGCAGGTGCTGGGTCAGCATCTTCTCGCTCACCCCGGGCAGCGCCCGGCGCAGCTCACCGAACCGCCGGACGCCGTGCTCGTCGAGCTCCCACAGGATGAGCCCCTTCCACTTCCCGCTGACGACGTCGAGCGCCGCGTCGATGCCGCAGATGTAGGGACCGCACCTGTCCGAACCCGTCACGCCCCGCTCCTCACTCACCAAAAGGTAAGTACCGCAGAAAATAGTGGGTACTTCCGGCATCCGCGGTACCCGCCCAGCATGGAGGAACAGATCCGACGAACTCAAGGAGGGGACCTCCATGACGGACACGCGACTCCCCGTCGCCGTGCTCGGGACGGGCGCGATGGGCCGGGCACTCGCCGGCGCCCTGCTCGACGACGGCCGTCCGGTGACGGTGTGGAACCGCACCCCGGGACGAGCGGCCGGCCTGCTCGCCCGGGGCGCGACCGGCGCGGCGACCGTGCCGGAGGCGGTGGCCGCCGGCGGGCCGGTGATCGTCTGCCTGCTCGATCACGCGTCGGTGCACGCGATCCTCGATCCGGCGGCCGGCGCGCTGCGCGGGCGCACCGTCGTCAACCTCACCACGACCACCCCGGCCGAGGCGCGCGAGCTGGCGTCCTGGAGCGCGGAGCGGGGCATCCGGTACCTGGACGGGGCGATCATGGCAACCCCGCCGATGATCGGCGGGCCCGGTGCGCAGATCCTCTACAGCGGCCCGCGGGCGGTGTTCGACGCCCACCGGGACCTGCTCGACCGCTGGGCGGCGAGCAGCTACCACGGCGACGACGCCGGCCGGGCGTCGCTGCTCGATCTGGCGCTGCTCGCGGCCATGTACACGATGCTCACCGGGTTCCTGCACGGCGCGGCCATGGTGCGGTCCGCGGGCCTGCTGCGGGCACTCGTCCGGCAGCAGATCGACGCCGGCCACGGCGCCGACGACCTCGGCCGGATCGTCGAGGGCCTGCGCGCGGAGCGGAGCGCGGCATGACCCCGGTGACCGTGATCGGGCTCGGCCCGATGGGCCGGGCGATGGCCGGGGCGCTGCTCGCGGCGGGCCACCCGGTGACCGTGTGGAACCGGACCGCCGCCCGGGCCGAGCCGGTCGTCGCCGCCGGTGCCGTGCTCGCGCCGACCCCGTCCGACGCGCTGCGGGCGGGCCCGCTGGTGATCCTCAGCCTCACCGACTACCGGGCGATGTACAACATCCTCGGCGACGCCGTCGCGGACCTGCCCGGGCGCACCGTCGTCAATCTCAGCTCGGAGTCCCCCGCCGGGACCCGCGACGCCGCCCGGTGGCTCGCCGGGCACGGCGCGCGGCTCGTCGTCGGCGGGGTGATGGTGCCCGCGCCGATGGTCGGGACACCGGCCGCGTCGGTGTTCTACAGCGGTGACGTCGACGCGTTCGAGCGCCACCGCCAGGTGCTCACCACGATCGGAGAGCCGCGCCTGCTCGGCACCGATCCGGCGCTCGCGCAGCTGATGTACCTGGCCCATCTCGACGTCTTCCTGACCGGCCTGTCCGCCCTCGCGCACGCGACGGCGCTGCTCGGCACGGCCGGCCTGTCCGCCTCGGAGGTGATGCCCGGGCTGCTCGCGATGCTGGCGGACACGCCGGAGATCGTCGCCGCCGGTGAGCCGCCGTGGACCCACATCGACGACGACCGGCACCCGGGCGATCTCAGCACCGCGACCATGATGGGCGCGACCGCCGACCACGTGGTGGCCGCGAGCGCGGAGGCGGGCATCGATCTCGCACTCCCCCGCGCGGTGCAGGCGCACTACCGGCGCGCCGTCGACGACGGGCACGGCGCGGACGACTGGACCCGCATCGTCGACGGCATCCGCGACCCGCGCTGAGCGGGGTGCCGGTCAGCCGGCGAGCCGCGCCGGGCGGGCCCGCCGCTCGTGGAACCACACGACGGCGACCATCGCGACGTTGGCGACGGCGAGGATCAGCAGCGACGGGCCGCCGGTGTCGGTGGCCCGGTCGATGGTGCTGGTCCCGCCGCCGGACATCACGTTGGTGAGGACGCCGGCGATGACGTTGTTGACGACGTGGAACGCGATCGGCGCCTCCATCCCGCCGCTGATGATCGCCATCAATCCGGTGCTGAGCCCGACCACGGTGAAGTAGCCGGCCAGCCAGGGGTCGGTCGAGCCGTGCACCGCGGCGAAGCCCAGTGACGAGACCACCAGCCCGAGGACCAGGGCCGGCCGGACCGCGCGCAGCCGGCTCGCCGCCGCCGGCAGCAGGACGCTACGGAACATCAGCTCCTCGCCGGCCGCCTGGAACGGGGTGGTGAGCAGGGTGACCGCGAGGAGGGCGAGGGTGGTGCCGGTGACCGCGAAGCCGGTCCAGCCGGCGGACTCCGGTGCGACGACCGCGACGACGGCCATCGCCGCGCCCACCAGCAGCGCCGCGCCGATCGAGTAGCGGGCCAGCCGCAGGCCGTCGAACGCCCGCCGGTGGCTGAACAGGGCGCGCCAGGGCACCCCGGTCAGCCACACCAGCATCAGCACGGCCACCAGGCCGGTCACCCCGATGGCCAGGTTGGCGGCGAGCGCCTTCTCCGGGGTGAACTCGGTGGACAGCGGATCGTCGCTGCCCACGAGGACGCCGACGAACAGGAACGCCAGCCACTGGGTGAGCACCAGCACCACCGGCAGCGTCCCGAGCAGGACGAGCGGCTTCCACCAGCTCGTCCGCAGGTGCGCGCCGAACGGGCGGGCGGGATCGGCCACGGCGGGCCCGGGCCGGGCCGTGCGGTTCGCCGCACCGGGCTCCGGCGACGGCGGGGCCGGGTAGGGCCGGTGGGGATCAGGCGCGTGCACGGGCAGTCCCTCCGGGACACGGATCGGTCGACGGGTGCGGGACCGGCTCGTCCGGGGCCGGCCGCGGCTCCGGATGCCGGGCGAGCGGGACCGCAGGCGGCACGGCGGGCACCGGCGGCACCGCGGGCGCAGGCGGCACGGCGGGCACCGGCAGCGGCAGCACCGGGGCGAGGGTCCGGGAGCTGCGCCGGCGCTCGGCGAGCAGGGTGCGGAGCACCCGGGCGCCGTCGGCGAAGGTGCGCAGGTTGGTGTCGCCGAAGATCCGCCGCCGCTCCACCGAGGAGACCTCGGTGATCGCCAGCCCGGCGGCCGCGAACCGGCAGTTGAGCACCGTCTCGATCTCGAAGCCGTCACCCCACGGCACACCCGCCGGCGGGGCCGGCGCGTCGGTCGCGGGCAGGTCCAGCACCGGCAGCAGATCGGCCCAGAACGCGTTGTAGCCGTAGCAGAGATCGGTGAAGGACGTGCCGAACAACGCGTTGGCTACGACGTTGAGGCCGTGGTTGCCGGCCCGGCGCAGCACGGTGATGTCGTCGCTGCCGCCGCCCGTGGTGAACCGGCTGCCCTTGGCGAGATCGGCACCCGCGACGAGCGCGTCGACGAACGCCGGGATCTCGGCCGGATCGGCCGACCCGTCGGCGTCGAACATGACCACGACGTCGCCGGTCACCTCGGCGAAGCCGCAAGCCAGCGCGTTGCCCTTGCCGCGCCGGGTCTGCGTGACGGTGCGCACCGACGGCAGCACCCGGCGGGCGACGTCGAGCGAGCCGTCCGCCGAGTGCCCGTCCACGACGATGATCTCGTGCACCGCGGGGCGCACCGCGGCGAGCGCGGGCAGGACGATCTCGAGGTTCCGCGCCTCGTTCCGGACCGGGACGACGACGCTCACCGCGGGCGGTCGCCCGGCCCGCGCACGTGCCCGCCGCGCGGCCCCGGCACCCGGTCCCGGCCCGTTCCGGGCGGCGCCCCGCGCCGACCGGCCGGCTCTGTGCTGCACGTCGACCATCGTCATCCCGTCGTCGTCCGCTGTGATCGTGGACGCCAGTACAGGTCGTGCCGCAGCGGCACACTCAAGGTGGTGTGACGCACGCCATCGCCGGTGCGCGGACGCGGCGGCGGGGACCGCGTCCCGTGCCGGGGTGTGCCGCACCCAGGATCTCCCCGGCCTCCCCGGCGGCGGTGCTCCGCACGACCCTGGACGGTGGCCGCCGGGTCCCGGCGGCCACGCCCACGGGAGGCCCGAATGCCCAGCACCGCACCGTCCCTCCGGTTCACCGGCGCGACCGTGTACCCGACGCCGTCGCACGCCGTACCGGGCGAGCTGGCCACCCGCGACGGCGTGATCACGCACGCGGGACCAGCGGCTCCCGGCGACGAGGGGCACGACCGCGTGATCGACGCCCGGGGCACGTCGATCGTGCCGCTGCTGGACGGCAACGCGCTGCGCGCCCGGCCGGCCGGCGAGCGCGGTGCCTACGACCTCGTCCCGGGGAACCCGGCCACGTTCGTCGTGGTCCGCGGCCGGGTGAGCGCGTCGCAGATGCGGAACATGCTCGTCGTCCGGCCGGCCGATCTGCTGGCCGTCGTCGTCGACGGGGACATCCTCGTCCGGGACGGGGAGCCCACCCCCGCCGCCGGGGTGCCGGACCCGGACGCGTGGGTCGGCGCCTGGACCGACCGGGGGCGGGCGCTCGACCAGCACCTGCTCCCCGGCGGCCGGTACACCGAGACGCGCGGCGGCCGGGTGGACGCCTACACCGGCGCCTGGTGGACCCGCGGGGACCGGATCGTCTACCGCGACGACTCCGGTTTCTGGGCGTTCGGCGTGCAGTACGACGGCGTGATCTACCACGCGGGGATCGTCCTGCGCCGGTGAGCGGCACCGGCTCCGGCTGGAGCCGATGACATAGCATTGCTGTGTTATGTTTTTGACCTCCACGACGAGAGGAACCGGAAGAATGAGCGTCGCGCTGGTCCATCCCGAGCGGGTCAACCGGGTCGACGTCCACCACCAGGTGGCCGTCACCCAGGGCACCCGCACCGTCTACCTGGCCGGACAGGTCTCCTGGGACGCCGAGGGCAACCTGGTCGGGAAGGACGATCTGGCCGCCCAGGCCGAGCAGTGCTACCTCAACATCGCCGCCGCGCTCGACGCGGTCGGCGCGACCCCGGCCGACCTGGCCAAGGTCACCGTCTACCTGGTCGACCTCACCGAGGAGCGGGCCGGCCGGTTCCTCGCCGGACGCGAGCGAGCCGCCGCGACACTGGGCGTCGAGTTCCAGCAGCCGAGCACCTGGATCGGGGTCACCACACTCGCGGCGCCCGGCTACCTGGTCGAGGTGGACGCGGTGGCCGTGCTGCCCTGAGGCGGACGCAGCGCGATCCAGCCCGCCTCGACCGAGCGCCGGCACAGCGCGGGATCGTCGCCGGCGGCGACGATCACCGCGGTGAGCAGGTGGACGCCCGAGGCGAGCGTCCGACGCGAGGCCACCCGGCTCACGATCAGCGACACGATCCCGTGGCAGACCGTCCAGACGTCGGTGCCGAGCCGGGCCGGATCGACGTCCGCTCCGATCCGGCCCGCGTCGCGGCAGCGGTGCGCGGCACGCACCAGGTAGCCGAGGGTCGCCTCGGCGGCGTCGATGTCCTCGAGCTCGACGGTCGCGTCGAACATGACCCGGTACAGGTCGGGATGCTCCAGGGCGTTGACGGCGTAGGCGGCCACCCCCGCCACCAGGTCCTCGACCGGGTCGGCCGGGACGACGAGCGCCTCCAGGCGGGCCGCCAGCCGGGTGAAGCCCTCCTGGCGCAGCGCCCGCCACACCCCGTCGATCCCGCCGAAGTAGGTGTAGACCGCCATCGTCGAGACGCCGGTCCCCTCGACCAGCGACCGCAACGTGATCGGCTCGCGGTCCCGGAGCATCCGGGCCGCACGCTCCAGCAGCAGTGTGCGCACCGCCGGGTCCTTCCGCCTCGCCATCCGCCGGACTCTATAGCATCGCGACGCTATGGAAAGCGGGCCGGGTCCAGCTGCGGCAGGTGGTGGCCGAGCCGGTCGCGCTTGGCGGTCAGGTAGCGCTCGTTGTGCTCGGTGACCGGCTCCAGCAGCGGCACCAGCTCGGTGACCACGATCCCGTACCCGGTGAGTGCCTCCACCTTCGCCGGGCTGTTGGACAGCAGCCGCACCCGGTCGACGCCGATGTGCCGGAGCACGGCCGCCGCGGCACCGAAGTCCCGGACGTCGACCGGCAGCCCCAGCGCGACGGCCGAGTCGACCGTGTCGAGGCCGTCCCCGTCCTGCAGCACGTGGGTGCGGATCTTGGCGAGCAGCCCGATCCCGCGCCCCTCGTGACCACGCAGGTAGACGATCACCCCGCAGCCCGCGTCGACGACGGCGTCCAGCGCCGAGGACAGCTGGTCACCGCACTCGCACCGCGTCGCACCGAACACGTCGCCGGTCAGGCACTCGGAGTGCACCCGCACCAGCGCCGCGCCGGCCGCCGCCGGGTCGCCGTGCACCAGGGCGAGATGCTCCGGCCCACCGGCGTGCTCCCGGAAGGCGATCGCCCGGAACCGTCCGTGCCGGGTCGTCAGCTCCGACTCGGCGACCTCGGCCGGGCCGCCTCGACTCGGATCCTCCACAGTTCCTCCTCCGCACCGGGGCGGACCCGTGAGAGCCTCGCCCACATGTGTTCCGTTCCGGCCGACACCACGGTCGACCTCCGCGACCGTGCCGTCCCGGCCGCCGTCCTCCCGGTGGGGAGCCTGGAGCAGCACGGCCCGCACCTGCCCCTCACCACCGACACCCTCGTCGCGACATCGCTCGCCGCCCGGATCGCGGACGCGTACCCGGTCCGACTGCTCCCCCCGGTGACGATCTCCTGCTCGCACGAGCACGCCGCGTGGGCCGGCACCGTGAGCATCTCGGCCACCACCCTCGCCGCGGTCGTCACCGACATCGCCGCCTCGCTGCACGCCTCCGGGGTCCCCGCGCTGGTGCTGGTCAACGGGCACGGCGGCAACCACGTCCTGCGCAACGTCGTGCAGCAGGCGTCGGTCGGGCCGATGCCGATGGCACTGTTCCCCGGCGGCGACGACTGGGGCGCGGCCCGCGCCGAGGCCGGGCTGGTCACCTCGTCGGCCGCCGACATGCACGCCGGCGAGCTGGAGACCTCGATCCTGCTGCACACCCATCCGGAGCAGGTCCGGCCGGACTTCGCCACCGCCGACCACGACGCCGACGAGCGGCCGTACCTGCTCAGCCGCGGGCTGCAGTGGTACTCCACCTCCGGGGTCGTCGGCCGGCCGTCCCTGGCGACCGCCGACAAGGGCCGCGACGTCCTGGCCACCCTGGTCGCCCGCTTCGCCGGGCACCTGCACGCCCTCGGCACCGGCTGAACGCGCGCCCGGCGCGGTGACCGGGGCGGCGTCGGCCCGGCGCCGCATCAGCACCACCACCGCTCCCGGTGCGCAGGCGACCAGGCCGAGGATCCCGTAGATCACGGCGGTCGCCATGCCCTCGGCGGCCGGGAGTCCGACCGCCGCGAACCCGGCGACGGCGGCCGCCTCGCGCGGGCCCCAGCCGCCGACGTTCAGCGGCACGGTCATCGCCACCATCGCCAGCACCAGCAGCGGCAGCAGTTCGGCGGTCCCGGCAACCGATCCCGCCGCCCGCGCGGCGAGGACGAACATCACCAGGTAGCAGCCGAGCTGCCCGGCCGAGGCCAGCAGCAGCACCGCGCCCGGCCCGGCCCGCAGCACGGCGCGGACGTCGGCGAGCAGCCGGCGCAATCGTGTCCACAGCAGCCGGCAGACCACGGCCACCAGCACGAGCACTCCGCCGACCACCCAGCCGGCGCCGCCGGGGATCCGGTCGCCGGCCGCACGCAGCAGGTCGGGCTGGGCGATCAGGACGACGACCGCGGCCGCGTAGAGCACCACCTGGCAGGCCACCCGCTCGAGGACGACCGCGTGCACGCCGCCGGTGACGTCCCCGGCGCGCCGTCCGTGGCTGACCGCGCGGTGCACGTCACCGAGCACACCCGAGGGCAGCACCGAGTTGAGGAAGCTCGCCCGGTAGCAGTCGCCGACCGCCCCGGTCCCGCTCAGGCGCAGGCCCAGCGCCCGGGCCACCGCGCACCAGCGCCACGCCGTGCAGACGATCCCCAGTGCACCGAGCACGAGCGCGGCGAGCACCGTGGAGACCTCGATCCCGCGCAGCCGCTCCAGCACCGGGCCCGCGCCGACCTGCACGACCAGCACCACCAGCAGGGCGATACCACCGGACACGCGGAGCAGTGGTGACAGGCGCGTCCATCCGTGCACCCTCACTCCGCCGGCCTCCGGCGGCATTGCGCGCGTCGATCCCGGCCGGGACCACGACGTGCACCGGGTCGCGCCCCCGTGACGAGGTCTCGGACGGTGTTGCTGAGCAACGGTTCTCCCGGCGTGCCGACTGCTGTGCGGAGACCGCTCCCGCCCGGCCGACAGCGAGATGTCGCGCGCGTGCGGTTGTTCTCCGACTGTTCGTCCTGTTTTCGGCCGGAGACGGCTCTTCGGTTCATTTTCGACGAGAAGTCCGGCATGTCGGCGTGCGACGCGCCTGTCATCAGATCGTGTTGCAACGGCGCGGGCAGAACCGTCGGGTCAGGGGGTGACCGGGTCCAGCGTGACGAGCATCGCGGGGTGGTCGGTGGTGCCGCGCATGTCGACCTGCCGGAAGTCCGCGGCGACCAGATCGGGCGAGGCGACGACGTGCTGCCGACCGTCGTCGCCGACGTCGGTGAAGCCGTCCGGCAGGCACCCCAGGAAGTCCGGGTCGTCGCCCGGACCGAGATTGAGGTCCGCGCCGACCACCGTGGGACCGGCGCCGTCGCGGGCCCGCAGCTCCCCGACGACGTCGTCGAAGAGGTACCGGCACTGGGCGACGGCGACCGAGCGGTCGGTGTAGGCCAGGTGGGTGGTGCAGGCGGTGAGCGCGCTCCCGGCGCCGGTGTCCAGGCACAGCCACGCCCGTTCCTCGGGGTCGAGCGGATCCTGTGCCGGATGGATGCCGGCGCTCGCGACCGCCGACGGCGTCTGCGACACCACGCCGATGCCGAACTGCCCGCCGTCACGGCAGGGGTAGGGCCCACCGGTCCCCCGGTCGCGCGCCGGCTGGAAGTGCGAGGAGGTCGACGCACCGGGGGCGGCCTCGGCGAGCGCCCGTTCGAGCACCGCGACGTCGTCCACGCAGATCTCGTTGAGCGTGATCACGTCCGGCACCTCGGCCCGGATCACGGCGGCTCCCTCCTCCACCGCCCGCCCGGTGAAGCACCCGGCGATCCCGCTGTTGCACAGGTTCATCTGCAGGAACCGGAGCGGCGGTGCCGGATCCGGCGGTGCAACGGCCCCCGGCGGCCCGCCGGGTTCGGCCGCGCACCCGAGGAGGACCGCCATGGCCACGGCCAGCATCCCGACCTGCCGGTACGCACGGCGGGCGCTCGAGGTCATGTGGAGCCCTTCGGATCGTGGACGAGGTCGAGACGGACTACATCATCCGCGGCGGACGCCCGCCCGGTACGGGCGAGCGCTTCCGGTGCGGTTCGCCGCCCGGCGGGCCACCACGCGGCGGTCGCGTAACCTCGCCGGACGTGACGAATACCGCGACGGCCGACCGCTCCGGGCGCCCGTCCGGGCCCTACGTCCTGGCCTCGGTGGCGGTCTCGCTGGACGGCTACATCGACGACGCCGGGCCGGGCACGCTGGTGCTCTCCGACGCCGACGACCTGGACCGGGTCGACGAGGTCCGTGCCGGGGTGGACGCGATCCTGATCGGGGCCGGGACGGTGCGCGCCGACGATCCCCGGCTGCGGGTCCGCTCCGACCGGCGGCGCGACGAGCGGATCGCCGCCGGCCGTCCGCCGTCGCCGCGCCGGGTGATCCTCTCCACGAGCGGGGACCTCGATCCCACGGCCGCCGTGTTCACCTGCGAGCGGTCGGACCCTCCCCTGGTCTACACCGCCGACCGGGCCGTCGACGGGGCACGCGCCCGGCTCGACGGCGTGGCCGAGGTCGTCGGTGCGGGCGAACCGCCGACCCCGTCGTCGGTGCTCGCCGATCTCGCCGCCCGCGGGGTGGAGCGGCTGCTGGTCGAGGGCGGCGGCGCCGTGCACACGGCGTTCCTCACCGCGGGCCGGGTGGACGAGTTGCACGTCGTCGTCGCGCCGTTCTTCGTCGGTGACGCCCGCGCGCCCCGGTTCGTGCACGACGGCAGGTTCCCGCAGAGCCCGGAGCGTCCGATGACGCTGGTCGAGGCCCGCCCGATCGGCGACCTGGTGCTGCTGCGCTACCGGCCCCGCTGAGCGTCGGTCCCCGCGCAGTCGTCCGCCGCGGCCCGGACCAGTTCCCGCGACGGCGGCAGCCGACATCACGTCGAGGCCGGTGGTGGGCTCGAACACCGGCAGCACTCTGCCCCGGCGCGGCAGCCGCGGGCGGATCGCACGCCGCGACGGCCCGGCATCGTCGCCGGACGGCAGCACGATGCCCGAGTCGGGCTGCAGCGCCCCTCGTACGCCCGCGCCAGCCCATCGGACCACTGGTGCGGCCGCTGCCGCAGCCGGGTCGCGGCGTCGGGCAGCCCGAACCCGGGTGGGCGGATCCACCGCAGCCCCGGTCCCGGCCAATCACATGCGAACGTGCCGGATCGGCACGTTTTCTGGCTCTACGCCGCTGAGCGTGGTAGTCGCCCTCTGATCGGCGTGGCGTGGATGGTGCCCCAGTCGACTCCGCAGTGCAGCAGTAGGCGGAGCCGGTAGTTGTCGAAGTTGCGGAATCCGTGCCCGACTCGCTTGATCTTCTTGATCAGCAGGTTGACGGTCTCGGTGGGCCCGTTCGAGATGCCGCCGGTGTCGAAGTAGGCGAGGAACTCGACCCGCCAGGAGTCGATCGTGTGAGCCAGGCGGGTGAGTTCGGGGATGTCGGCGTCCGCGCAGTAGGCCAGCCACCGGTAGAGGGCTGCGTCGGCGCGAGCACGGTCACCGGCGTGGTAGATCAGCTGCAGGTTCTGGGCTGCGACCCAGGTCCGGGCGAGTTGCTCATCGGCGGTGTCACCGGCGTCGAGCACGGCCAGCAGCCGCGCCCAGGACTTCTCGCTGTGGTGGTCGTGGCGGCGGCGCAGCAGCCGGCGGATGCCGTAGAGCGGGTCCCCGGTGCGGCCGCGGTGCCCGAGTTGTTCTTGCTGGATGCGGCGGCGGACGTCGTCGACGGCGGCGAACCCGAGACGCACGACGTGGCACGCGTCGAGGACCCGCACCGCGTCGGGCAGCGCGGTGCGCAGCGCACTGGCGTAGCCCCGATAGGGGTCCAGGGCCGCGGTCGTGATCCCGGTCCGCCAGGACGGGGCCTGCGTGTCGACCCAGCTCAGCAGCGCGGATGCGCTGCGCCCGTTGACGATGTCGAGTAGCCGAGCCGGCCCGCGCCCGCGGGTCAGGTCCACGATGCCGGTCACGGAGCTGGTCGCCCGCGTTGCAGCGGCGGCCTGGAATGCGGTCTCGTCCACCCCGACCGCGTCGATGCCGGCGAGCCGGCCCGGGTCGTCCACCCGGGGTTCGCCGTGCTCGCGGACTGCGGCCATCGCGGTGCGCCCTCCGATCCCGAACTTCCGGGCCACCGACGCGACCGACGCGCCGTCCTCACCCACGCGTCGGCAGATCTCGGCTCGCGCACGGGCGGTCAACGGGGCCCGCGCCGCGATCGCCGTGCTGGTCTCGGTCCACGTCCTGGTCGGGCACAGCCCGTGCGGGCACCGCCACACTCGCTTGATCCACACCAGGGTGACCGGTCGTCCGGCCGAGGGCAGGTCCCGCACCCACACCGGCCGCCGATCATGCAACACCGCGACCGCGGCGCAGGTCGGGCAACCGACCAGATCCGCCGTGGTCTCGATCGCCTGTTCAAGCTCGCCGTCGTGCTCCGACACGGCGAGCACGACGAAGCCCGCCATGCTCAGCATCGCCGCGGCAGCACTACGCTCTCGTTCCACCTGGGGCCTCCCGATCTCGTGTCCTGAACACCACGGATCGTGAGGCCCCAGGCCCATGTTCAGGCCCAGGTTGAAGATCGTGTTCTACAGCGACGCACCACGCTCAGGGGCGAAGAGCCCGTTTTCTGGCTGCTCCGGGGACGACCCGGCAGCGTTCCCGTCATGACGCCTCGTACGGAGACCGGAATGCCGTAGCCCGCCCCGGAGGACACCCCACAGACCTACTGGGACGCCTTCCACGGCAGCCTCGGCGTTCCCGACCAGGTCCCTCCCCCGAACCCGCTGCTCGTCGAGGAGGTATCCCGGCTCCCGGGATCGGCACTCGACCTCGGGTGTGGATCCGGCGGTGACGCGATCGGGCTGGCCGGACTCGGCTGGCGGGTGACCGCCGTGGACGTCTCCGGCGAGGTCCTGCGCCGGGCGGGCCGGTGTGCGGGTCGACTGGCAGCGCCACGACCTCACCGAGACCTTCCCTCCGGGCCGGTACGACCTGGTCTGCTCCCAGTGAAGTGACACCTACTGGCCGGACGCCTTGGGGCGCCCCGGGTTCAGCGGGGTCAATTTTCAGAATCCGTTGACAACCCGCTGGCGCGGCGTATCCCGAGTCTGCGCGGCAGAGCGCCGCCCGACGATGCGCAGCTGGCTATGCCAGCGATAGTCGTCCGGTCAGGCGCCGGCCACCGGATGCGGATGCAGCCCCGGCATCCCGGCGGGACTGCCGTGCGGGATCCACCGAGCGAGCAGGTCCCGGCCGAACAGCTCGTCGACGACCATGAGGCCCGCGCCGGTCGGACCCGACCGTTCACCCAGCGACGTCCGCACGATCTGCAGGTCACGTGTGGCCAGCGGCAGCGACCGCCGGTAGACCGACTGCCGGACGCTGGCCAGCAGCAGGTCACCGGAGGCTCCGACCCGGCCGCCGAGCAGGATCATCGACGGGTTGAAGAAGTTGACCATCGCGGCCACCGTGTCGCCGACCAGGCGACCGGCCCGGGTCAGCAGTTCCACCGCGACCGGGTCGCCGAACTCGGCGGCGAGCACAACGTCGTTCGAGGTGATCTCGCCCGCCTGGGCCAGCCGTTCGGCCAGGTACTCTCCCCGGCCCGCTCGGACGGCCGCCGTTGCGTCGCGGGCCAGCGCTGCGCCGCCGACCAGCGCCTCCAGGCAGCCGACATTGCCGCAGCGACACCACACCTGCTCTGCGTCGGGCACCGATCCGGTCAGTCCGACGTGTCCGATGTCGCCCGCCGCGCCCTGCGCGCCGCGGTGCAGTCGTCCACCGGAGATCAGTCCGGCCCCGATTCCGGTACCGATCTTGATGAGCACCAGGTCGGGGGAGCCGGCTCCGCGGCCGGCCCGGTACTCACCCAACGCCATCGCGTTGACCTCGTTGTCGACGAACGCGGGCGCATTATAACGGGCGGCCAGCCGCTCGCGGACGGGGTAGCCGTCCCAGCCCGGCATGATCGGTGGCGCCACCGGGCGGCCGGAGGCGAACTCGACCGGTCCGGGCACCCCGAGACCGATGCCCCAGACCGGGGTGTCCCGGTCGGCGAGCAGCTCGTCGAACAGTCCCTCGACCCGGCTCAGACTGGCCTCCGGTCCGGCGGCGATGTCCCAGTCTCGACCCCAGTGGTCGATCAGGCGCCCGCTCAGGTCGGCCACGCCCGCATCGAACCCGGTCGCCCCGAGCGAGGCCACCAGCAGCACCCCTGCATCGGCCTGGAAGCGCAGCTCGCGTGGCGCCCGGCCGCCGGTGGACATGCCGAGGTCACCTTCGGTCACCAGGCCGGCTGCCTCCAGCTGACCGAGCCGCTGCGATATGACCGTGCGCCCGAGTCCGGTGCGACGGGCCAGTTCCGGGCGCGTGCGCGCGCCGCCGGAACGAACCAGGTCGAGCACGGTGACCAGCGTGTCGAGCTGGTCCGGCGCGACACCCTGCACGGACAGTCCCACTCGGTGGCCTCCTCGTTCCGCCTCGGCCGGACTTCCGAGATTAGTCCATTGACTTCCGTGCAGATCAAACTTTAGTGTCGTCACACTGATCGGAAGTGCGGGCATTGAGGCCGCACCGGAGGAGGTGGGCCGTGCGCCTGGGCTATCACTCGATCACCTGGGGCGGAGTCACCGGCGCCGCCGCTGGGGTGACCAGCGTGAAGGATCTCGTCTACCGGGTCCCCGGCGACATGCACCGGGCGCTGCGCGAGATCTCCGCCGCCGGCTACCGGGGTGTCGAGATGTTCGACGGGAACGTGCGCGAGTTCGCCGACGGCGACCCCGCTTCGCTGTCCCGGCTGCTGGACGAGACCGGGCTGTCGCTGGTCGGGGTCTACACCGGCGCAAACTTCGTCTATCCGGAGATCCTGCCCGACGAGCTGCACCGGGTGCGCCGGGCCGCCGAGGACGCCGCCCGGTTCGGGGCCGGCCAGCTGGTGGTCGGTGGTGGCGCACCGCGTGCGCACGGGATCGCCGACGGCGATCACGACCGGCTCGCCCACGCCCTCGACACGGTGGCCGGGATCGCGGCGGAGCACGGCCTGTCCGCCTGCTACCACCCCCATCTGGGGACGATCGGCCAGTCTCCGGAGCAGGTCGAGGCCGTGTTCTCCCGATCCTCGATCGGCTTCTGCCCGGACACCGCCCACCTGGCCGCCGGTGGTGGCGACCCCGCCGCGCTCATCCGCCGCCACGCGGACCGGATCCGGCACGTGCACCTCAAGGACCTCGGGGCCGACGGCGCCACGTTCCTGCCGCTCGGCCGCGGCGCGCTCGACCTGGACGGCGTGCTCGCCGCCGTCGCCGAGTCCGGCTACGACGACTGGCTGGTCGTCGAGCTGGACTCCTACGACGGCGACCCGGCCGAGGCGGCCCGGATCAGTCGCGCCTGGCTCGACGGCGCGCTGGACCGGGCCGGGCTGACCGTGACGACGAGTTGAGACGGGAGCAACCGATGGCGGGCAGGCTTCGAGCCGGGATCATCGGCGCCGGGTTCATCGGCGGCGTGCACGCGCACGCCGTCCGGGCGGCCGGGGGCGAGGTGACCCGCGTCGCGGCCTCGCGCCCCGACCGATCGGAGGAGGCCGCCGTCCGGCTCGGTGCCCGCACCGCGGCCGTGAGCGGCGACGCCCTGATCGACGCCGACGACGTCGACGTCGTGCACGTGTGCACCCCGAACTCGACGCACGTCGCTCTGGCCCGCCGGGCGCTGGCCGCGGGCAAGTCCGTGATCTGCGAGAAACCCCTCGCGACGACGCTGGACGGCGCGCGGGAACTGGCCGCCGCGGCCCGCGGGCTGGTCGCGACGGTGCCGTTCGTCTACCGCTTCTACCCCGCGGCCCGGGAGATCCGGGCCCGGGTCGACGCAGGCGAGGCCGGGCCGCTGCACCTGCTGCACGGGGCCTACCTGCAGGACTGGCAGGCCGCCGGAGCACCGGCCGGCTGGCGTGGCGACGCGGCCGAGGGCGGCGCACACCGTGCGTTCGCCGACGTCGGAGTGCACTGGTGCGACCTGGTCGAGTTCACCAGCGGGCACCGGATCACCCGCCTGCTGGCCGCGACCGCGGGTGGGGGTACCGCCAGCACCGTGCAGTTCGAGACCGACACCGGTGCCACCGGTTCGGTCGTGGTCAGCCAGACCGCGCTCGGCCGGCGCAACGCCCTGCGGATCTCCCTCGACGGCGAGCGGGCGGCGTACCGCTTCGACCAGGAGGCCCCGGAGGCGGTGCGGATCGGTGGCATCGACGGCGACCGGACGCTGCACCGTGGCTCGTCGGCGTCGTCGGAGGCCGCGGCGCGTTACTCGCTGCTCCCGCCCGGGCACCCGCAGGGCTACCAGGACTGCTTCAACGCGTTCGTGGCCGACACCTACGCCGCGGTCCACGGCGGCGCACCGGACGGGTTGCCCACGTTCGCCGATGGCCTGCGCGCCGCGGCACTGACCGACGCGGTGATCCGCTCGTCGGAGTCCTCGACCTGGGTGGAGGTGCCCTCGTGAAGCTCGGAATGCTCACTGCCTGCCTTCCCGACCAGCCGCTGGAGCAGATCGCGGCCTGGGCTGCCGGACAGGGCTACGAGGCATTGGAGGTGGCGGCCTGGCCGGCCGTCGGCGACCGCCCGTTCACCGCCAGCCACCTCGATGTCAGCTCGTTCGGCGAGCGGGAGGCCGACAGCACACGTGCGCTGTTCGACCGCCACGGCCTGACGCTGAGCTCGCTGGCGTTCTACGACAACAATCTGCACCCCGATCCGGGCGAGCGGAAGGCCGTCAACGACCACGTCGCCGCCTGCATCGACGCCGCCGCGCTGCTCGGCTGTCCGACCGTCGGCACGTTCGTCGGGCGACACCCGGGAAGAACGGTCGCGGAGAACCTGCGCGACGCCGAGGAGATCTTCCCGCCACTGGTGGAGCGGGCCGGCGAACACGGGATCAAGCTGATCGTCGAGAACTGCGTGATGGAGGGCTGGCACCCGGACGGCTACCCGGGCAACCTCGCCTACTCCCCGGAGCTGTGGGAGTGGATGTTCTCGCTCGGGCTCTACCTCAACTACGACCCGAGCCACCTGATATGGATGGGCATCGATCCGGTCGAGGCGCTACGGCCCTACGTCGACCGCATCCCGCACGCGCAGGCCAAGGACATCCAGCTCTTCCCGGAGCGGCGCCACCGCTACGGCTGGCCGGGCAAGGCCGTCGATCGCGAGGACCCGTTCGACGTCGGCTGGTGGCGTTACCGGGTGCCCGGCCTCGGCGACGTGGACTGGCGCCGGGTCGTCGACACCCTCTATGAGGGCGGCTTCGACGGCGTGCTCTCGGTCGAGCACGAGGACCCGGTCTGGGGCGGCACTGAGGACCGGGTCCACACCGGCCTGCAGGTCGCCCACCGCACCCTGCGGCCGCTGATCGTGGCCTGAGCCGCTCGGCGGGGCCCGGCCGGGCCCCGCCTGCACCCCCGCACCTCGGTGAGAAGGGCGGGACGACGGCAGGCCCCGTGCGGAGCCGGCCCCACCCGTGCACTGCCCGCCGCAAAGGAGCTAGGGAGATGAGCGAGACCGTCGACGTCGTCGTGGTCGGCGGCGGGACGGCCGGCTGCATCGTGGCGGCCCGGCCCAGTGAGGACCCCGGCCGGCGGGTGCTGCTGATCGAGGCCGGGGCCGACTACGCCACCGCAGTACCGGCCGCCGTGCTCGAGGGCCGGGTGGTCCCGATGCGCGGACACGTGGCGGACGTCGGCCCCCGCCACGACCGAGGCCGGCCGCCGAGGGCCGGCGGCGCACCGACCTCGGTGCCGATCGCGTTCCTGCGCTCGGCGGTCGTCCGCCGGGCCCGGTCGTGACGGCCCCGGAGCAATCACCACCACCTACGAAGGAGCGAACCCATGGAGATCGTCGACCACCACGGTGAACGGGTCCGGCACGGCCGGGCCACGGTCAACGGCGTCCGTCTGCACTACCTGACCGCGGGCGAGGGCGAGCCCGTCCTGCTGCTGCACGGGGTGCCCAAGACCTCCTATCACTGGCGGCACGTGATCCCGCTGCTCACCCCGCACTACCGGGTCGTGGTGCCGGACATGCGCGGGCTCGGGGACTCCGAGCACGCCGACGGCGGCTATGACATGGCGAACGTCGCCGAGGACTTCGCCGCACTGATGACCGAGCTCGGCCACGAGCGCTTCCGGGTGGTCGGCGAGGACTGGGGCGCCGCGGCCGCCTACCAGCTCGCCGCCCGCCACCCCGACCGCGTGCAGCAACTGGTCTACCAGGAGATGATCCTGCCCGGATTCGGGCTGGAGGACTACTCGTTCCTGACCCCGGACAACGTGCGCAGCTACGTCTGGCTCTGGCACATCAACTTCTACTCGGTCCCCGAGTTCCCCGAGATGCTGATCAACGGTCACGAGCGGGAGTACTTCTCCTACTTCATGAAGCACGAGACGCACGATCCGTCGGCGATCACCCCCGATGCGCTCGACGAGTACGTGCGTTGCTACTCCTCGCCCGGCGGCGTCAAGTGCATGTGCGAGATCTACCGGGCCACGCTCACCGACGGCGACCAGAACAGGGAGTCCGCGAAGACCCGGCTCCCGATGCCGGTGCTGGCCGTGGGCAGCGAGCACTTCATCGGTGCCGACAACGAGCGGCAGATGCGAGAGGTCGCCGACGACGTGCGCGCGGTGATCCTGCCGTGGGGCCACCAGCTCGCCGAGGAGTCGCCGGAGGAGCTGGCCGGGCACTACCTGCGCTTCTTCGCCGGGGAGATGGCGTGACCTACGCGATCCGCGACGGTCGGCTCGTCGATCCGGACGGGAATCCGTTCCTGTCCCTGGGCCTCAATCACACCGACGAGACGGCACTGAAGTTCCCGCGCAACGTCGACGTGTGGCGCGAGCGCTACGGGTCGCGGCAGAGCTGGATCCGGGACGGCGTCGTCGCGGACCTGCGCGGGTGGGGGTTCAACACGCTGGGTTGGACGAGCGAGTACGTCGCGGGCGGCTGGGGCGAGGCGCTGGACTGGTTCGGCGACCCGATCGACCTCAAGCACTCCGAGCAGTGGTCGGCCGCGGAGCTGCGCGGCGCCGGGATGCCCTACGTCGCCCAGGTGCGGGTGGCCGAGATCGAGGACTGGAACGGCCACCCGGCGTTCCGCCCGCTCGACGACGACTTCGCCGACTGGTGCGACCACCTGGGGCGCGCGATCGCCGCCGAACACGCCGTCTCGCCGGACCTGCTCGGTTACTTCCTGGTCGACATCCCGGCCTGGTTGCCGCACGCGTCCGGGCGGGACTTCGCCGAGCTCGTCGGCCTGGACACGGCCGCACGGGAGCGCAAGCTCTACGACGTCGCCAGCCGCTACTACGAGACGATCGCGACGGCGATCCGTCGCTACGACCCACACCATCTGATCCTCGGCGACCGGTTCAACGGCAACAAGGGGATCCCGGAACCGGTGCTGCGCGCGATGGCCCCGCACGTCGACACGCTGTCGGTGCAGTACTTCACCGAACCCACCGACGAGTCCCGTCGCAGGATGCACGACGACCTGGCCCGCTGGCGCGCTCAGTGCGGGGACAAACCGGTGATCGTCGCCGACGTCGGGAACTGGACCCCGACCGAGCTCAACCCGCACCGCGAGGGCCTGCCCGACCACGCCGCCCGCGGCGCGGACTACGGCGCCGCGATGGAGGCGCTGCTCGACGAGCCCTGGTTCGCCGGCTGGCACTGGTGCGGTTACGTGGAGAACACCGGCGGTCGCGGCTGGGGCCTCAAGGACCCGTGGGACGAGCCCTACCGGCCTCTCACCGACGCGATCACCGAACACAATCGCCGCGCGGCGGCGTACCGAAAGGAGAACTGAGATGGGCCAGCTGGACGGCAAGGTCGCGGTGATCACCGGCGGCGGCCGCGGGCAGGGACGCGCGCACGCGCTCCGCCTCGCCCGTGAGGGCGTCGACATCGTGACCTGTGACATCACCGAGCAGGTGGGCTCGGTCCCGTTCGACACGGGGCGTCCCGGCGACCTGGACGAGACCGTTGCACAGGTGGAGAAGCTGGGCCGCCGCTGCGTCGCCCTCGAGGGCGACGTGCGACGCACCGCGCACATGGCCCGACTGGCCGACGCGGCGATGAGCGAGTTCGGCCGGATCGACATCCTGCTGGCCAACGCCGGGATCCTCAGTCTGTCGGAGAACACCTGGGAGCTCACCGACGAGGCCTGGGACGACATGATCGACATCAACCTGACGGGCGTGTTCAAAGCCTGCCGGGCGGTGGTCCCGCACATCAGGGCGGGCGGCAACGGCGGCTCGATCGTGATCACGTCGTCGATCGCGGGCCTGCGCGGGGTGGCCGGTTGCACGCACTACACGGCGGCCAAGCACGGCATCGTCGGACTGATGCGCACGCTGGCCAAGGAGCTCGCGCCGGAGTCGATCCGGGTGAACACCATCCACCCCACCGGCGTCGCATCGCCGATGTCGAACAACGACTTCTTCCCGCAGTGGCTGACCGAGCACGAGGAGCTGGGCAACGCCATGCGGTTCAACCCGATGCCGGTGGACGCCCTGGCCGAGGCCGACGTGTCCGAGGTGATCGCGTTCCTGTGCTCCGACGCCGGAAAGTGGATCACCGGGACGACCGTCCCGGTGGACGCGGGCTTCATGCTCAAGTAGGAACTGCTGCTCAGGCCTGAAGAGGTTCGACCAGAACGGCGAGCTCACCGTTCACGGCGGCTCCGAGGTCAACGGGTGCGCGCTCCGCCCGCAACGGGTGCGCTCGTGCGACCCGGTAGGCCTGCGGCGCCCATGAACGATCCATTTTGTGCGCTGGAGCGGCGTCGCCGTCGCGATATTCGGCTTCCGTGGGATGGGAAGGAGGCCAGCCCCGTCTCGTGTAACGTCGAGAACGCGACCTGCGACGCGCTCGCAGCGTTCGAGTGGACCAGGTGCCCAGGCTTCCGGAGTTGACCGTCAACGATGCGCTGTTTATGATTCGGGAGTCACAGATATCCAACGGCGACATCCCTTCGGGCGGATGCCCTTACAAAACCTCACCGCTGACAACAATGCACTCGAAGCTACGCAGCTGTTGACCGGAGATTCGACGTAGCCGAGTGACGTGGTGAGCACACGTCCGTGAGATTCGCGATAATATCCCGCTCGACATCGCGAATGTGTTTCACGGCCGCTGTGCGTGCCTCGCGGACTCGCTTTCCAGTCACCGCGTCGACGATCGCGCGGTGGCCGATGTCCGCGGTCTCTCGACGCCCCGGCAGTCCGATGACCTGGAGAGAGTAGTCCACGAACAGGGGTTCGATCGACGAGTGGAGAGTTAACAGGATCGGGTTTCTGGTGATCTTTGTGATCGTTCTATGCAGGTCAGCGTCGAGGGCAACGAAGCCTTCATCGCTCAGGTCGGGATCCGCCATCGCCGTGATAATGTCATGCAGCACAGTCGCGTCATCCGGAACGACGCGTTGAGCGGCGAAGCCCGCCGCATCGCGTTCGAGGGTGATGCGTGCCTCGAAAAGTTCCGGCACTGTGTGCTCGCCAAGTATCAACAGTTGTGACAGGTCGGGCGTCCGGCGTGTCTTGCTGACGACGAAGACGCCGATCCCGTGGTCGGTTCGGAGCATCCCGTTGGCCTCGACGATCCGGATCGCTTCCCGCATCGAACTGCGGCCGATTCCGAACTGCTCCGCGAGTACGCGCTCCGGCGGTTATTTGTCCCCCGGTGCGAAATCCCCTCGGCCGATCATCAATTCGAGTTGCTCGGCAACGGAGTCGGCGACCTTCAGACGGCGGACAGGTTCGATCTTGCCTTGGCTCATGCCGACCGTTCGTCCCCTTCTTGACGATAGTGCTGTGGGCGGTGGTCTGAAGAGTAGTGGTCTGGCCTCCTGGTTCGCCAGCGGCCCTAGGGAGTGTCTGACGGATCTTGGTCGGGTTGTCGGCCAGGATGGGGGCCATGGCTGAGCGTCGGGTGTTGTCGGATGAGGCGTGGGCGTGGCTGGAGCCGCGGCTGCCTGATCGGACCCCGCGTCGGGGTGGGCGGTGGCGTGATCACCGGCAGGTGATCGAGGCGATTGACTCGCCCTGGGTTCGGTGAAGGCTCTTGACCTTGGAAACGAGGATGGAGCCATGCCGAGAGAGCAGTCGCCGGGCAAGCCGACAACGCGTCGCTACTCCGAGGAGGAGAAGGCTGCCGCGGTGCGGATGGTCCGCACCCTGCGAGCGGAGCTGGGCCACGATCACGGGACCGTGAAGCGGGCCGCCGAACAGCTCGGCTACGGGGTCGAGTCGGTGCGCTCGTGGGTGCACCAGGCCGATATCGACGACGGCCACGCCCCCGGCGTCACCACCGACGAGGCCGCTCGGGTTCGTGAGCTCGAGCAGGAGATCCGCGAGCTGCGCCGGGCCAACGAGATTCTGAAGCGGGCCGCGAGTTTCTTCGGGGCGGAGCTCGACCGCCGGCATCGCAGGTAGTGGCGTTCATCGATGCCCACCGCCACGACGTGGTCGAGGGCAAGCCGCTCGGGGGCGAGCCCATCTGCCGGGTCCTGCAGGTGGCCCCGAGCACCTACTACGCCGCCAAGACACGCCCGCGCTCGGCGCGGGCGTGCCGGGACGCGGAGCTCACACCACAGCTGATCACGTTGTGGGAGAACAACTACCGCGTCTACGGAGCCCGCAAGCTCTGGAAGGCAGCCGGCCGAGCCGGCCTGGATGTGGGCCGGGATCAGGTCGCCCGGCTCATGCGTACGGCCGGCATCGAGGGCGTGCGGCGGACGAAGAAGACCCGCAGCACCCGGGCCGACCCGGCCGCCACAAGACACCCTGACCTGGTGGAGCGCCACTTCCAGGCCGAGGCACCGAACCAGCTGTGGGTCACCGACCTGGAGCGCCACGAGGCGCTGTTGAACCGAGTGGAGGTGAGAGACCTTCGCCGCCGTGTCGTCGCAGCGGCGCAGTGAAGCTGGGGGCAGTCCGG
>NZ_JBZFLK010000034.1:0-45199 GCF_058448985.1 Pseudonocardia sp. DxW | reverse complement strand
ACGCCGCTACCCATCCAGCAAGATCCACCACCCGGCGATCATCACCGCCGAACCCGGATCAGCCTCTCACGACACGTCGAAACGCCGTTGCAGTACTAGGCAGATGCCGCCGTCGAGCACCTCTGCCATGTCCACTGTGGAATGTCCGCCTGCTATGGCGTCGCGTACGAACGGCCGCAGCAGGAAGGCGCGCAGCTTGTTCATCAGCGGGCTGATCACCTGGCTGCGGCTGGAGTCGGTGAGTTCCTCGTACCAGGACCAGAACCCGCGCAGCACGGGGTCGGTGATCCCGGCGGTGACCCGTGATCGGAAGGCGGGATCGGCCAGCAGCTTGGGCAGATCGGCGAGGGTGGCGACGCCTTCCTGGGTGCGCAGGGTCAGACAGGCAGCGCGCATCACGTCGTCGGTACGCGGACCCCAGAACGCGGAGTAAACCCGCCGGAACACCGAGACAAGGTTGTCGACGGTCAGATCGGTTTCCCCACCGTCCAACGGGTTCAGGCACGGTGGCCGGGACTTCGAGTCGGCGTCGAAGATCACGACACGATCCGCCACCGAGCGAGGCAGACGGGAGAGCATGTCGGTGACGAGGTCGCCCTTGGGGTCGATCAACACGATCCCGCGTCCGGCCTCGGCGTCAGCCAGGATCATGTTGCCCAGCAAGGTGGATTTGCCGGAGCCGGTCGCGCCGATGACGTGCAGGTGGTGCCGCGCGTCCGGGACACGCAGCGCCACGGGTCGTTCGTGTCCGGTGTCGGTGACGCCGATCGGCTTGGCCTCCGGGCCGGGCGTGGCGATGCCCGGTGGCGGGGAGATCGCGCGGGCGCCGGCACGCTGCACGCCGGGGATCGCCTCGTCGGTCGGCAAGTGCGCCAGCGCCGCCAGTTCGGCCACGGACAACAGGTCGCCCTTGCCGAGGCGCCGGTCGGCCAGGACAGGGCCGGGGTGGCGGACGCGGTGGCGGGTGTAGTGGTTGTGCTCGGTGTAGGAGGCGAAGCTCGCGGCCAGCGCGTGTGCCCGGCCGCGGGCGACGTCCCGCGCCTGGCGGACCTCGGTCTCGGCGGCGTCGGCGGGCAGGAGGGTGGCGACGGCGTAGCGGATGACCGTCTCGTATTGCGAGCCGCGCTGTTTGGCGACGATGGCGCGGTTCTGTGCCGCGTACTCGAGCGAGGTCTGCGGATCGCTGGCCAGTGCCCCGGACTTCGCCGTGCGCCGGGCGGCTCCAGACTTGACGCCGGGCGTGACCAGGTCGAGCAGGCGACCGACTACTCGGGTGGAACCGCCGGTGTGCACCCGCCGCGCGGAGCGCCGGGCTTTGCCGACGCGGCGGCCGGTGACCGGGCGGGCGAGGATCTGGACGCAGGCGTACTCGTCGCGGCCGAGGCCGACCGGGGCGCCGATCAGGGCGCGCAGGGGATCGGCGTCGAAGTCGGTGCGGATCGGTAGCGCCTCGGAGCGGGCGAGGCGGAGTTCGCCGCCGACGACCAGCCGCCGCTGTGCCTCACCTGGAGGTGGCAGGGGTGGGTCGGCGGTGCCGACGCGGGTGTGTGAGCCGGGCCAGGCGGCCTCGATGGCGCGTTCGACGAGGCCGGGGGGGATCACGCCGGGCACCCACAGTCGGATGCCGACCCCTGCCTCGGAGAACGTGTACTCGCAGGCCACATGGGGCTGCCCGGTGAACCACCGGCGCCAGGCCGGGCGCAGCAGCCCGACGAGGTTGGACCACAAGGCCGCGCCGCCCGCGGGATCCACGGTGGGCGGGGCGAGCACGGTGACCTGGCGTGCGTCGGCGACCAGCCTCGCGTGACAGCGCCGCGTCCACCGCCGCCGGCCGATCACGAAGCCCGCGATGCCGACTGCCAGCACGGGGGCGACGATCGGCCCCCAGGTGATCGCCCAGTCCCGCAGGTGACCCAGCAGCGTGAGCAGCGCACCGCCGGGGTCGCGCAGGTAGTCCCCGAGCCACCCGTTCGTCAGGCCCGCCCGCACTATTCCGTGAGCAGCCAGCGCATTGGACGGCTCGGGGTGGCTGAGGACAGCCGGTATCCAGGAAAGCATTACGGGTTCTTCCAAGAAGGTAAGAAGTGCTCAAGCGGAAAAGAGACGGCCGGTGTCAGGCGGCGTCGAGTTCGATGTCGTCATCAGCACCGAACGAACCGAACTCATCGCCCTCAGCCGCATACGCCTGCTCGGTGGCGAAGCCCAGGTCCACGAAGGACTGCTCCTCGGCGTCGGTCTCGCCGGGGTCGACGTCCGCGGCGTATCCGGCGAGTTCGGCCGGGTTACTCGTGACCAGGTAGTGCTCTGTGGGCGAGGCAATACTTTGGAACGCGACGCGCTGGGTGCCCGCCGACAGCAATCCCTGACCTCGGTCCGCCGACAGCAGGAATTGCCGTTCCCCGGCCGACAAATCGAAGGTCTGGGTGATCTCGTCGATGGCCTGCGACGCCTGCCGCAGCAGCACTTGGGTCGCCGCGTTGGCTACCACGGCTTTGCCGAGATCGTTACCGAGAACATCGGCGGTGTCTTGGGTCGCAACCGTCAAACCTGCCCAGTGTTTCCGGGAGGCTTTGGCCATGCGGAACAGGAACTCCGCGCCCGACTTCTCTTTCATCAGCAGCCACGCCTCGTCCACGACCACCAGGCGCGGGCGGCGAATCGCGGGATTGGACACCCGCCGCCACACCGCGTCCAGGGTGAGCAGCGTGCCGATGGCTTTCAGCTCGTCGGGCAGATCCCGCAGACTGAACACCACCAAATGGCCTTCCGGATTGGTGGTGGTCGGGCCGTCGAACAGCTGCTTGAACGCGCCCTCGACGAACGGGTGCAACCTCGCCGCGAGCTCGGCGGCAGCCCCGTCGCCGGCCTGGCCCGCGGTGGCCAGCTGGTCGCGCAAGGACCTGAGGGTCGGTGAGGGGCGAGTCCACGTGCGGGCGTCGGCGGTGATCCCCACCGACTGGTACGTCGCGGCGATGCCCCGGTCCAGCGCGGCCCGCTCGGCGGCTTCCAACTCGGTGCCTGTGCCGTCGGCGGTGAGCACCGAGATGACGGTGTGCAGGAACAGCGACCGCCGCACGAGGGCGTCTTTCGGTGCGGTCCGGCGGCCGTCGGCGCGGGTGTGGATGGGCAGGTCGAACGGGTTGAGCCGGACGTCGCGGGCACCGAGATGGACGTAGGTGCCGCCCACGGCGGCGGCCAGGCGGGCGTACTCGTCCTCGGGGTCGACGACCGCGATCTCGATGCCCCGGTACAGGCTGCGCAGGAGTTCGAGCTTGACCAGGTAGGACTTGCCCGCGCCGCTGCGCCCGAGGATGACCGAGTTGTGGTTGTGCATCCCGTCGCCGAAACGATCCCAGTGCACCAGCCCCTGCGATCCGACGTTGTAGCCGTAGAGCACGCCGGACGGCGCCGCCACGCTGGTGGGGTCGGCTGCGGGCAGGTCGGGCGAGGTGAACGGGAACGCGGCCGAGAGCGCACTCGTGTCGAAGGTGCGCCTCATTCCGATCAGATCGAGGCCCATCGGCAGGGTCGACACCCAGCCCTGCAGTGACCGGTAGGTGGTGTGCTTGGCATCCAGCAACAGGCTCGCGGATATGGAGCGCAGCGCCGCTACCTCGTCGGCCAGCGCTCGCTCGGACGGGGCGTGGATCGTGAGGTACAGCCCGACGCGGAACAGCTTGCCTTCGCCGCGCGCGACACGGGAGGACAGGTCGTAGGCGTCTTCGGTGGCGGCTTCGACCTGCGGGTCGTAGAGGCGGCCGTGCTCGGCGGTGTGCCGCCGGCCGCTCTCGAGTTTGGCGAGCTGTTTCTTCAGCCGCGCGGCGGCGGTGGCCGGGTCGATCGGCTCGACATGCAGCGCGACGTCGAGGCGGCCGGGGTAGGTCAGCAAGGGCGCGAGCCAGCCGGGGTGTACCTCACGCGGGAACCCGGTCACGGCGAAGCTGGACACCCATTCGTTGCCGACCTCGAGATGCCGGGCGCCGACGGACAGGGCGTCCGGCGTGAACGCGGCTGCCCGGTGGTGCGCGGCGGCGGGCTGGGTGTTGGGACGGCGCTGGCCGCGCCGCGTTCGGGTGGTCATCACAACCGCCCCCTCTCCGGGTAGTCGTCGTCTTGTCGGGTAGGCCCCCCGCATTGCTGCGGGGGAGCCCCCCTCAGAACCGGACGTGCACCTTTCGGCGCATCCGGCTCAAGCAGGTCCCAAGGACCGTGCAGAAGGGAGCTCCAGGGGGCCACGCTGATTGCCAATTGCGTGGTGACTGCGGTGGCAGTCGGCGTGGACGAGCATGGGGGATTGCGCATGGTGTCCTCCGGTTGATCGGTAGATCAGGCCGTCCGTGGTGCGGGTGCGGTGTAATGCCGCGAACCAATTCGCCCAGTCACGTACTGAGTCAGGTTCGTAGCCCGCGCCCGCGATGAGGTCCAGCCCGCAGAGTGGGCAGAGCCCTTTCTGTTTCGCAGCAAGGCTGACGTGGAATTGCCCGTCAGCCTGTGGGTGCCTGCGTTTCCTTGTCCGCGCGGCCCAGTAGTCCGTCAGGCTCGGGTCGTCTTTGGACGCCATTCCCTTGACAGGGATGTGCCGTTGGATGACGGTCCACACGAACTTGTACAGGTACCGTCCACTGTGATGATCACCGAACACCCAGTGGTCGTCGCGCCGGGAATGGAAGCGCCCGAAGTACCGGTCCTTGGTCCATGACCGGCTTTTCCGGGGATGCCGCCGCAGGGCCCATCTCCATGTCCTGTGCCACACATAGTGATCCAGGTCGGCGAAGATTTCCTTGGCTACCGCACCGCGGTAGTAAGTGGCCCAGCCCTTGATCAACGGGTTAAGACGCTGGATCAGCAGCTCCGTGGTCGTGCTCTGCTCGACGATCCGGCGAATCTTGTCCTTGACCCGTTTCACCGCCTCGGCGCTGGGCTTGATGAGCGTCTTCGGACCGTACGTCCTCACATTGAAGCCGAGGAAGTCGAAACCATCCTGGAGCCGGACGATTCGTGTCTTGTCCGGATGGATGGTCAGCCCGCGTGGCTCCAGCCACTCGGCCAGTTTCTCCTTGACCTGCTCTGCCTCAGCCTTCGAGGTGCAGAACACCACAAAGTCATCGGCGTAGCGGACCAAGAGCGGCACCTGGGCCCTCTGCCTTTCGGTGAGATTGTCCAGGTCGCCGATAGCGGCTCCCATGCCGTGCAAGGCGATGTTCAGCAGAAGCGGGCTGATGACACCGCCCTGGGGAGTTCCCTCCCCGGTGGCAATGAATCGCCCGTCCTGCATCACACCGGCCTTCAACCACCGGAGGACTGCCCCAGCAGCGGGGAAACCTCCGATAGCGTCCATCAGGCGGGTGTGGTCGATCCTGTCGAAAGCGCCGGCCAGGTCCGCGTCGAGAACCCACGTGCGGCGAGCCGTGCTGCGCGCGGTGAGCCGGAAGATCTTCTCGATCGCGTCGTGACAGCCACGTCCAGGGCGAAAACCGTAGTTCTTGCCCTCGAACCGCGCTTCCCATTCAGGTTCCAGGGCGTTCTTCACCCTGGCCTGCTGCGCCCGGTCCCGAATCGTCGGGATACCGAGCGGACGGGATTTCCCACCAGCCTTAGGGATATGCACTCGCCGTACCGGCCTGACATCGGTTGCGGGCTCGGTGGCGAGTGTCCTCGCCAATCTGCCTCGCTCCTGTGCCGTCAGAGCCCTCGCCCCGTCGATGCCGGGAGTACGGCGCCCCGCGCTCAGCTGCGTGACCCGGCGAACACTCACCAGAGTGTTCGCGCGGGAGCGCAGCATGAGCTTCTGGAGATTCCGGACCTTCTTCAGGTCCCCTTCCTGCGCGGCCGTGAAGATCCGTTGCCTCAGTCGCCGTACGTCCCGTTCGGCCTGCGCCCAGTTGATGCTGTGCCAGGCTTGCGCGTCGCCCGTGGCCTCGTTCAACGGAGGCACCGCCATGTCGGCTACCGCGTCCACGTTGTTCCCTTCCGTCGTCTAACTCGGCTGCTGGTAATGACTTCTGTGTGCTCGGTTGTCCTCACGGACCCACCAGACCCGCGTGGGCTCCCTTTCGGGCCCGGCCACCATGGGCCGGTATCCGCCGGGTTATGCGCAGCGGCTGAGGTGCCGGGTGCTGCGGTTTCCCCTGGGCTTTCGCCCCAGCGGCGTTCGCTTCTCGGGTCTTCCTGTTCCCGCAAGGGAGTTCTGCCGTGGTTGCCCGTGGCTTACCGAAACGCATCCGCTTCGGACCCTTACGGGGTTTCGCTGTTCCGCTCCTTCCAGAAACGACCTGCGAGGACGTCCCCTATACCCCGGACCCGGTGGTGATCACGCCGCCCGATAGACGACTCGGACGGCCACGTGGGCTTCTCAACCCGGTGGGCCATTAACCGCCGATTGCTTGCCATGACGCGGTCTGACTATGACGAGGCTTCATCAGGGATTCACTTGTGTTCGTCCGTCAGGTCTTCTCCCCGCCCCGTGGCTCCGCCATGGCTCGGCAGTGCCCTTCGGGCTTTCCGGGAGGCTTCTCCCCACGCCGTTACCAGCGCAGTTCGCTCCCTGGGAGACCGGCTCAGTGATCACTTAGCCGGAGCGACAGTCCACCTCCTTCTTGTCGCCACTGGGCAGAGCGGCTTTTCAGCTCGCACCGTCCTCGTAGTCCCAGTCGTCGACCTCGTCGTCGTCCGGGCCGTACTCGTCCTGGTCGACCGCGGCACGGTCGTCGCCTTGCCAGAACGTGCGGTCCTCGGCGAGGTCGCCGTCGTCCAGGTCGGTGCCGCCGGCGGTGGTGATGACCTCGTCGGCACCGGCCAGGGCCGCCGAGGGCGGCAGCAGGGTGTCGGGGTTGCACGCAGAGGCGAGCACGGCGGTGGCCTGCCCGGCGTCCAGCGGGGTGACCACGATCCCGGCGGGCGAGAGCAGTTCGATCGCCTCGCTGAGGCGGCGCACCAGCCGTGACTCCGCCGCCCGTCGCGCGCCAGCGCTCGCCTGTGTGGTCTCGGCATTCGCGCGGCGTTTACCGCGGGTCAGCGAGGACAGCACCGCCAGCGGGCCGGGTCCGCCGAGCCCGTCGGTCGGCCCGGCGGCGCCCATTGGCTCGCGCAGGATCAGCAACACCTGACGGCGCAGCAGGTCGGTCTGCTCGCCGAGCTGCACCAGGTAGTCGGCGTGCTCGATGGCGGCGGCCTCCAACGCCGGGTGTGGCAACCCGCCCGCACGCGCCCGCAGCTCGGCGATCTGGCCGGACAGGTCGAGCCGTTCGGTGCGTACCAGCACCTGCACGGGCGCGGTCAGGCTGTGCAGGTAGCGGCCGAAGCTGGCGACCAGGGACTCCTGCTCGGACGGTGTCCGCAGCGCGAAGTTCACCGTGGAAGCGACCGCGACGACGGCCAGGCCGTCGGTGCCCAGGTCGACCACGCCGGTGTCGGTGACCGCCTCGGCGGGCAGCCGCAACGCCGACGGCGAGATCTGCTCGGGCACCGCCGCCTTGCTCTTGGCCTTGGCCGACTTGCCCTTGCCGGCGCCCGCGGTCCGGCTCGCGCTCGTGGCGGCGGTCTGGCTGGTGAGCCATTCCGGCGCGGGGCGAACGCCTTCGGGTGCGGCGACGCGGTGGCGCGGTCCCATGCGTTGCCGGATCGCGGCGACCAGCAGTCGGTCCATCGAGATCCCGTCGCGCTGGCCGAGCGCGATGACGGCCGCGCTCACCCCGATCGGGATGGCCAGCGCGAGGAACACCGGGAGCGGCACGACCGCGCGAGTGGTGGTCCAACCGGCGTAGAGCACCAGGCCGGTCACCGCGAGGATCGCCAGTTGGCGGGCGGTCAACGGGCCGATCACTTTGTCGGCCATGTCGACGTCGGCGGGTATGCGAACAGGCGAAGTCACGACTTACCTCCGGGCTTGGGTGGTGGCGGCGAGGGGCGCCGCGGTGGTTTAGGCAGGTCCAGCGGGAGCCGGAGCTGCTGCCCGGCGGGCGAGGCCGGTCGTGCGGGTGGCGTTGCCGGTGGCGGGGTCGGCGGGCGCGGTGTGCGGCGCACGCCGTCCAGCGGGAGCGGGTACTGCCCGGAGCGGGTTGCCCGGTTGCCCTTGTACGGGTCGAAGGGCAGCTCCATCTGAGTGCCGCGCGATCGAGCCGGGGGTGCGGCCGGGGGCGGCGGGCTCGGCGGGCGCGGTGTGCGGCGCACGCCGTCCAGTGGCAGCGGGTACTGCCCGGAGCGCGTCGGCCGGTTGCCCTTGTACGGGTCGAACGGCAGCTCCATCTGCTGCCCGCCCCGACGCCGACCGCCCGGCTGGTTGGGTGGTGCCGGAGGCGGCGTCGGCTTGACGCGCTCGGCGTCCAGCGGCAACCGGTACTGGCCGTCGCGCCCGAGGACTGGCTTGTTCTCCGGCCAGTCGTCCCCGAGTGGCAGAGCCAGCTGGCGGCCCTGCCCGGCTTTCGGTTTCGGCGCGGGAGCGGGCTTGGGTTTGGCGGCCGGTCGGCTGCGGCGAACACCGGCCAGCGGCAGCACGTACTGGCCGTCAGCGGTGGTGCGGGCGTGGGCGTAGGGGTCCGTCGGTGCGCGACCGCCGCCGCCCCCGTTGCCTCCGCGACCACCACCACCGCCGCCGGACGGGCGAGGCTTGCGGCCACCGCCGCCTCGGCCACCGAGCAGGCCGAAGGTCTTGTAGGCGATGAAGCCGCGCACGATCGAGCCGAGGATCGAACGACCGCCGCTGCCTTTGACCGAGGACAGCACCCAGAACGGGATCTTGAACAGGATGTACATCAACGCGAGCGCGACGAGCAGGTTGACCAACCCGCTGACGGTCGGGCCAAACAGGGTGAATCCGCCGGGCGCGAGGAACACCTTCATAGCGGTGATCAACGTCAGTGACTGCACGACCTGGATGGCCAGGCAGCCACCGAACGCCTTCCACCACCAGCGCGCGATGCCCTCGGTCTGCGGGAGCGCGTGGAACATCAGCGCGATCGGCGCCCCGGCGATCAGGATCACCGTCAACGCGACCCGGACGACGTAGGTGACCAGCAGGACGATCAGCATCCCGGCGAGGAAGATGCCGATGAAGATGATGAAGATCCCGCCGTTGAGCGACCCGAGGACGAGGTTCTTCAACGTCTCGCCGGCCGAGCTGGCGTCCAGGCCGCCACCCATGACCGCTTGGGCCAGTCCGTTGGCAATCTGGATGCCCTTGGTCGCCACCCACAGCGACAGGGCTCCGGCGAGGAACCCGACCACGATCCGGGGCGCGATCTCCTTGATGGAGTGCCGGGTCTGCAGTGTCTGGTAGCTCATTGCCAGGATCCCGGCGATGAGGATCAACATCCCGTAGCAGGCGAGCAGGATCTGCCAGGAGTTGGTCCACAGCTCTCCGATCCGCGGCAGCGAGTCGGGCGTCGGAGTGGTCAGCAGTGTCTTGGACAACAAGTCCAAGAGCGGGTTGAGCGCGGCGGTGACGATGCCCCGGAAGAACGCGTTGATCGCGTTGGTGATGCAGCCGCCGATGTCGGTGATCCCGCAGTCGGCCTCGCCGTCATCGCCGTTGCCGGGCTGGCCGGTGCCGGGGTTGGTGGGTGGCGCCGAGGTCGGCGGTTGCGGGATGCAGCCCTCCCCCGTGCAGGGTGGAGGAGCCGGAGTGGTGGACGGGTGCGTGCACTCGTACTGCAGCGAACCGGGGAAGCACGTCACCGAGGTGGGCGGTCCGGTCGGGATCGGCAGCGGAATGCCCGTCGGCGGTGGCGTGGTCGTGGGCGCGGGTAGGTGGCAGACCGGCAACGGCGAGTCCGGTGTGCACGGATCAACGGTCGGCAACGGCAGTGGTGGAGGCGGCGCGGGCTGTGCCGCGGCCGGACCGCCGGGCGTTGCGGCGGCGCTGACGGCGAGTGTGCCGCCGAGCAGAACGACCAGGCTCAGCGCCAGCATTACGAGCGCTCGGCTTCGCGTCATGCGCAGCCGCCGCACCCATCGACCAGTGCGCCGGCCACTGGTGCGCCAGGTGGTGCTCGCGGGCGGGGGCGCGAGCAGTTCCCGGCTGGCGCCGGTGGCCTCCGCGCGAGCCGGTGCGAGCTCGTCGGAGCGCAGGCTGTGGACGGTCGGAGCGGCCGATGTCCGACGACGGGCGGGCCTGGTCGTGGACATGGCTCAGGCCCCCACGATGCCCTGGAGCACGGTGACGACCAGGGGTGCGAGCGCGGCCAGGCCGTAGCCGATCGCGGCGGCTTTGAAGCACTCCTTGGCCTTCTCCTGCTCGCCGGGATCGCCGCCGCCCATCACACGGCGGACCCCGCCGATGGACAAAAAGACGGTCGCGAGCCCCGCCAAAATGCCCATCACCCAGTTGCGGATGTTGGTCAGAACCTGATCAACAGATCCGGCCAGGGCGACCACCACGGTGTCCGCGTGCGCGGTCGAGACAGGCACGAACAGCGCGACGACGGCCACGCCGGTGAGCAGCGCGAGGTTCCGCCGAAGCGTGGTCCGACGGCAGCCGGCCGACAGGGAAGACATCCGAGGTGTGGTGGACGTGGGAGTGGTCGGCCGTGAGGTGCAGCAGGTAGCCCGGCGGGCTCGGCGAGCCGCTCCGAGCGAGAGAATGACGGGTCCACGGCGAGGCCGACGGTCGCTGCTACGACGGTCTGGCCGGCGGTGGACGGGCGAATGGGTCAGGCGCATCGCGGCACCTCCGGAGTCGTGCTCGACAGCTGCCGGGGCGTTCCGGTCGAGCGGTCGAGCGAGGTGGTGTGCGCGGGAGCGGCTGGGGTCCTCCCGCAGCCCTCGACTCCGGATTCGGGGGCCTTTTTCCAGGCGTGTGACCGAACCGTGACCAACGACTTTCCGCCGATCCTGGTCACCGTGCGTGACTTTCGGGTCGGTCGGCGCGAGGCACGGCTGGCGTCACTCGCGGCGGCGGTGATGGCCGTCGCGTTCACCGCGCGGATCTCCACGTCGCGCTCGCGGCGGTCGGCGGGGTCGTCGTGCGGGGCCTGGTCGGTGAGCCAGGCGAGCAGGCGTGCTTCGGCCTGGCTGCGGACCCAGTGCAGGGCGGTGACCTTGACGCCGCGGTCGGCCGCGGCGGCGGTGAGCGTGTAGTCCTCGAGGCGGGTGGAGCCGATCAGTTCGGCCTCGTCGCCGGTGATCGCCCCATCGGCGACGGCGCGAGCGAGGACGAAGTCCGGGTGCCCCCACGGCGGGGTCGGCTCGCTGGAGTGGAAGTCCTCATCGGTGGGCATCGGGCGGTCGAGCGCGTCGCGGATGAACAGGTGTCCCGCGCGCAATCCGGCGCAGCGCAGCCGCCACATGACCCACGGCTTGGCGAGATCGATGCTCGCCAGCTCGGACAGGAAGCCGGTCAGGATCGCGGCGTGGATGTCGCGGTGGTCGTCGGCGTACGGCGCGGACAACTCGGCGGCAATAGAGAACAGCGCGGGCAGCGCGACCCCGACGCACGCCACGGTCCAGGTGCCGCCCTCGTCGCGAGAACGGGTGACCAGGTGGACCCAGATCGGGTCCACGGTGGACATCGGAAGATTGGCGTCGAGCAGCAGGTCCCGCAGCTCGTCCAGGGGCACCCGCCGACGGGGCAGGCCGGGGAAAAGCCAGCCCTCGATCGAGACCGGGCTCGGCCCGGTGACCAACCACTCGAACGCCGTCCGCGCGGAATCCAGCGGAAGCGAGTCACGCTCAAAAGACGTACGGCGGAATATGCGATTCGGGGCCATGTCGGCTCCTTTGCGTGGTCCGAGAAACAGTGACCAGGCAAGGAAGCCAAATCAGGTCCACCAAAACGCCACGAAACCGCCACCAAATGGCCTCCAAAGCGCCACCGATGATCTTGACTGGCCACCTTCGGCCGCCACCAAGATCATCTAAGCCCTGGATACGCACTCGTCTCGAAGGTCGGACAAGATCATTTGATGATCGCCGGTAATAGACCCCGAACTGCGGTAACTCTGGTTTGGTGGCGTTTTGGTGGCGTTTTGGTAATAGCCCACGGGGTGAGGATCGGGCCGTGGTGCGGCCCGGACTGCTCTCGCGCCTTGAGATCGCCGGAAAATTGTGGTCCCGCTCGGCGGATAGCTCGACACAAGCCCTACGCGGGCACACGCGCGCGAGCCTCATGCACATTCTTTGACCCCGAATGGCAGCAAAACATTGCCGATAAAGATTCGGTAACAGCCCTGGAAAAGCGGGTCGTTTTTCGGAGTTGGGGGGTGTCACAGGGCGCCACGTATCGCGGCGCGCAACCCCAAAGGTTCTGCGAGGATTCCATGACCCAGTCCGACCACTCCGCGAGCCGCGGACCGAAGCGGCGCGGTGACAGCGCCCGCCCGGCGAGCACCCGCTCCGATCCCCGCCGCGGCGGGGATCGCCGCCCCTATCCGACCGCGTCGACCACCACCAGGGTCAGTCCCGCCAAGCCCGGTTCCGCGAGCACCCGCTCCCGGTCGCGGGGGTCCACGGCGACGCCCACCCCGGCGACGGTCTGGACGGCTGGCCCGGCGCCGATCGACCTCGACACGGCCTGGCCGGAACCGATCGTCAGCAAGATCGTCAGCTCGTTCAGCGAGCCCGGCGGACGGGTCGCATTCCTGCCCTGGCCGACCTCCGACGGCCGTGCGCCGCTCGCACCGGTCGGCGCGGACGGGGTGATCGACCACGCCCCGGCAACCGAGCCCGACCACGCGCTGGCCGACGCGCTCGCCGCCGTCGAGGAGCTCAACCGGACCGGCCGCGTGGAGCGCGTCGCGGCGGACCCGACCGCCACCGGTCCGGGTGCGCGACCGTTTTGGGCCGACCTTGTCGGCGACTCCGATCGCTCGGCAGTGACGTTCTTCTCGCCGGCGCGGTCGGACCTCGGCGACGGGGTCTTCGACGGTGCCGAGGACGCGCCGGCCGACACCGACCTGATCATCACGAGCCTGCGCCCCGAGCACGGCGGCGACCAGTCCAGCGACCTCGTGGCGTTGGTCGCGGCCCGGCTGCTGCGGGTCGGCGGGATCCTCGTCGTGCTCACCCACTGTGACTGGCCCGCTGGTGAGCTGATCGACCCGACCGGCGCGGTCGTGGCCTCAGCGCAGAACGCCGACCTGCTCTACCTCCAGCACATCGTCGCCCTGCACGCCCCGGTGCGCCACGGCCGGTTCGCCGCCGAATCCCTCACCGAGCCCAGCGGCCCGGCGGCCGAGAACGAGGCGCGCGCTCGACACCGCGCGGCCGTGCGCGGGCTGCCCGCACCGCATCGGCGCATCCACTCCGACGTCCTCGTCTTCGCTCAGCCGCACGACTACGAGCCGCCTCGTCTGAGCCCGGCGGACGCGGCGCTCGAGAGCGGAGTCATCCGATGAACCACGGCCAGATGTCGAATCCTGCCCAGCCCGAAGACCACCGCCAGGAAGGCACGACCGTGGCCGACGACCGCTTCCCGCGCGCCCTGTCCGATACCGGCCCCAGCCCGGCCCCGGCCCGTGCGGAGAGCCCGGTGGACGGGCCGACTCAGCTCGTCCCGCGCGCGCTCATCGACGGCCTCGACGGCACCACAGGTACGCCGTCCGAGCGGGTCGCCGCCAACTCGGTGGGAGACGTTGCGGTGTCGGTGTGGACGACCGCGCAGACCTCACCGGCGGCCCAGCGCAAGGGCCGCTACACGCCCGAGTCGACCGCGCATCCGGCGAAGATGCTCCCGGCCGTGGCCGCGCACGCGATCGCCCACTACACCGAGCCGGGCGACCTGGTTCTCGACCCGATGTGCGGCATCGGCACCACCCTCGTCGAGGCACTGCACGCTGGGCGCCGCGCGGTCGGCATCGAGTACGAGCCGCACTGGGTCGATGTCGCCCGCGCCAACCTCGCGCTCGCCCACGACGCTGGGGTGCAGCACGAGGGCCGGGTGTTCCACGGTGACGCCCGCCAGATCGCGTCGCTGCTACCGCCGGAGTACGTCGGGCAGGCCGCGCTCGTGGTCACCTCGCCGCCGTACGGGCCGTCCACGCACGGGCAGGTGTCGGTCGCGCCGGGCGCGGGGGTGCAGAAGTACCACCACCTCTACGGCAACACCCTCGACCGCGGCAACCTCGCCAACATCGGGCACCACCGGTTGCTGGCCGGGTTCACCCGCATCCTCGCCGGACTCACCACCTATCTGCGGCCGGGCGGGCACATCGCCATCACCATCCGGCCCTGGCGCGAACACGCCGAGCTGATCGACCTGCCCTCGCAGATCCTGGCGTGCGGTCTGCACGCCGGTCTGATCCCGGTCGAGCGCTGCGTTGCGCTGCTGGCGCGGGCCGCCGAGCACGACCTCGTTGCGCGTGGCAGCTTCTTCCAGCGCGACTTCATCCGCAAACAGCGCGAAGCCGGGCTGCCGCTGCACCTCATCAGCCACGAGGATGTGCTGATTTTCCGCACGGCCCTGCGCCGCTCGGCGGGTTCAGGAATCTCGACGGACCGTCAGGATTCGCGACAGTTCCTCACCAGCCGAGCACGACACACCGAGAACCTGAGGGGCGAGTCGGGTGTGTCAGAGAGCTGGGCGGCATGACCACCCGGCCACACCGCACCCGAGCTCGGTCGGGGCGCGACTCCGCCCCCGCCCCCGCCCCCGTCGCCGTCACCACGACGGCGGCGGGGGCGGTGCGGGCGGCCACCTCTCAGACGTGGCGGGAAACCGACGTTCCGGGACCGGTTGTCGGGTCGGTCTGCACCGGCTACGGCGGACTGGACCTCGGGGTGCTCGCCGCCCTCGGCGGAGGCCGCCTCGCCTGGTGCGCCGACCCCGACCCGCACATCTCCGCGATCCTCGCCGCCCGGTTGCCGGGCATCCCCAACCTCGGCGACGTCCGCGCCATCGACTGGACAAACGTCGAACCGGTCGACGTGCTCACGGCCGGGTTCCCGTGTCAGGACATCTCCGCCGCCGGGCGGCGCGTGGGTATCGAGAAGGGCCACCGCAGTGGACTGTGGACAGACATCGTGGCGGGCGTTCGCGTACTACGACCCGCGCTGCTCGTCGTGGAGAACGTCGCCGCGCTTCGCTGGCGCAACGGAGGTCTCCACCGTGTACTCGGCGACTTGGCCGAAGCGGGGTATGACGCGCTCTGGCGTAGCGTCCGCGCCGCCGACATCGGCGCGGCACACCGCAGAGAACGGGTGTTCCTGCTCGCCTGGCCCCGCCCCGTTGCCTCCCCGGATGCTGCCGACCCCGCAGGCCCGCGACGGCGACAACCGAGGTCCGGCGGACCCGGTGCGGCGTCGAGCTGGTGGGCATCAAGTGAATCTGCACGACGCGGTGGACGCGGTGATGAAGCTGCTGCCTACGCCGACCGCCTCGGATGCGAAGAACTGCACTCACAGGACGCAGGGTGGTGGTCCGTCGCTGCCCGACGAGGCGCGGCTGCTGCCGACGCCGAGGGCGTCGGACACCGGCACGGCGGGTCGCCGGGCGGGTGCGGGTTTCCGGCCGCCGTTGTCGCAGCAGGTGCTTCCGCTGGTCGACCCCGAGGCGTTCCTGCCGACGCCTCGGGCGACCGACGGGACGAAGGGCTGCCCGGCGCAGCGGGGGTCGAAGGGCGACCTGATGCTTCCGTCGGCGATCATGCGGCTGCTCGCACCGGACGCCGACGGCGGCATCTCGTAGCCGTCGCCGACCCGGATCTCGCCTCGCCAGCATCGGTGCATCCCGAGGTGGACTGGGGCGACTACGCGCCGGCCGTGCGGCGCTGGGAACAGGTGCTCGGGCGACCCGCACCGTTCCCCACGCAACCGGGCGTCCATGGGCGCCCCGTGCTGGCCCCGGCCTTCGTCGAATGGCTCCAAGGGCTCGAGCCGGGCTGGGTAACGGGACTCCCGCTGCCGCGCACCGCGCAACTTCGTGCGTTGGGCAACGGCGTCGTTCCGCAGCAGGCCACGTATGCCGTCGGGTTGCTGCTCGCCGACCTCGCCGCGCTCCTCGGCGCCGGTTCCACCGAGCCCTCCGGATATGCGGAGGAGGCGAACGCGGCATGACCAATCCAGCCTCCGTTCACGACGCCGGTCCGGTCTTGCGATGCCTCTCGCTCGGCGCCGGAGTCCAGAGCAGCGCCGTCCTGCTGCTGGCCTGCGAGGGCGTGATCCCGCGCTTCGATGTCGCGCTGTTTGCTGACACCGGCTGGGAACCACGCGCGGTGTACGCGAACCTCGCCCGGCTCCGTGCGCACGCGGCGAAGTTCGGCATTCCGGTGCGCACGGTGTCGGCGGGCAACATCCGCGACGACGCGCTCGACCCGGCCCACCGGTTCGTGTCGATGCCACTGCATGTCCTCAACCCCGACGGCAGCCGTGGCTTGGCGCGTAGGCAATGTACTAGCGAGTACAAAATTTCGCCGCTGAAGAAGACGGCACGCGAACTGCTCGGCTACCCGCATCCACGACGGGTGCCGCGCGGGGTGTACGTCGAGCAGGCCATCGGCATCAGCACCGACGAGTTCACCCGCGCGAAGGACTCGGGCGTGCGCTACCTGCGCAACGTCTTCCCGCTGATCGACCTCGGCTGGGACCGCACGCGGTGCGCCGACTATCTCGCCGAGCGCGGGTTCGGCGAGACGGTGAAAAGCGCCTGCGTCGGGTGCCCATTCCACGGCAACGCGGGCTGGCGCTGGCTGCGCGACAACGACCCCGACGGCTGGGCCGAGGCGGTCGAGTTCGACAAAGCCATCCGCGACGGCTACCCGCACGCCACGACTCAAGGTCAGCAATTGCGCGGGCAGTACTTCTTGCACCGGTCTTGTCGACCACTCGGCGAAGTCGACCTCGACCCGCCCGCTCTCGGAAAGCGGCACCTGCGGCTGGTCTCCACCAAGGCGGTGGAGGAGGACGATCCCGACGGCTGCTCGCCGTGGTCGTGCCGGTCCGGCGCACCGGTCACTGTGGAGCGTGCGGCATGACCGGGCTGCCGCGCTCGCCCGCGACGGCGGGGCACGGGCTCGTCTGGGCGGGTCTGGCGGTGTCGGCCGCCTACGTCGGCTCGGTGGTGATGGCGAACTGGGCCTCCACGCACTGGTCGGCTCTGCTCGTCATCTCGCTGATCGTGCCCGCCGGCACGCTGTGGGCCGGGGTGACGCTGACGCTGCGAGACCTGCTGCACGAGACCCTGGGCACGTCGGGCGTTCTCGCCGCGATCGTGGTGGGGGCGTGGCTGTCCTGGTCGTTGGCCTCACCGCAGATCGCCGTCGCGAGCGTTGTCGCGTTCGCCGTGTCCGAGTGCGTCGACTCGGTCATCTACGGCCGGATTCGGGGCCGGTCGCGGCTGGGCGCGGTCGTCGGCTCGAACGTCGTCGGGCTGGTGAGCGACAGCGTGCTGTTCGTGCCGCTGGCGTTCGGGTCCTTCGCCGCAGTGCCCGGTCAGATCCTCGGCAAGGCGGTCGCGACCGCGCTCACCGTTGCGGTGTTGCTGCTCGCGAATACCGCTCGGCGGGCGGTGTCACGATGAGGTTCTTCCTTGGGACCCATCAGCCGTCCTGGCTCGCCCGCGATCTCGGTGTCCCACTGTTGGTCTCCCACCGCAGGCTGGCCGATCGGCGCAGCCTTCCGCGCGCGAGCGCGCCGTGGGCGTGCGACTCCGGAGGCTTCACGGAGTTGTCGATGCACGGCAGGTGGCGCATCGACGAACGCGGCTACGTCGCGGCGCTTCGCCGCTACGCCACCGAGATCAGCAACCTCGCGTGGGCCGCGCCAATGGACCACATGACGGAGGCTCATGTCTTGGCACGCACCGGTGCGACGGTGCGCGTCCATCAGCACCGCACGGTCGCGAACTACCTGCGGCTGCGTGATCTCGCCCCCGAGTTGCCGATCATCCCCGTACTGCAAGGCCAGTCCATTGCGGACTACAACCGGTGCGCGGACTTCTACGAACGACACGGCGTCGATCTCGCCGCACTGCCGCTGGTCGGGGTGGGCAGTGTGTGCCGACGCCAGCACACCGCTGAAGTCGAGCAGATCATGCGGTCGCTGTCGGCTCGCGGGTACCGCTTGCACGCTTTCGGAGCGAAGGTGCTCGGGCTGGGGCGCTATGCCGACGCGATCTCCAGCAGTGACTCGGCGGCCTGGAGTTTCCGGGGCAGGTATGTGCCCGGCTGCACGCCCAGCCACCGCAGCGAATCCAACTGCCTGCGCTTCGCGCTGGCTTGGCACACCAGGCTTCTGACCTCCTTGCGCGCCGAAGAACCCGGCCATCAGTCCGACCGCGGGCCGACTTCCGCGCGCGGCAAGGGACCGCGAGCAGGCGGCCAGAGAACCGGACGCACCCGCCCTGGCTCGCCGCGTCCGCGCCAGGCCGGAGGCCGGACGGCCGCTCGCACGCAGAACTCGCGCGCCTCATAGCCCTTCACGGAATTGGAGAACCGCCATGCCTTCGAACACCACCGCGCAGGATGAGTCCGGCGACCGCATTCCGCGTTGGGCTGCGACCGCCGGCCGCCAGACTTTCGGGCAGCGCCTCACAGCGATGGGCGCCCGGCTGTTCGGGTCGGCGACGGAGCCGGACACCGGTGAGGTCACGCCGTCGTGGCGCGTGCGGCAGCACGTCCTGCGCGACTACCACGCCGCGAACCTTGTTGCGGCCCGCACCGTGTCCGAGGAATTGGTTCGCGCCGGTTTCAACACCGGAGACGTGCCTTATGGCTATCGCGCTCGGCGGGTCCGGGTCACTCCGGCGGGCCGACGAGCGCGCTGGCGCACTCGGCTGCAGATCGAACCGGTCGAAGCGTCCACGGTGCGGATGATTTTCGTGTGGAGGGGCGAGGATCGCTTGTCCACCACGGAGATCCGTCGCCGACTCGCCGCGTCCCGCTACCCCGCGCCGTTGGACCCCGAGACAGGCGAGCCAGGCGTGTGGACGGTGGCGATTGTGCGGGCGATCCTGCGTAACCCGAAGTACCTCGGCCGCCAGGTCTGGGGGCGCACCCACCACGGAAAGCCGACTCCGCAAGCTGACTGGGTCTGGTCGGAGGTGTGGGTGCACCCGCCGCTGGTGACCGCCGAGGAGTTCGCCGCCGCCGACCGGCGCTGGTGGGGTGTCCCCGCCTCGGCCGGGGCCAACGACTTCTCCGCGAATGCGCTGCCGCCCGACCAACGGCGGGCCGCGTGATGGCCACGAACCACTACCCGGACGGGTTGACGATCGAAGCCATCACCGCACTGCAGCGGGAAGTCGACGATGAACTCCGGCGGGAGGGCTACCCCGTTCCGCCAGTCCAGCAGGCGTTCGTGGCGGTCCGGCCAGCCCCGGCCCACAGGCTCCGGGCTGACCACTCGTCACCACGAGCCGAGGGCTCGCCTACGCGGTCGCTGCCGACCGGAGATGGCCCCGTCCGGAGCCCCCACCAGCGGACAACGAGTGCGCCCGGCCGACGACGTGGCCTCCCGTTCCGGGTCGGGTGACCTATGACTCCGCAGAGAAAGAGAAGGCAGAGAAAACGCCATCCCGCCAATTCTGGGGGCGTTGCGATCCGAGGCATTCGTCACGATCCGCCTGACATTCGCAAGCTCGCAAAAGTCATCGTGAGTCTCGCAACAACAGCAAGGCAAGACGAAGACGCGCCCGAAAACGACTCGTTCGGTACGCAAGAATCAAACGTTGCATCGGAAGAGCAGCAAATCGACCATTCGGAAGCGGCGTAAAGAATCACGGCACATCGAGGTAATATTTGAATTGAAAAAGGAGACGCCGACTTTCGAGCGGCAGCCATTTTGTGGCGATCTCCATTCCGAAATAGACGAGAAGAGCGTGGGATGACGGGCGCGAACGCAGAACCTTCCGGAAACTGGTGCAAAGGTGTTTTCTCCGCAACGCTATCGGCGGCCTCGACCGCAGCGGAGCCGAAGCTTCGGGTCGTCACCTACCGGCGTATGGCATCAGACGCCCCGGCCACGGCTGCCTCCCTGGACGCGCAGCGCGCGGCGTGCCAACGCCTTATCGAAGAGCTCGGCCTGCACCTCGTTGACGTGTTCATCGAGCCCGAGCACTCGGCGACCGAGACGAGCGCGCGATGACCAGTGCATACGACGATCTCGTCGACGAACTGCTCGGGGATGACGCTCTCCCTGCCGTCCTATCGACGGTCGCCGAAGCGGTGGAGCCGGGAAGCCGGGCAGTGATCTATCTGCGGGTGTCATCGGCTGGCCAGGTCAAGAACGACTACGACCCCGAAGGTATCTCGATACCCGCCCAGCGCGTCAAATGCCAGCGCAAAGCCGAGCAACTCGGCTTGACGATCATTGATGAATACGTCGAGCCTGGTCGCACAGCGACCGAGATGTCGAAGCGAGTCGAGTTCCAGCGGATGCTCACGCGAGTTCGCAACGCGGGCGACGTCGACTACATCATCGTCTACAAGCTGTCCCGGATGGCGCGGAACCGGCTCGACGACGCCATCGTCATGGCCGATCTCCGTAAGCGCGGGGTCACCCTCGTGTCGGCCACCGAGTCCATCGACGACTCGCCGGTCGGTCAGCTCATGCACGGCATCCTGGCCACCTTCAACGAGTATCAGTCGCGGGAGTCCGGCGCGGACATCGCGTACAAGATGAAGCAGAAAGCCAAGAATGGCGGCACGATCGGCCGCGCGCCGCTGGGCTACCTCAACGTCCGAGACCGGTTCGACGGCCGCGAAATCCGCACCATCGCCGTCGACCCCGAACGCGCGCCCTTTGTCCAGCTTGCTTTCGAGCTCTACGTCACCGGTGACTACTCGTTGGAAGACCTGTCCGACGAGCTCTACGATCGCGGCCTGCGCACCCGGCCCACCGGTCGCCATCCCGCCAAGCAAGTCTCGATCAACAAGCTCTCCATGATGCTGCGAGACCGCTACTACCTCGGATACGTAGAGGTCGATGGCGAGGAGGTCCAAGGCCGGCACGAGCCACTCATCGACGAGGACCTGTTCGATCGCGTCCAGGATCTCCTCGAATCCCGCTCCACGGCAGGAGAACGCCGCCGCGAGCACCCCCACTACCTCAAGGGCTCGTTGTTCTGCGGACGCTGCAAACGAGCGGGCATCACCCAGCGGCTGATCGTCCAGCACACCGTCAACTCCCGAGGCAGCGAATACACCTACTTCTTCTGCCGCAACAAGCAGAACGGCAGCTGTGAAGCACCGCACATCAACGTCGCCCTTATCGAAGACGCCGTGGAAAACCACTACGCCACGATCCGCTTCAGCGCCAAGTTCGTCGCCACCGTCCGCGCCGAAGTCGCCCGCACCATCGACGAGCAAGAAGCGTCCGAGCGACTGCTCCACAAACAACTCACCACCGAGTTGCAGGCGCTGGACACCCGCGAAGAGAACCTCATCGAACTGGCGGCCGACTCCACCATCGGGCAGGACAAGATCAAGACCAAGCTCCGCGAGATCGCCCGCCAGCGACGACGCCTCGGCGAACGCCTCACCACCACGACCGAGAACCTCTCCGACAGCGCCCGGCTCATCGAAGCCGCGCTCACCTTGCTGGAGAACCCCCAAGAGCTCTACCGCCGCTGCGACGAACAGCAACGCCGCATGCTCAACCAAGCGATCTTCCACAGCATCTACGTCGATGACGACCAGATCGCCGACCACAGCCTCCGAGAGCCCTTCGCACATCTGCACGCCGTCCAGAGCGACTGGCAGACCACCGACGTGACCGTGCCGGAGCCACGAACCGACACCCGACCCCGAAATGCCAAAAGGGCCGCCTCCCAAAAGGGAGGCGGCCCCGTGGCTACCAAGGGTCTTCAGGTCCTACTACGTGGCGTTGTTTCGGTGCCGTGTTCTAGTAAGACCCCTAGGGTGGAGCTGAGGGGAATCGAACCCCTGACCTTCTCGATGCGAACGAGACGCGCTACCAACTGCGCTACAGCCCCGCGGCCCGCCCTCGCGGGCTGACCTGGAGGACACTAACAGACCCCTATTCGCCCGCTGCACGCCGGTGCGGGGTCAGCTCCCCGAGCACGTCCGGCTCCTCCTCGGCGTCCACGTCGACCAGCGACGTGCCGTCCGGGACCGGCGGCGGCGGGGCCGCGGCCAGCCGCGGGAGCGACGACTCGTGCTCGGTGCAGGCCGGGCCGTCGACGGTGCGCCGGCGGGCCGGGAGGACCCCGAGCGGCTGCCCGGTCCCGCGCACCCGGGTGGGTTCGCCGTCGTCGGCGGTCCAGTCGGTGTCGTCCTCGGCGGTCTCGGACTGCTGGCCGGTGGTGGCCTCGTCCCGGTGCTCGTCGGCTCGGTACTCGTCGTCCCGGTGCCCGTCGTCGGTGGCGGGACGGTGCGGATCATCGGCGGTGGCCGGCCGGGGTGCGGCGAGCCGGGCCGCCCGGCGGGCCCGGATGGCCTCCTCGATCCGGACCTGGCGGCGCAGGTAGGTCAGGTAGCCGACCAGGCCGGCCCCGAGCACGCCGGCGCCCCACCAGAACACGGTGGACACCAGCAGCGCGGTCGCGCCGGCGGCGACCAGCAGCACGAGCAGGGCGAGCACGACGCGCTGACGGAACGCGTACTTGGCGTGTGCGGCCGCCGCGGCGGCCTCGGGATCGAACCCGCCGCGGCCGGGCCGGTACCGGGACAGGGGCCGATTGTGGTCCGCGTCGTCCGGATACCCGGTTCCGTCCGGTTCGAGTATCTCGTCGTGATCGGTGTCGGCATCGTCGCCGTCGAACCGGTCCTCGACGCGATCGGTGTCATCCGGGTCACCAGGGTCACCCGGGTCACCGTCGTGACCGACGGCGGCCGGCTCTGCGGTCCGGGGGTCGCGCTCCCGGTCCGCGGCACGGCCGCCGTGCACGCCGGTCTCCGCGGCGTCGTCGGTGACGTCGCCCGGATCTCCGTACGGGGCGTCGTACGGGTCGTGCCCGGCGCGATCGTCGTACCCGGTCCCGAGGTGGTCGTCCTCCAGGCCGTGCACGCGACCGTCGTCGTCGATCTCCGCGTCGAGTCCCTCGTCGTAGTCGTCGTAGTTCTCGTGACCGCCGTCACGGCCGTCGGCGGGCGGGCCGGGAACGTCGTCCCGGCTCTGCACCAGCTCGCCCACGGTGCTCGGACCGGATCGCTCCATCACCAGTACCTCCGGGTATCGATGCCGCATCGGGCGTTCCAGCACCCGACCGGACAGCAGCGCCGGACTGAGCCGGGCCACCTCCTGCTGACGACGGGCGACGGTCGGCACCAGGATGAGCAGCCACAGCACGACCAGACCCACGAAGATCAGAGAGCTGGGCACGGGCTGCCTCCTCCCCGACCGGCGCAGTCCACCCGATGGCCGGGCCCCGATCCCGTCCACCGACGATCACCGTAATCGGCGAACGGTCCCGGCCCCGGCCGCGACGCGCCGTGGTCCCCCGGACGGACGGCACGACGCGAGGGACGAGCGGTACTCCAGTGACTCCGGAGGGTGACCGATCAGGCGCGGGACGCCCGGCCGTCCCGGATCAGTTTCGCCGCGAAACCACCGACCGGGCGCTCCTCGGCGGTCAGGGCGTAGGCGTAGTGGTCCCGCCAGCCGCCGTCGACGTCGAGATAGCGCAGCAGCAGCCCCTCGCGCCGGAAGCCGAGCTTGCACAGCACCGCGATGCTGGCCGCGTTCTCCGGCCGGACGGTCGCCTCCACCCGGTGCAGCCGGACCGGCCCGAAGCAGTGGTCGAGCACCATCGCCACCGCCGCCGTCGTGATCCCCCGGCGGGCGAACCGGGAGTCGCACCAGTAACCGACGTAGGCCGAGAGCAGCGGCTCGCGCACGATGTTGCCGACCATCACGTGCCCGGCCAGCGCGCCGTCGACGACGATCGCGAACGGCAGCGACAGGCCCCGGCGGGCCGCCGCGCGCAGCAGGTACCAGCGCCCCGGCCACTCGACGGCCGAGTTCCGGCGCGCCCAGCCGCCGTGCGTGGTGGGCTCCCAGGGGCGCAGGTACGCCTCGTCGCGCAGCCGGATCCGGGCCCACTCGCCGCCGTCGCGCAACCGCACTGGGCGCAGCCGGACCTCGTGGTCGCGCACCCGCAGCGGGCCGAGCCGGGCGGGCCAGCCGGGGTGGCTGCCGGGAGGCTCCGGCACCGCCGTGGGTGGCACCGGCTCAGCCGCGGCCGCGGGGCACGAGCTCGACCTGCTCCCCCACCGTCAGCTCGGTGACGTCCTCCGGGACGACGGCCAGCGCGTTGACCTCGGCGAGCACGGCGAGCAGGTGGTTGCCCGATCCGCCGAGCGGCTGGGCGAGCAGCTCCCCGCCGGCGTCGTCGCGCAGCAGCCTGGCCGGGACGTAGGACCGTCGCCCGGCCGGCGAGACCAGCGGCGAGGTCAGCCGCGCCGTCCAGGTGCGGCGGCGCGCCTCCTGGCCCAGCGCGAGCCGGACCAGCGGCCGGACGAACACCTCGAACAGCACCAGCGCGGTCGCCGGGTGCGGCGGGAACAGGAACACCGGCACCGCGTCCGGACCGAGCCGCCCGTACCCCTGTGCGGATCCCGGGTGCACCGCGATCCGGGTGTCGTCGATCCCGCCGAGATCGGCGAGCGCGCTGCGCGCCTCGGCGGCGGCGTTGCCACCACCGGCACCGCACACCACGATGATCTCGCTCGCGGGCAGCAGGTCCTCGACCGCGCCGCGGATCTCGGCGCCGCTGCCGCCGACCATCCGGGCCCGGTTCGTCTCCGCGCCGGCCTCTCGGGCCGCCGCGGTGAGCGCGTGCGAGCAGACGTCGGCGACCTGACCGGACGACGCCGACCGGCTCACCTCGACCAGCTCGTCGCCGACCGACACGATCGACACCCGCGGCCGCGGGTGCACCAGCAGCTTGTCCCGCCCGGCGGCGGCCAGCATCGCGACCTGGGCGGAGCCGACGACGTCACCCTCGCGGACGGCGACGTCACCGGACTGCACGTCCTCGCCGACCCGGCGGACGAACCCGGCCGACGGCACCCCGCGGCGCACGGTCAGCCGGGCCGCACCGGCGTCGGTCCAGGCGACCGGTGCGACGGCGTCGGCGAGGGTGGGCAGCGGCGCCCCGGCCGCGACCCGGACGGCCTGGCCGGGCTGCAGCCGCAGCGGCTGCCGGGACCCGGCGGCGATCTCGCCGACCACCGGGACCGTCACCGGGCTCGCCTCGGTCGCTCCGGCCACGTCGACGCTGCGCACCGCGTAGCCGTCGATCGCCGCCTGGTCGAACACCGGGAGCGGACGCCCGGTGACGACCTCCTCGGCGCTGCGCAGTCCCTGCGCGTCGGCGATCGCGACCCGCACCGGGGCGGGCCGCACGGCCACGTCCAGGATCCGGGTGAGGTGCTCCTCGACCGTGCGCACTCGGCTCAGTCCTTCAGTCGGTCGGTCAGCCAGCCGCGCAGGCTCTCGCCGTACTCCGGGTGCGCCAGCATGAAGTCGACGTAGGCACGCGCGTACCCGGCCGGGTTGCCCAGGTCGTGCCGCCCGCCGCGGTGCACGACCACGTGCACCGGATGCCCCTCCGAGATCAGCAGGGCGACGGCGTCGGTCAGCTGCAGCTCGCCGCCCGCGCCGGGGGTGATCCGGTCGAGCGCGTCGAACACGGCGCGGTCCAGCAGGTAGCGGCCGGCCGCGGCGAAGGTGGAGGGTGCCTCGTCGGCCGAGGGCTTCTCGACCATGCCGTGCACCCGCTTGACGTCGTCGTCGGCGGTCTCGGAGACCTCGAACACGCCGTACGCGGAGATCTCCGAGCGCGGCACGTCGACCGCGCACAGCACGCTGCCGCCGTGCTCGGCCCGGACCGCCGCCATCGTGGCCAGTACCCCGGTGGGCAGGACCAGGTCGTCGGGCAGCAGCACGGCGACGGCCTGCTCGTCGTCGGCCAGCACCGGGCCGGCCTGGGCGACGGCGTGCCCGAGCCCCTTCGGTTCGTGCTGGTACACCGACTCGACCTCGAGCAGCCCGGGAGCGCGGCGGACCCGTTCGGCCAGCTCGCTCTTGCCGCGCCCCTCCAGGGTCTTGACCAGCTCGTCGTCCTCGCGGAAGTACGCGGCGACCGAGTCCTTGCCCGGTGAGGTGACGATCAGCAACCGCTCGGCCCCCGCCTGCGCCGCCTCGGCGGCGACGAGCTCGATGCCCGGGGTGTCGACGACGGGGAGCAGCTCCTTCGGCACCGCCTTCGTGGTCGGCAGGAACCGCGTTCCGAGGCCGGCCGCGGGGACCACGGCGGTGCGGAACGCCCCGGCCGTACTGGTGGTCTGCGCGCTCATGGTCGGCGAGCCTAGCCACAGCCCTACCCTGGGGCCGTGACGGCTCGCGCGGAGACAACCGACGGATCGTCCCCTGATCAGGGCGGGCGACCCGGTGACGGCAAGCGGACGCTGCGACGCGGACTGCTGGCCGCACGCACCGGGCGGCCACCCGGGGAGCGGGCCGCGGCGACCGCGGCGCTGAGCCGGCATGTGATCTCGCTCGCATCGGACACGCCCGGGCCGGTGCACTGCTATCTGCCGATCGGCGGCGAGCCCGGCGCCGCGGCCGGCGCGGTGCCGGCACTGCCGGACGTGCTGCTCGACGCCGGGCACGACGTCGTCGTACCGGTCGTGCCCGCCGAGCCCGGTCCGCTGGACTGGGCCCGCTACACCGGTCCGGACGGGCTGGTCGACGGCCTGTTCGGGACCCGGCAGCCGGCCGGGCCGCGGCTCGGCACGGCCGCGGTGGCCACCGCAGGGCTGGTCCTGGTCCCGGCGCTGGCCGTCGACCGGAGCGGGCGGCGGCTCGGTCGCGGCGGCGGCTACTACGACCGCACGCTGCCGCTGGTGGCCGCCGGCGCGGTGGTCGCGGTGCTGCTGCACGACGGCGAGCTGCTCGACGCGGTCCCGGCCGAGCCGCACGACGTCACCGTCGGGCTCGTCGTGCTCCCCGGCGACGGAGTGGTGCACGTCTCGTCCGGCCGCTGATCCTCGCCGGACGGACCGGTCGGAGTCCCGGCGGGCGCGGAGTATGCTGGCACTCGCAGTCCCGGAGTGCCAAACCGTCGTCCCGGAGGAAGTCGTGCCGACCTACCAGTACGCATGCACAGCGTGTGACCACCGCTTCGAGGCGGTCCAGGCGTTCTCCGACGACGCCCTCACCGAGTGCCCGAACTGCGCCGGCAAGCTGCGCAAGGTCTTCTCCTCGGTCGGCATCGTGTTCAAGGGCAGCGGCTTCTACCGGACCGACTCGCGCTCGGGCTCGGTGACCGGCAACGGTTCGTCGGACTCGTCGTCCGACTCCTCCTCGTCGGCCGCGTCGTCCGGCTCGTCGGAGAAGTCGTCGTCGTCCTCGGACTCGTCGTCCTCGGACTCGTCGTCCTCGTCGTCGTCCTCCTCGTCGTCGTCGTCGAAGTCGGAGAGCTCCTCCTCATCCTCCTCCGCGAAGGCCGCCGCCACCTCCTGATCCGGGGAGTTGTCCACAGGCGGTTCCGGTTGTCCACAGGACCGGAATCCGCCCGCCGACCACCCACCACCCGCCCTACCGTCGATCCGTGACCGGAACCGGAGGGCGGACGGATGGACGACGATCGGCGGTCCCGCGGGCCCTGGGACAGGGTGCTGCCGGGGATCGCGCACGGCCCCCGTCCTGGGCGCGGGCGCTGCTGCTGCGCCGGGCACTGGCGATGCTGCTGGCGCTCGCCGCGCTCGTCGTGGCGCTGCTCCCCGACCCGGCCGACGAGCGGGTCCCCGTCCTGGTCGCCGCACGTGATCTCGCGGCGGGCGGCCCGATCGGGCCGGCCGACGTCGCGGTGGCCGGGTGGCCGCCTGCGCTGGCCCCGGGCGGGGTGCTGCGGGCCGTCGCCGAGGCGGACGGTCGGATCGCGGCCGGCCCGGTCCGGGCCGGCGAGCCGATCACCGACCTGCGCCTGATCGGTCCCGGCCTGGCCGCGCGGACCGGCGGCCCGGGCGCCTCCGCGGTACCGGTGCGCCCGGCCGATCCGGCGGTCGCCGGGCTCCTCACGCCGGGCTCCCGGGTCGACGTGATCGCCGGCGGCCCGGAGGGGCCCCGGGTGCTGGCGGCCCGGGCCGGCGTCGTCGCGGTGCTGCCGGACACCCCGTCCGGGCCGGGCGCCGCAGCCGGGCCGGCCGGGCCCGGGCCGCTGGTACTGGTCGCGCTGCCCGAGGCCGAGGCCACCGCGGTCGCCGCGGCGACCCTGGCCGGGGAGGTCACGGTGACCCTGCGATGAGCGGCGCCGGGACGGGCAGCCGGCGATGCGACGACCTGCCCGGCCGGTGCGGTCACCCGCTGCGGGTCCGGTACCGGGGCCGGGCGCGCTGGCCGGGGGCGCTGGCCGGGCGCGGTGGCCGGTCGTGCGGTCGGCGCCGGGGCAGTGCCGGGTCAGTGCCGGGTCAGTGCCGGGTCAGTGCCGGGTCAGTGCCGGGTCAGTGCCGGGTCAGTACGGGCGGGACACCAGCCCGGTGCCGTGCGCGCCCGCGTAGGCGGCCCGGGGCGGTGGCTCCCATCCCCGCAGCAGTTCCTCGTCGACCGCGTAGACGGCCACCCCGATCGGCCGGCACACCTCGATCGGGTCCCGGGCCCCCGGCCCCCACATCGGGATCGACAGGTCCCCGCCGGGGCAGGTCGACAGCGCGGCGAGCAGGTCCACCTCGGCGAACAGCTCGATGTGGTCGCCGACCCGGGCCGGGCAGGCCTTCATGAAGTACTCGTCGCGCTCGTTCAGCCCGGTGCACTGGAACACGTTGAGCACGTCGTGCACGTCGAACTCGGTCAGCCCGTACGGGGCGACCGCGCGCACCAGGTTCGAGTGGCAGTGGAAGTCGAAGTCGGCGCCGGTCAGCATCCGGTTCACGTACGGATCGCAGCGGGAGCCGAGCGTGTCGTGCACCCGCCCGCCGTCGTCGTCGACGCCGTAGGACTCCAGCGTGTCGGCGACGATCGTCGCCAGCGGCCGCAGGTAGGGCAACGTCGACCACAGCCGGTCGAACCGGGTGACGTGCGCGGCGTGCAGCTGGCGGGTGCGGGCCGCCCAGAACCGTTCCCGCGGGTTGTCGCGGTGCCACAGGTTGAGATCGCCGACCTGCGGCCCGTCCACGGTGTAGAGCCGCATCACGTGCCCCGCCGGGACGGTCCAGGCCCGGCCGGAGCGGATCGGGATCTCGAACTCCTCGACGAGGGTGCGCCGAGCGGTGTCGGTCCCGAGCGCGCCGTAGCGGTCGCGGTCGACGTGCAGCGGCGAGCCCGGCCCGCCCTGGTAGGCCGCGTCCGTCGGTCCCGTCGTGCTCATCGTGCTCAGCCTCCGTGGTGCGGCGGGCGGTTCTCGGTGAACCAGCGGTCCGGGTCACGATCGTCGCGCTCCTCGGCGGAGCCGCCGTCGGAGCGCTCGTCGGAGGTGCCGACGGGGTCGTCGCCGAAGATGTCCTCGATCCGCCTGCGCAGCCGGTCCGCTGGTTCGGTCATGGCGTCCATGGTGCCGTGCGGGGAGATGTCGATCCCGTTGCAGGAGGCCGTGGCGTGCCGTCACGGCCCCCTCGGGTCGTCTCGCGGTGCCACCATGGACGCGACCGTGACGCAACACGCCCGCGACCGTTGCGGGCCCGACGAGGAGGGGAGGCTGACATGGGGTTCCTGGACAAGGCCCGCGAGGCGGCGGAGAGCGCGCTGGAGAAGGCCGCGCCGCACCTGGAGAAGGCGAAGGAGAAGGCCGGACCGCACCTGGAGAAGGCCCGGGAGAAGGCCGGTCCGCTGGTCGGGAAGGCCGCCGAGCGGGTCGACCAGGCCACCGGCGGCAAGTACACCGAGCAGATCGACAGTGTGAAGGGCAAGGTCGAGGAGGCGCTCCGGCACGATTCCGGGACCGCCCCCGGGGCCGGCACGCACACCGACGGGGTCCCGCCGGTGCCGCCCGCACCGCCGGGTGGTGACGCGCTCAAGCCCGACGGCAACCCGGCCGCGTCCCAGCCGCCCGCCTCGGACGGCCGGAAGGACGGCGGCGTCCCGCCGGTTCCGCCGCCTCCCGCGAGCTGATCCGAGCGAGCGACGGGCCCTGCGCGGTGATTCCGCCGGGGCCCGTTCGGGTCCGGGGGGTGCGGGTCGGGCCGCACCTCGGCACGGTACGTAGTGCGACGCGGCGCGGCCTGGTGAGCCGCGCGGCGGTGCGCAGCGTGCCCGTCGCACCCCTTGGCCCGCCGAGATGCAGACCAGCGGGAATTGTCGATCTTCACGGCCCGCTCAGCTGCATCTCGACGAGTCACGGGGTGCGAAGCGGCGCTGCTGAGGCATGACGCGGTGCCGGTGGCCCGCGCAGTGGTGCGGTGGGGCGCGCGGGCGAGGTGCGGCGGTGCAGGGCATGGCGCGGCACGGCCGGCCGCAGCGTGGCCCGGCGCGGGGCGCGGCCCTACGCGGCGGGGGCGCGACCCTAGGCGGCGGGGGCGCGGCAAGGCCCAGCACGGCGCGGCGCCGCGCGGCCCGGCGCGGCACGGCGGCGCGGCGCGGCGCGCGATGTGGCCCTACGCAGCGCGGGGCGCGGAGGCCCTACACGGCATGGCCCTACGCGGCGCGGTACGCGGCATGGCCCGGCCCGGGCCGCGCCGCGCGACCTCGCACCCCTTGGCCCGCCGAGATGCAGATCAGCGGCAATTGTCGATCTTCGCAGCCCGCTCAGCTGCATCTCGGTGGGTGAAGGGGTGCGACGCGCCGAGGTCAGGCGTCCAGGCCGGACAGCTCCGAGATGACGTGCGGCACGAGCGGGGTGAGGGTGGCCATGCCGTCGCGCACCGCGGCGCGGGAGGCGGCCAGGTTCACCACCAGCGTGCTGCCGGAGACGCCGACGACGCCGCGGGACACCCCGGCGTCGACCGCTCCGGCGGCCAGGCCGGAGGCGCGGATCGCCTCGGCGATGCCCGGCACCGGCCGGTCGAGGACACCGGTCGTCGCGTCCGGGGTGACGTCGCGCGGCGAGACGCCGGTCCCGCCCACCGTCACCACCAGGTCGACGCCGCCGATCACGGCGGTGTTCAGCGCGCTGCGGATGGCCACGACGTCGCCGGGGGCGCTCACCACGCCGTCGACGACGAAGTTCGCCTCCTCCAGCAACTCGGTCACCAGCGGCCCGGTGGCGTCGGACCGCTCACCGGCACTCACCCGGTCGTCGACGATCACCACGAGGGCACGACCGATCTGCGGATCCGACATCTCCATCCCGTCACCCTAACGCCGCGCCCGGCACGGTCCCGGGGGGAGGCCGTGCCGGTACGGAGAGGGGGAACCCGCACCGGCACGACGCTCCGTTCGCGTTCGACGGGGCACCACCGAACACCCCGTCAGCCCATCACGTCGGTCTTTCACACGTCAACGAGATCCCGGTCGCTCCACCCGCCCGGACCCGTCCGGTCACTGCTCGCCGAGGGTCACCTGGACCGTCCGGTCCTGCAGCTGCAGCTCGACCGAGGCCCCGGGCGGCTGGGAGCGGACCGCGGCCTGCAGGTCCGTCCCGGTGGAGATCCGCTGGTCGCCGAGGCGCACCACCAGGTCCTGCGGGACCAGGCCCGCCTGTTCGGCCGCGCCGCCCGGCGTCACCGTCTGGATCCGCGCGCCGCCGAGCTGCGGATCGTCGGTGACCTCGACGCCGAGCACGGCGTGCGTGGCCGGGCCGCCGTTGCGCAGCTGGTCGGCAATCCGCCGCGCCTGGTTCATCGGGATCGAGAAGCCGACGCCGATCGAGCCGCCGCCCGGGCCGGCCGTCGCGATCGCCGAGTTGATGCCGACGACCCGGCCCTCCATGTCGACGAGCGGGCCGCCGGAGTTGCCCGGGTTGATCGCGGCGTCGGTCTGGATGGCGTTGAGCACGGTCGACTCGTTGCCCGCCTCGCCGCCGACGCTCACCGCGCGGTCCAGCGCGGACACGATGCCGGTGGTCACCGAGCCGCCCAGGCCGAGCGGCGAGCCGACCGCGGTGACCTGCTGGCCGACCCGGACGCCGTCGGAGTTCCCGAGCTCCACCGGCACGAGACCGGCCACCTGGATCCGGACCAACGCCACATCGGACTGCGGGTCCTGACCGACGATCGACCCGACGGCGACCCGGCCGTCCTGCAGGACCGCGCGCAGCGTCCCGCCGGCCGCGGCGGGCTCGACGACGTGGTTGTTGGTGAGGATCAGGCCGTCGTCGCTGATCACCATGCCGGAGCCCTCGCCGCGGCCGCCGTTGTTGCCGGCGCCGCCCTCGACGCGCAGCTGCACCACGCTCGGCAGGACGCGCGCGGCGACCGTCTCGACCGGGGTCATCGGCAGATCGGACTCGACCTCGGGCACCGGTTCGGCGAGCACCCCGCCGCCGGACGCCGACGAACGGGAGATGTCCGCGCCGATCGCCCCGCCGATCGCGCCCGCGACGAGGGCGAGGATGAGCCCGCCGACGATCAGCGCGATCGTGCGGCGGGGCCGGCTCGGCGGCGGCTGCGCCACCCCGGTCGGATAGGGGTAGGGCTGCTGGTCTGCCGGGTAGGCCGCCGTGCCCGGATGGTGCGCCGACCCGTAGGGCGCCGGGTACGTCGGGTAGCGCTCCCCCGGGTACTCCGGGGGCGGGGCGCCGGGGCGGGCCCACGGGTTGGCCTGGACCTCCCAGCGGTCGGTCGGCGGATCCGCGTCCGCGCCGGTGGCGGCGGTCCGGTCCGGGTCGTGCTGGCCGGGCGGGAGACCGCCGGCAGGTTCGTCGGACGCGGCACCGGTCCGGTCCGCAGGCACAGCTCCGGCACGGTCCCCCGGCACGACACCCGCGCGGTCCGCACCCACGGCAGCGGCACGGTCCGAGGCCGCAGCGCCGGCACGGTCCTCGCCGGCCGCACCCGCACGGTCCGAGCCCGCACCCGCGCGATCGGCGCCCGCGCCAACCGCACGGCCGTCGCCCGCGCCACCCGCACGATCGTCACGCGCGCCAGCCACGCGGTTCTCGCCCGCGCCATCCCCACGGTCCGAGCCCGCGCCATCCCCACGGTCCGAGTCCGCGCCACCCGCGGCAGCCGCGTGGTCCGCACGTTCAGCACCGGCGTGCTCGTCCGGAACAGGATCGGCACCGGTCCGCGCGGCACCGGCATCGGCGTCCGACACGGTTCCGGCGCCGCTCCCTGGACTGCCGGCGGGAGGTCCGCCGGCGGCGCCGTCACCGTCCGGAGCACCCGCGCCGTCACCGGCCCCGGCGTCCGCCCCGGCGTCCGGGGGCCCTTCGGCGCCGGCCCGGTCCCGCGTCCCGTCCTGGCCGGTCGCGCCGGCCGTGCCCGCGGAACCCTCCGGGCCCGACGAGCCGTCCGTCCCGGGGCTCTCGTCGGGCGGGTTCTCCTGGGCCATGCGTCCACCGTCCGTCACGTCGCCTGCACGGCCCGCCACCGGGCCGTCACCCCACCAGGCTATGGGCTGTCGGGTTCCGCCACGTACCGGCCCGGCAGCGCCATCGACAGCAGCGCGCCGCCTTCGGGGGCGCTGCCGGCGCGCACCTCCCCGCCGTGCCGGGCCGCGGCCTGCGCCACGATCGAGAGCCCGAGCCCGGATCCGGGCATCGTCCGCGAGGTGTCCGCCCGGTAGAAGCGGTCGAACACGTGCGGCAGGTCCTCGGCGGCGATGCCGTTGCCCTCGTCGGCGACCTCGATCACGATCCACTCCGGGGCGATCGGGACCATCGACAGCCGCACCCGGCCGCCGGGCGGGCTCCACTTCACCGCGTTGTCGAGCAGGTTGAGCACGGCCCGTTCCAGCGCGCTGGCGTCACCGTCGAGGATCCACCGGGTCAGGTGCACGTCGAACTCGGTCTCCCCGGCCCGGCGCCGCACCCTGGCCAGCGCCCGCTCGACGATCTCGCTCAGCTCCAGCGCTTCGGTGGTCATCGTCGGCGCGTCGTCGCGGGCCAGCTCCACCAGGTCGCCGACCAGGTGGGAGAGCTCCTCGACCTGGGCGCGGACGTCGTCGAGCAGCTCCACCCGGTCGTCGGCGGGCAGGTCCGGGGTGTCCGGCCGGTCGGCGGCGGTGAGCAGCTCCAGGTTGGTGCGCAGCGAGGTCAGCGGGGTTCGCAGCTCGTGCCCGGCGTCGGCGACGAGCCTGCGCTGCTGCTCGCGGGAGGCGGCGAGCGCCCCGAGCATCGCGTTGAACGACTGGGTGAGGCGGGCCAGCTCGTCCGACCCGGCGACCGGGATCGGGCGCAGGTCGCCGGTGTTGGCGACCCGCTCGGTGGCGGCGGTGAGCCGCTGCACCGGCCGCAGCCCGGTCCGCGCGACGGCGACCCCGGCCAGCGCGGCCAGCACCACCCCGCCCAGCCCGACCAGCGGCAGCGCGGTCCCCATCCGGGTCACCACCTTGGTGATGGTGTCCAGCTGCTGGGCGATGACGAGCGCGCGGCCCTCGTCGGCGCGCACGGCGACCACCCGGTACGGGACGCCGTCCAGGAACTCGGTGCGCCCGGGCTGGGTCGGGCCGCCCTGGGCCACGGCCAGCTCCGGCTCCCCGACCGGCGGGATCGACGACTCATCGGCGGAGGTGTAGACGCCCGAGGAGTAGAGCAGCGCGATGTGCAGGTCGGCGGCGCCGAGGACGGCGGGCGGCAGCGTCGCCAGCAGCTGCGGGTTGATCAGGTCGCTCTGCGCGGCCAGGTAGGCGCGCTGCCGCAGGCTCTCGTCGAGCGAGCTGGTGAGGTTCTGCCGGACGACCAGGAACGCGGCCATCGACACGATCAGCACCATCGCCGCGGCGACCAGCGCGGCCAGGATCCCGATCCGGGCGCGCAGGGTGAACCGCTCGCGCTCGTCGGCGCCGTGCGTCCGGCGCCACCACCGCTCGGCCCGCTCCTCGGTCGGGGTCAGCCGCAGCGACGCGCTGATCTGCGACCGGAGCCCGCTCACGGCGGCGACTCCCGCAGCACGTACCCGACGCCGCGGACGGTGTGGATCAGTCGCGGCTCGCCGTCGGCCTCGGTCTTGCGGCGCAGGTAGCCGACGTACACCTCCAGCGCGTTGCCGCTGGTCGGGAAGTCGTAGCCCCAGACCTGCTCCAGGATCTGGGCGCGGGTCAGCACCCGGCGCGGGTGCGCGAGCAGCAGCTCCAGCAGCGAGAACTCGGTGCGGGTGAGGCTGATCGACCGGCCGCCCCTGGTGACCTCGCGGGTGTCCGGGTCCAGGGACAGGTCGGCGAAGGTGAGCGCGGCGCTCGCCCCGCCGTCGTCGTCCTGCTCGGGGGTCCGCCTGCGCAGCAGCGCGCGCAGCCGGGCCAGCAGCTCCTCCAGCGCGAACGGCTTGGGCAGGTAGTCGTCGGCGCCCGCGTCGAGCCCGGCGACCCGGTCGGACACCGCGTCCCGCGCCGTCAGCACCAGGATCGGCAGCGCGTCACCCGCGCTGCGCAGCCGTCGGCAGACCTCCAGCCCGTCGACCCGCGGCATCATCACGTCGAGGACGAGTGCGTCCGGGCGATCGGTGAGCATCATGTCCAGCGCGGCCTGGCCGTCCTCGGCGAGGGCGACCTGATAGCCGTTGAAGGCCAGCGACCGGCGCAGCGAGTCCCGGACCGCCTTGTCGTCGTCGACGACCAGAATGCGCATGCCGCCCAGTCTCGCCCAGTCTCCTGAGAGAGGTCTGAGCGGGAGCTGATCGGTGCGGGTGTGGATCTGCCGCTCACCCGGGTAGTCGTCCGGCATGACCGACGAGTTCGAGTTCTTCTTCGACCCGATCTGCCCGTTCTGCTGGGTCACCTCGCGCTGGGTGGTGGAGGTCGGCAGGCAGCGCGAGATCGCGGTGAGCTGGCGTCCGCTGCCGCTCGCGCTGCTCAACGAGGGGATCTCCTACGAGGAGCGGCTGAAGGTCTCCGACGCCTACCCGGAGTCGCACCGGCGCGGGCTGGAGATGCTGCGGGTGATCGCGGCCGCGGAGGCGAAGCACGGCCCCGAGGCGGTCGGCGACCTCTACACCGCGTTCGGCGAGCTGGTGTGGGACACCGAGGCCCCGGACGGCGACGGCTTCAACCCGGTGATGCAGGTGATGGCGCAGCAGCGCGACCTGCGTCCGGTGCTGGAGAGGTTCGGACTGTCGCCCGGGCTCGCCGACGCCGCGCACGACGACGGGCTCGATGCCGGGCTGCGCGACAACGTGGCCGAGGTCCGCAGGCGCTGCGGTGACGACGTCGGGACCCCGGTACTGGCGTTCACCCCGCCGGACGGGCCGGGGCTGTTCGGCCCGGTGATCGACACGGTGCCGTTCGGCGAGGACGCGCTGCGGCTGTGGGACGCGGTGTTCACCCTCGCCACCTGGCCCGGGTTCGCCGAGCTCAAGCGGGGCCTGCGCTCGTTCCCGGAGACCCCGCTCACCGCGCGGATCGCCCGCGGCGAGACGACCGTGCGCTGAGGTTCTGCTTCACTGGCGTCCGTGACCGACCCGGGTGAGCTCGGCTTCTCGAACCGGACCGGCCGCCCGCCCGGGCGGCTGATCACGCTCGCCTCCCGGGTGCTGCCCGGCATCCGGCGGGTGCAGAGCCAGATCGAGCCGTACGCCGAGTTCTGGCAGGAACGCAACCGGGCCGAGCTGCGCCGGAACGGCCCGCTCTGTGTCGCACTCGGCGACTCGATGGCCCAGGGGATCGGGGCGTCCGGGCCGGAGGGCGGCTGGGCGGGCCGGCTCGCCCCGGCGCTCGGCTCGTCGTGGCGGCTGGTCAACCTCTCGCAGTACGGCGCCCGGGTCGACGACGTGCTGGACCGCCAGCTCCCGGCGGCCCTGCGGCTGGCACCGGACCTGCTGGTCTGCCTGGTCGGGTCGAACGACCTGATGCAGCCGCGGCACCAGGACGGGATCGGTGACCGCTACGTGCGGCTGCTCGACCGGCTCCCGCGCGGCACCGTGATCGGGAACCAGCCGGGGACGTTCGCGGCGGCGCTGCAGGTCAACGGCCTGATCGACGACGCGGTGCGGCGCCGCGGGCTGGTGCTCGCCGAACTGCGGGACCCGCGGACCCGGCACTGGCGGGGCAAGCTCGCCTCCGACCGGTTCCATCCGAACGACCGCGGCTACGCCGCCATCGCCGAGGTCTTCACCGAAGCGCTGCGTCGCGCCGGGTACCGGCCGCGCCGCTCTGGTTAGGTGGTCCGATGGCGACCGAGAAGCTGCCGCGCAAGGTGTACGAGGCGGAGCTGCTGCACCTGCAGGGTGAGCTGCTGAAGATGCAGGAATGGGTCAAGGCGACCGGCGCGCGGATCGTCGTCGTCTTCGAGGGGCGGGACGCGGCCGGGAAGGGCGGCGCCATCCAGCGCGTCAGCCAGTACCTCAACCCGCGGTTCTGCCGGATCGTCGCGCTGCCCGCGCCGACCGAGCGGCAGAAGACCCAGTGGTACTTCCAGCGCTACGTCGAGCACCTGCCCGCGGCCGGCGAGATCGTCCTGCTGGACCGGTCCTGGTACAACCGCGCCGGCGTCGAACGGGTGATGGGATTCTGCACCGAGGCCGAGTACCGGCTGTTCCTGCGGCAGGCCCCGGTGTTCGAGCAGCTGCTCGTCGACGAGGGCATCCACCTGCGGAAGTACTGGTTCTCGGTGAGCTCCGACGAGCAGGCCCGGCGGTTCGCCGAGCGACTGGGGAACCCGCTGAAGCAGTGGAAGCTCTCGCCGATGGACCTGGAGTCGATGACCCGCTGGGACGACTACTCCAAGGCCCGCGACGACATGCTCGTGCACACCGACACCGAGCACGCGCCCTGGTGGATCGTGGAGGCCGAGCAGAAGCGCAACGCGCGGATCAACATGATCCACCACCTGCTGTCGTCGGTGCCGTGGGAGCCGGTGGAGCGCAAGGTGCTGACGCTGCCGGACCGGCCGCCGTCGGGCAACTACGTACGCCCGCCGCGCGAGGTCCAGCGCGACGTCCCGGACCACGCGGCCAGCCTGCTGTGAGCGCCGTACTGTTCACCGGCTTCCCGGGGTTCCTCGGGTCGGCCCTGCTCCCCCGGACGCTGCGCCGGGCGCCCGGCGCCCGCGCCGTCGCGCTGGTCCAGGAGCGGTTCGCCGACCAGGCGCGCGCGACCCTGGCCCGGATCGAACGCGACGACCCGGCGGTCGCCGGCCGCACCGATCTCGTCGTCGGCGACATCACCGTGCCCGGTCTCGGCCTGCCCGACGACGAGCGGGCCCGGCTGCTCGGCGGGCCGCTGGAGATCTTCCACCTGGCCGCCGTCTACGACCTGTCGGTGCCGGCCGATCTCGCCTGGCGGGTGAACGTCGACGGCACCCGGCACGTCGTGGCGTTCGCGCAGGCGGCGACGGCACTGCGCCGGCTCCAGTACGTGTCCACCTGCTACGTCTCCGGCCGGTACGACGGCCTGTTCGCCGAGACCGACCTGGAGCTCGGCCAGCCGTTCGCGAACCACTACGACCACACCAAGCACGAGGCCGAACGGGTCGTCGCCCGCGCCCGCGACGCCGGCCTGCCGGTGACCGTGTACCGGCCGTCCATCGTGGTCGGCGACTCGGTCACCGGTGCGACCCAGAAGTTCGACGGGCCGTACTACCTGCTGCAGCTGCTCGCCCGGCAGGGCGCGACGGCGGCCGTGCCGCTGCCCGGCCGGGCCGCGCGCACCGAGTTCAACCTGGTGCCGTCGGACTTCGTGGTGGACGCGATCGCCGCGCTCGCCGGGCACGACGGCGCGCTGAACCGGACCGTCGCGCTCGCCCAGCCGGACCCGCCGACCGTGACCCGGATGTGCGAGGTGTTCGCCGACCGGCTCGGGAAGCGGCTCCGCACGGTGCCGATGCCGACCGGGCTCGCCGCGTTCGCGATCGACCGCGTGCCCGGGATGGGCCGGCTGTTCCGGGTGCCGTCGAGCACCCTGGACTACCTGACCCACCCCACCCGCTACGACGTCGCGGCGACCACCGCGCTGCTCGGCGAGGTCGGGGTGCGGTGCCCGGCCTTCGACGACCACGTGGACGCGATGGTCACGTTCTTCCAGCGCAATCCGGGGCTGGGCAGCGCCGCGATGGTGTGAGCGGCAGCCACCGGATGCCGCGCCCGGTCCGTCGTCAGCGCGACCCGGCCGGGACGTCGGCGCCGTAGCGGCGGGCGAGCGCGTGGAACGCGGCCTTCGGCTCCCAGTGCCCGTCGTCGGCGTCCAGCCCGGACTCCCGGGACGGCGGGCGGACGATGCCGAAGCTCGCCATGTCCAGGTCCCGGGTGGGGTCCGGGGACCAGCGGCAGTCCCCCTCGATGAACATGCAGAGGAACGCGCCGTCGACGTCCTCGGTCTCGAACACGTCCAGCTGGTACTCGATGTGGTCGGCCTGCACCAGCTCGTCCCGGACGTGGGTGCCCTTGATCCGGCGGTCGTCCAGGTCCCGCCAGTCCATGATGTCCGCGCCCGATCCGCCCTTGGCCTGGGCGCCGTCGTAGCTGCAGCAGCCGAACTCGGTGACGAGCACCGGCTTGCCGTGCGACGCGGCGCGGCGCAGGCCCTGCCGGTAACCGGAGCGGGTCATGACGTCGGTGTAGTGGTTCACCCCGACGACGTCGAACGGTCGCCAGTCGACGGTCTCCCAGGTGCCGGCGCCGTAGGTCAGCGGGCCGTCGAAGCGTTCCCTGGCGACGACGACCATGCGGCGGAGCACCTGGTTGGTCCGCCGGCCCAGGTACGGCGGGAAGATCGCGCTGACGACGGCCAGCCCGACCGTCCGCGCACCCAGGCCGCCGGGCAGGACACCACGGTGCAGCAGGCTGATCTCGCAGCCGACGTTCAGCCCGACCCGGTCGGGATGCTCCTCCCGGAGCCGCTGGGCGATGCCGGCGACCTCGGCGAGGTTGTCGAGCACCCGGGGCACCGGGGCGTCGAACCGGCGGGGTTGCAGCCAGACGTACAGGCCCTGGTCGAGTGCGGCGCACGCGGCCTCCTCGAGCCGCTGCGGGGACTCCCCGAACAGGCAGACCGCGGTGCAGTGCAGGTCCTCGCGGATCACCCGGAGCTCCTCGCGCACCACGTCCGGACGCCAGCGGGCGCGGGAGTGCTGGCCGGGCAGGTAGCTCGACCCGACGTCGTAGAGGATCCCCTTCTGGTTCAGGCCGGTGCGTGGCCGCGGTGCCGCGTCGCCGGGCTCCGACACCGGCCGGGGGTTCCGGCGGTGCAGCAGCACCGCCACCAGCAGGACGCAGAGCGCGGCGCCGACGCCCAGCGCCAGGTTCCAGACCGCGGGCGCCCGGGTGAACGCGAACCCGGCGGCGCCGAGGAAGACCGTGCTCACCGTCATCGCCGCGCGCAGGCCCAGCACCCCCCACAGGTCTCCGGTGAACTGGCGCAGGTAGCCGAGGAAGACGCCGGTGAGGAAGGCCCCGGTCAGGCCCGCCGCCGACCGGGTGACCAATCCGGTGCACACGGCGAACAGTGCGGCCTGGGCCGCGATCGTCGACATCGGGGCCAGGTGCCTGCCCAGCACGTGCTGGACGTACCCGCGGAAGACGAGCTCCTCCGGCAGCGCGGCGGCGAGCACGAGCAGCGGGCCGACGGTCAGCGCCGCGACCGCAGCGGAGCCGAGTGCGGCGCGGTCCAGCTCGGCCGACCCGCTCAGCAGCGCCGCCCCCGCGACCAGGGTGATCGCGGCGAACCAGACCAGCGCCGGCGCGGCCACGGCGAACCCTGCCCACGCGGTCGCCGGCGCCCGGCCGAGGAACCGGGAACCCGCCCACAGCACGATCGCGGCGACGACGACACCGGCACCGGCGCGTACCGCCAGGCCGGGGACGCCGTCGTCACCACCCGGGAGGTGACCGGCGAGCACCGCGGCCCCCGCCGCGAGCACGGTGAAGGCGGCGAGCACCGCCGCCGTCCCCACCCATGGTCGTTCGCGCGTGCGGACCAGCCCTGCCATGACGCCCCCCGATACTCCGTACAGTGTTCGAGTACAGGATAGGCACAGTCCGCGGAACGACGGAAGGATGAGCCCGTGGGGACCGACGGGGACGAGCGCGTCGTGCTGGACCTGCTGTGGAACGGCCTCGGCCGGCCGCAGCGCGGCCCCCGGCACCAGCTCACCGTCGAGCAGCTGGTCGACGCCGCCATGCACGCCGCCGACGAGGAGGGTGTTCAGGCGCTGTCCATGCGCCGGGTCGCCGCCCGCCTCGGTGTCGGCGCGGCGACGCTGTACACCTACGTGCCGCACAAGGCCGCGCTGCTGGCCCTGATGGCGGACACCATGATCGGCCGGATCCCGCTGCCGCACACCCGCCCGGGGAGCTGGCGGGAGCGGACCGAGGCGTGGGCGGCCGAGGAGATGGCCGGGTTCCGGGAGCACCCGTGGCTGGTCGAGATCGACGACAGCCGGTTCGTCGGGCCGCACGCCTTCGCCTGGACGGACTCGGCGATCCGGGTCTTCGACGGGACCGGGCTGGACGGCGACGCCGCGCTGACCGTGGTGCAGGCGGTCAGCGGGCACGTCCGGGGGCACGTCCCGCTGGTGATCGCCGAGGACCGCGCCCGGGCGTGGACCGATCCCGACGGGCGGAGCTGGGGCTCGGCGCAGGAGGCGTTCCTGGCCACCCACCGCCCCGAGCCCGGCCGGTTCCCGGGGATCGAGACGCTCCGCGAGCCGCCGACCGCCGTCGACACCTTCGAGGCAGGGCTGGGTTGGCTGCTGGACGGGGTCGAGCTGCGGATCGCACACCCCTTGGAGATCAGGCGAGGCTCGCCTGAGTTCGACACATGATGATCGAGTGCGCGCCACCCGTCTGCACCGCCGCGACCCGCCGGGAGTTCCTCGCGATCCTGGCCGCGGCCGGCCTGCTCAGCGGGTGCGCCGGCGGCACCACCGGAGCACCCGGCGGCGCCACGTCACGCCGGATCGAGCACCCCTTGGGCGTCACCGACGTGCCCGTGGCCCCGGCCAGGGTCGTCGCGATCGACCGCCGGGGCAGCCTGCCGCACCTGCTCGCGCTCGGAATCGAGCCGGTCGGGGCGCTGACCCACGAGAGCATCATCGGCTCGCAGTTCCCGGGCGTCGTCGCCGACCTGGCCCGGGACGTCACCGTGCTGCCCACCGCCGGAAGCTCCGACGAGGTGCGCCTGGAGGCGGTGGCAGCACTCCAGCCGGACCTGCTCCTCGGCTGGACCGACGGGATCGCCGACCAGTACGACGCGCTGTCCCGGATCGCGCCGACCGTGGCCGTCGACATCGACGTCCACGACGCCGAGCCGAGCCTGCGCGCGATCGCCGCGGCCGTCGGCCGGGACGAGCAGGCCGACACGATCATCGGCGAGTTCGACGCCCTGCGCGCGCAGCGCATCGCCGCCCTCGGCGAGATCGGCACGGTCTCGGCCGTGCTCGGGGTCGGCGACCAGATCCGGGTCTACCGCCCGCAGGCATCCTCGGTCACCCGGTGGCTGCAGGACGCCGGCGGCCGGATCGTCCCGGACACGACCGGGCTCGCCGGAGCCCTACCGGGACCTGTTCGTCACCGTCGGGCCGGAGCTCCTCGGCGAGGTGAACGGCGACACCCTGATCGTCATGGCCAACTCCGGTGCCGACGGCGAGGCCGCGCTGAGCGCCCTGAGCGGGAACCCGTTGTGGTCCGGCCTCCCGGCCGTCCGGGCGGGACGGGTCATCCGGCTGAACTCACAGGAGTCCGTCGGTCGGCTACTTCGGCTACCAGGGCTACGCCGCCCGTCCTGGACTCGCTCGCCGGGCAGTGGGCGGCGCTGGCGCCCTGATCGCCAGGGGGGCGGAGGGGGCGGAGGGGGCGGGTAGTGAGTTTCCCCCGCTTGCTCGGAGATCGACGATCATGGCCGAAGGGCCGTGTAAGGAGTGCGGACGCTACCGCCCGCTGGTCCGGCTGCTGGCCTACACCGGCCTGCGCTCGGGAGAGGCAGCGGCACTACGGCTCCGGGATGTCGACCTGCAGCGCCGCCGCATTCAGGTCGTCGCTTCGGTGACCGAGGTCAACGGGCATCTGATCTGGGGGACGCCCAGGACGCACGCCCGCCGGACCGTGCCGGTACCGCGGTTCCTGGCCGCCGATCTGGCGCCGCTGGTCACGGGCCGCGACGCCAATGCCTTCCTGTTCCGGGCGCCGCGCGGCGGCGTACTGCGGGTCCGCAACTTCCGCCGGAACATCTTCGACCCCGCCGTGAACAAAAGCTCGGGCCGGTGGGGTTCCACCCGCACGAGCTGCGGCACACGGCGGCATCCCTCGCGATAGCCTCCGGCACGCGGTGAAGGTGGTGCAGATGATGCTGGGGCACAAGACGGCGACCATGACGCTCGACCTCTACGGCCACCTGTTCCCGGACCGGATGGGCGACCTCGCCGACCGGATGGACTCCGCGGCATGTGCCCCAGATGTGCCCCAGCACGGCGACGGCGGAGAAGGAGAGCCGAAGAGCCCCAGGTAGGCTCCACGCAAGCCCTCGTAGCTCAGGGGATAGAGCACCGCTCTCCTAAAGCGGGTGTCGCAGGTTCGAATCCTGCCGGGGGCACGCAGGTCAGAGGCACAGCGACGATCCGGCTGACCATCCTCGTGGAGCTAGACGTGGAGCGAGTTCCCGTTACGCTCGCTCCATGGCGCGACCCCGTGGCGCACGACGACGGCAACGCGGCGAGATCCACACGCTGCCCAGTGGCTCCCTGCGCGTGCGCGTGTACGCGGGCATCGACGCGCTGAGCGGCAAGCGGAACTACCTCGTCGAGACGGTGCCCGCCGGCCCGAAGGCCGCGGCAGAAGCCGAGAAGATCCGCACCCGGTTCATCAACCAGATCGACGAGCAGCGCAATCCGCGCACCAAGGCAACCGTCAACCAGCTCATGGACCGCTACCTGGAGCTGCTCGATGTCGAGGAGACGACCTGGCAGCGCTACGAGCAGACGATCCGCTGCCATATTCGCCCGCTTCTCGGCCACCTCCCGGTCGCAAGGCTCGGCGGCGAGACGCTCGACAGCCACCAGGCGGTCCTCCGCCGGTGTCGGGAGCACTGTGATGGCCGCCGAGCGGTCCAGCACGCCGTAGACGGTCCGCACGATTGCACGGACAAGTGCCTGCCGCACGTCTGCAAGCCGCTCGCGACGTCGTCGATCCGCAAGGTGCACTACTGCCTCAGCGGTGCGCTGAGCCGCGCCGTGCGCTGGCGCTGGATCACGGTTAACCCGCTCGACCAGGCCGAGCCGCCGCGCGGGAGTCAGGGGGAACCGGACCCGCCCACCGCCGAGCAGGCAGCGATCATCCTCAACGAGGCGTTCCGACGTGAAGCGTGGTGGGGGACGCTGCTCTGGCTGGCCATGACGACCGGTGCGCGGCGAGGCGAGCTGTGCGCGCTGCGGTGGGACAGGGTCGACCTCGACCGCGCCGTCATCACGCTCCGCACGAGCATCGCGCAGCACAACACGAAGACGTGGGAGAAGGACACCAAGACACACCAGCAGCGCAGGATCGCGCTCGACGCCGACACCGTCGCCCTGCTCCGGGCTTACCGGGCACAGTGCAACGCCGACGCCGCAGCCCTCGGGATCACGCTTACGGCGGACTCACGCGTCTTCTCGAACGCGGTGGACGGCAGGATCTGGCGCCGGCCGTCGTCGGTGTCGAACCGTTATGTCCGAATGTGTGCAAGGCTCGGGTGGGACATGCACCTGCATCAATTGCGGCACTATTCGGCAACTGAGCTAATTGCCGCCGGCACCGATGTGCGGACCGTGGCCGGTCGTCTCGGACACGGAGGCGGCGGTTCGACCACGCTTCGCGCGTATACCGCGTGGGTCGCCGAGGCAGACCAGCGAGCGATGAAGTCCGGCGTGCGGATGCCCGCCCTCCCCTTGAACGCCCAGCACGAGGGACTAGCAACGGCATCTTCGGCGAGCGTACCCTCGGCGGACGCCCTCGCGAGCCCCTACCAGCGGATCGCAGCCGATCTACGTGGTGCGATCGCGTGCGGGGCACTCCGCCCCGGCGATGCGCTTCCGACGGTGGCCGAGCTACGGAATCGCTACAACGTCTCGGCAGGCACGGCGAACCGAGCTATTTCGTTATTGAAGGAGGCCGCCGTTGTCGAAGTCGCTCGTGGCCGAAGAGCACGAGTAACTCGCTCGATGACCGAGTAAGGAGTAGGTGGCTCGTAGGACGCTCACCTGACCGCATCAGTAGCGTTGACGCCCGCTCGTTCTCCTCGCCCGGCCAAGCTGTCTGACAACCTCGCAGGCGACCCAAAGGGGCTCTTCCGGAAACGGAGTGCAGGTGAGGGTGTGGCCGGGCCCGGGACTGGGGTCGTGTCGCTGCGGTGAGGCGGGCCCCGAGAAGTTGATGAT
>NZ_JBZFLK010000033.1:0-46453 GCF_058448985.1 Pseudonocardia sp. DxW | reverse complement strand
CCGCCGCAACGCCCTCGGCTTCCGCAACCTGATCAACTACCGCATCAGATCGCTGCTGCACTGCGGAGCCCTTGCACTCTAGATCCGGAAGAGCCGGATTGGATCGTCACGTTCTTGCTCAGCTGGGCACGTGCTCGTTCATCGAGCGTCAGCAGAACGTGGTCTTCCAAGGCTTCACCGGTTCCGGAAAGTCCTATCTGGGCTGCGCGCTGGCGAAGCAGGCCTGTCAGCATCGGATTCGAGCTCATTACATTCGTATGCCGGATCTTGAAGAGGCGTGGGCGCAGGCGTTGGACAAGCCGCAGGGCACGACGAAGTTCCTTCGCAAGTACGCGGCCTTCACTCTTCTGGTCATCGATGAGTGGTTGCTCGATCATCCGGATGAGTCGATGCGCAGCATGCTGCCGGAGTTGCTCGAGCGTCGCTACGACAGCACGTCGACGGTGTTCTGTACCCAGTACGCGAAGAAGGATTGGCATCAACGACTCGGGTCCGGGGTCCATGCTGATGCGATCATGGACCGCATCGTGCACAACACCATCTGGGTCGATACCGGCACCCACAATATGCGCGAACAAGCGCTACTGAACCAGTAGGAAGGCTGTCGGCGGGGGCCGGTGGCCCCCACCGACACCACCCCTGGTCCCCGAGGGCAATATCGCTGGTCCCGGGAGGCGATATCGAGTGGCCTTCAAGCCTTCAAATACTCATCCCGGCAGGTTCGCCTGGGAGAGGTAGGCCGCGGCACGGCGGAGGACCTCGTTCTCCTGCTCGAGCAGCCGGATCCGCTTGCGCGCATCGCGCAGCTCGACCGAGTCCTCCCGGGTCTTGCCGGGCCTGTTGCCGTCCTCGACGTCGGCTTGACGCATCCAGTTCGTCAGGCACGACTCGGATATTCCGAAGTCACGCGCGATCTGGGAGAGCTTCTGGCCAGGTTCGCGGTTCCTCGCGACGCGGACGACGTCGTCACGGAACTCCTGGGGGTAGGGAGCAGGCATGATGCACATCCTTCCCTGCAACGCTCCTCAGCGCCGCAGATCATGTGACGCCTACCCGCGCATCAGTCCCGGAGACGGCGATGCAGGTTCAGGTCAGTGAGTTGAGCGAAGTGGTGAGTCGCCTGCGCCGCGTGGAGGGCCAGATCAGCGGGATCATCCGCATGATCGAGGACGGGCGTGAGTGCAAGGACGTGGTCACCCAGCTCGCCGCTGCCGCCCGGGCACTGGACAAGGCCGGCTTCAAAATCATCGCGACCGGTCTGCGGCACTGCATGACCGAGAACGACGAGGGAGTGCGGGCGGTCGACGTGGCCGAGATGGAACGACTGTTCCTGTCCCTGGCCTGACGGGGCCGATCCGCGGCGGTTCGAGGGACCGGCGTCGGAAGTAGGGCACGCCATCGCCGACTACTGACCAAGCACGACGATCGAGCAAACGGTAGGAGATACCCTACCGGGTAGGGAACTATGATGATCGACATTCAGACGATCGCGACGTCCGGGCTGGGTGATCGCAGCTACCTGGTAACCGACGGCGAGGTGGCGGTGGTGATCGACCCGCAGCGCGATATCGACCGGGTTCTGGATCTGGCCGCTGATCTGGGTGTGCGGGTCGCCCTGGTCGCCGAGACCCATATCCACAACGACTATGTGACCGGGGGGCTCGACCTCGCGCAGCGCACCGGTGCGGCGTACCTGGTCAACGCCGCGGACGAGGTCGGATTCGACCGCACACCGATCGCCGACGGCGACGAGGTCACGGCCGGGTCGATGCGTCTGCGGGCGATCGCGACACCCGGGCACACCCACCATCACCTGTCCTACGCCCTGCTCGACACCTCCACCGGCGAGGCCCCCGGTGGAGCTGTGGTGGCGGTGTTCACCGGTGGGTCGATGCTCTACGGCACCACCGGGCGAACCGACCTCGTGTCGCCGGCGGACACCGTCGAGCTGAGCCACGCCCAGTTCCACTCGGTGCGTCGGCTGGTCGACCAGCTGCCCGCCGAGGCCGCGGTCTACCCGACCCACGGGTTCGGCAGCTTCTGCGCCAGCACCCCGGCCAGCGGCGCCGATGGCTCCACCGTCGGCCAGGAGGCCAGCACCAACCCCGCGCTGACCCAGGACGAGCAGGACTACGTCGACGCGTTGATCGCCGGGCTGGGGGCGTTTCCGACCTACTACGCCCGCATGGGGCCGGCGAACGCCGCCGGCCCCGCCCCGGTCGACCTGTCGGCCCCGGAGCCGGTCGATCCTGCTGAGCTGCGGCGCCGCCTCGAGGCCGGGCAGTGGGTGGTCGACCTGCGCGGACGCACCGCGTTCGCCGCTGGGCACCTGCCCGGCTCGCTGGGATACGAGCTCTCGACACCGTTTGTCACCTACTTCGGGTGGACGTTCGACTTCGACGCCGAGGTGACCCTGATCGGCGACGATGCGCGGCAGGTCGCCGACGCCCAGCGTGAACTGGTCCGCATCGGCATCGACCGCTTCGCCGGCGCCGCCACCGGCCCGATCGAGTCCCTCACGGCCGGACAGGGCCTGCGCTCCTACCCGGTCTCTGACTTCACCGGCCTGGCTGCGGCCCGAGCGCAGCGCGGCCAGGACGGGCCCTTCGTCGTCGATGCCCGCCGCGACGAGGAGCGCGCCGCCGGTGGGGTGGCGGGTTCGGTGCACATCGCGCTGCACGAGCTGCCCGCCCGCCGCGACGAGGTCCCCGACGGCGAGGTCTGGGTCTACTGCGGCTCGGGCTACCGCGCCTCGATCGCCGCCTCGATGCTCGACCGCCCCGGCCGTGACGTCGTCCTGATCAACGACGACTGGCCCCGGGCCGCCGACGCCGGGCTGGCCATGACCGACGAGCCTGCCACCACCGGCAGCTGACCCGCGCTCGCCAGCGACCCCCATCGCGGTGCTGCCCACCCGCGATGCGGCGGTGCAGCACCGCGCACACCCAGGCGAATCCGCTCGGGCAACGAGCGAGACGTCGATCGAGAGAGGACCTTCCCCGCATGACCGCGACCCCCGCCCCCGAGCTCGCGACCTCTGAACTCGAGATCCCGGAGGTCGGGCGCGCCGTCGATGCCCGCGTTGTCGTCGCCTGGCAGAGGGCGCACGACGGCGACGAAAGCGGCGCGCCGATGGTCGTCGACGTCCGCAGCGCCGCCGAGTACGAGGCCACGCACGTCCGCGGCTCCTACCACGTGCCGCTGGCCACGCTGGCCGAGCACACCAGCGACCTCGCCACCCACCTCGAAGGCCCCGTGGTCCTGGTGTGCCAGTCCGGTGTGCGCGCCGAGCAGGCCCGCCACCACCTCGCCGCGGTCGGGCTGGACCGCGCCCACGTCCTCGACGGGGGCCTGCCCGCCTACACCGCCGCCGGTGGTGACGTCGTCGTCGGCGCCAGGGTCTGGGCGCTGGAGCGCCAGGTCCGCCTGGTCGCCGGTGTCCTCGTGCTCGCCGGGCTCACCGCGGGTCGGTACCTCACTCCGAAGGGTCGGCTGGTGGCCGGCGGGATCGGCGCCGGTCTGACGTTCTCCGCGCTGTCGGACACGTGCGCGATGGGCGCCGCTCTAGCGCGGCTGCCGATCAACCGCGGCGTCACCGAACCGGGCGCCGCCGACACCCTCGCCACCCTGCGCGCCGGACCGCGGGGGCGAGCGCGGTGAGCGTCCTCGCGGCAGGGTTCGGGCTGGTCATCGGCGCCCTGCTCGGCCTCGTGGGCGGCGGGGGCGGCATCCTCGCCGTCCCCGCCCTGGTCTACGGGCTCGGGCTGCCGCTGGCCGAAGCAGTCCCGGCATCGCTGGTGGTGATCGGGCTGGCCTCCGCCGTCGCGGTCGCCCCCAGGGCACTCCGCGAGGTCAACTGGCGCCTCGCCGCGGTTATCGGTGTCGCCGGTGTCCCCACCGCGATCGCCGGAGCCGTGGTCAATCACCTGTTCGATCAGCGCTGGCTGATGCTGGCCTTCGCCGCGATCATGGTCGCCGCTGGGCTGCGGATGCTGCGCGGCACCGACGAGGCCGGCGGGGTGTGCGAGCTACCCGGCGGCGGCGTCGCCTGGCGACGCTGCCTGCCGCGCGCGGTCGCGGTCGGCCTGCTGGTCGGGTTCCTCACCGGCCTGCTCGGCGTCGGTGGCGGGTTCCTGCTCGTTCCCGCCCTGATCGTCGCCCTGGGCCTGCGGACCCCGACCGCGGTCGCGACCTCGCTGGTCGTCATCGTCGCCAACTCCGCGGCCGGGTTGCTGCCCTACCTCGGAGCGAGCGCGGCGGGCATGAACTGGTCGGTCATCATTCCGTTCGCCGGCGCGGCGATCGTGGCCTCGCTCCCGGCGGGCCGGCTCGCCCGACGACTCACCGCAGCCACCCTGCGGCGCGGGTTCGCCGTGCTGGTGCTCCTGGTCGCCGCCGGTGTCACCGCCCAGACCGTGACGGCGCTACTCACCACCTGACCGCTCGACCGACCCGACCGCTCGACCGACCCGACCGATGATCGAAGGAGAACGAACCATGGCTATCCGCGAGACCTCCGTCGACGAGTTCGCCGCCGCCCGCGACGCGGGCGAGGTGACCCTGATCGACGTCCGCAACCCCGACGAGTACGCCGAGGGCCACATCCCCGGCGCCCACCTCGTCCCGCTGCCCGAGCTCGCCCACCGGATCGGCGAGATCCCCACCGGCGCCACGGTGCACGTGGTCTGCCAGTCCGGAGGTCGCAGCGCCCAAGCCGCCGAACTGCTCACCCAGACCGGCATCGATGCCGTCTCCGTCGCCGGCGGCACCCAGGGCTGGATCACCTCGGGCCGCACCACCGAGACGGCCCCAAATAGGTAAGAAGACACCGCGGGCGCCGGTGACGAACGGGTACGCGGCGAGAGCCACACGTCCACAGGCATACACCTGCAGGAGGGCAGAACCATGATGGGAAACTCGATGATGGGCTGGGCCTGGATCTGGCCGGTCCTGGTACTGATCGGGATCGTGCTGCTGGGCTATGTCGCGGTGCGGCTCACCCAGAACCGCCGCAGCCTCGACCAGGCGGCGGGTCCGCGCCGCGAGTCCCCGCCTGCGCAGGCAGCCTCGTCGGCCGATGCCTCGTCCTCGGCCAGGAGCATTCTCGACGAGCGATTCGCCCGCGGTGAGATCGACGACGAGGAGTACCGGCGGCGCCGCGCGGAGCTGGCATGACCCCGGCTCCGATCAGCCGCCGCCGCGCGATCATCCTCGGTGGGCTCGGTGCGGCCAGCCTCGCCGCCGGCGGCACCGGCTGGATCGCTGCTGGCCCCGGTGTCGGGACGAGTCGGCTTGAGCCCGCCGACACTGGAGCCGAACTGCATCAGCCGCCTGTCCTGGACAGCCGCGACGGTCGGCTGCAGGTCGAACTCACCGCCGCTGCAGGCGCGCGGCTGGGCGGCGTCGACACCCAGGCGCTGGGTTTCAACGGCACCTCGCCCGGACCGACGCTACGGGTCCGGGCCGGGGACGAACTCGAGGTGCGCCTGACCAACCGGCTCGATAAGCCCACCAATCTGCACACCCACGGGCTGCGGGTGTCCCCGCAGGCCAACAGCGACAACCCGTTCCTGCGCATCGATCCGGGCACCTCGTTCGACTACCGCTACCGGATACCGCCCGATCATCCCGCGGGGACGTTCTGGTATCACCCGCATCACCACGGCATGGTGGCCGATCAAGTCTTCGGCGGGCTCGCCGGCGCGCTGCTGGTCGACCCGCCACTTGGGAACGGCCCGGACCTGCCCGTAGTCGAGGACCGGGTGCTGCTGGTCACCGACACCACTCTCGACGCCGACGGCCACCTCCTCGAGGCCAGCGCGATGGACCGGGCGATGGGCCGCCAGGGCGAGCTGGTGCTGGTCAACGGCCAGCACCAACCCACCATCCCCGCCGCTCCCGGGGCGACGCAGCGCTGGCGGATCATCAACGGCTGTGTCTCCCGTGTGCTACCGATCCGCCTCGACGGGCACGACCTGATCCAGGTCGCCCACGACGGCACCTTCTTGCCCGCGCCGGCAACGAAGGACCGCGTGCTGCTCGCCCCGGGTAACCGGGCCGACGTGATCGTGCGCCCCACCGGAACCGGCCGTTACCCGCTGATCGCCGACGCCGTCGACCGCGGCGGCATGGAGGGGATGATGGGCGGTAACATCGCCGCCAGCGGGCCGGTCACCCTGGCCACCCTGGTCACCGACGGGCCGTCGGTCACCGCCCCTCCGCTGCCGGCCACCCTGCCCGCTGAGAAGACCGGCGGAGGACCCACGACCGCGCGACGACAGATCACCTTCCAGATGGGCATGAGCGGCAGCGGGATGGGCGGGATGGCCTTCACCATCGACGGCCGCACCTTCGACCCCGCCCGCGACGACCAGACCGTGCAACTCGGTACCACCGAGGAGTGGACGATCAACAACCCCAGCCCACTCGCACACCCATTCCACCTGCACGTCTGGCCGTTCACCGTGCTCGCCACCAGCGACGGCGCCCGGCCGGTCGGGGTGCCCCAAGACGTCGTGCTCGTCCCGGCCCGCGGCTGGGCCCGGCTGCGGATCCCGTTCACCGAACATGACGGGCGCAGCGTGTACCACTGCCACATCCTCGACCACGAAGACGCCGGGATGATGGCCACCATCAACGTCCGGGGCTAGCTCGAACAGCACCACCGGCGCGCGCCCGCTGAAGCTCACGTCTCTAAGAACTCTAGTTTCGCGAACGGACCCGGCAACCCGGGATCATGTCGTAATCGGTCTTGATCTGACACGCCCCGGTCGCTGTGCTCGTGAGCAGCGTTTCCGCAGGTCTCTGGTTCTCAGTACCCGTCCAACTCGCAGCGGGTCGCGGCCGGGTCGCCGCCCGCGGTGTCGCGACGCTACTCGTCCATGCCGAGGGTGATCGCCCTATTGGTGGCCGAGCTGGCGCAGGACCTCGGCCAGTTGGCCGCTGAGCTCGTCGAGCCGGCGGTCGAGCTTCATGTCCAGGGCGCTGACTTTCTCGTCGAGGCTGTCGACCTTCCGGTCGACGCCCTCGACCAGTTCGTAGAGCGAGTCGATGTCGCCACGCTGTTGGCGTACCTGGCGCTCCACCTCGGGCTGGGACACCCGTAGGACGGTAGCTGATCGCTGAGCTTCGGGGGTGCGGGCGTGCCGTCCGGCGACCCTACGGGTCCAGGTGTCGCTGTCGGGTAAGGATCGTTCGCGAGACACTCCACGAGCTGCCGCGTTCTCGCAGGACACTGCTGTAACGGAACCCGTGTCCGCGGCTACGTCACGTCCTCAGGGGTTCGCGATACGGTTCGAGGCATGCGGATCGGCTACGGACGAGTGTCCACCCGTGACCAACACCTCGAGGCCCAGCACGATGCGCTCACCGCGGCCGGCTGCGAGGAGATCTTCGTCGACAAGGCCTCCGGCACGCTGGCCCGCCGACCCGAGCTGGACAAGGCGCTGCTGACCGCCGGCCGCGCAGGCGACCAGCTGGTCATCACCAAGCTGGACCGGCTCGGCCGCTCCCTCGAGCACCTGATCGGGTTGTCCAAGCAGCTGCAGGCCAAGCAGGTCGACCTGGTGGTGCTCGACCAGGGCATCGACACCTCCACCCCGGTCGGGCGGATGTTCTTCCAGATCCTCGGCGCGATCGCCGAGTTCGAGCACGCCCTGATGTCCGAACGCACCATCGACGGCCTGGCCGCGGCTCGGGCGCGCGGGCGCACCGGCGGGCAGAAGCCGAAACTCGGACCCCGCCAGGTCGCCCTGGCCCGCCAGATGTACGAGGAGACCGGCGCCGACAGCAAACGCCGCTACACCGTCGCCCAGATCGCCGCCGAGTTCGGGGTCACCCGCCCCACCATCTACCGGCACCTGAGTAAGCCGGCGGCCGCGTCGTGACCGGCGACGAGACGACGACGGTGGAGGCCACCCCGACCGGATCGGCGCTGACCGCCTCGACGATGACGGAGGCGCAGCGCGAGCTGGCCATGGCTCGGTTCGCGGTGCTGCGCCCGCACCTGGACGACGGCGTCGCGCTCACCGCGGCGGCCCGGCACGCCGGGGTTCCGGTGCGCACCGCGCAGCGGTGGCTGGCCCGCTACCGCGAGGCCGGGCTGGCCGGGCTGGCGCGGCGGTCGCGCGTGGACCGGGGCCGCCGCAGGGTGCCCGAGCAGCTGGTCACCCTGATCGAGGGGATGGCGCTGCGCATTCCGCGCCCGAGCGCGGCCACCATCCACCGCACCATCCGGGCGATGGCCGGCGAACACGGCTGGCCGGTGCCGTCCTATGCCACGGTGTACGCGATCGTCGCCGACCTCGATCCGGCGCTGACCACGCTGGCCCACGAGGGCGCCAAGCGCTACGAGGAGGTGTTCGACCTGGTCGGGCGCCGCGAGGCCGGCGCGCCGAACGAGATCTGGCAGGCCGACCACACCGAGCTCGACATCTGGGTGATCGCCCCGTCCGGCACGCCGGCCCGGCCCTGGCTGACGGTGATCGAGGACGACCACTCCCGCGCCGCGGCCGGCTACGCGGTCAGCCTGGAAGCGCCGAGCTCGCTGAACACCGCGCTGGCGCTGCGCCAGGCGATCTGGCGCAAGCCCGATCCCGGCTGGCCGGTCTGCGGCATCCCCGCCGTGTTCTACACCGACCACGGCAGCGACTTCACCTCCCGGCACCTCGAAGCCGTCGCCGCGGACTTGCACGTCCAGCTGGTGTTCTCCCTGCCCGGCAAACCCCGCGGCCGCGGCAAGATCGAGAGACTGTTCAACACGATCAACCAGATGTGCCTGCAGCCGCTACCCGGCTACGCCCCACGCGGGGTACCCGACCGAGCCGGACGCGCCCAACTCACCCTGGCCGAGCTCGACGCCGCGATCGGTGCCTTCCTCACCGGCGACTACCACCACCGCGTGCACAGCGAGACCCGCCAGAGCCCGAACGAGCGGTGGACCGCCGGCGGGTTCCTGCCCCGGATGCCCGACTCGCTCGAACAGCTCGACCTCCTGCTGCTCACCGTCGCCAAGCCGCGCAAGATCCACCCCGACGGAGTGCGCTTCCACGGCCTGCGCTACCTCGACCCGACCCTGGCCGCCTACGTCGGCGAGCAGGTCGTCATCCGCTACGACCCGCGCGACCTCGCCGAGATCCGCATCTTCCACGACGAACAGTTCCTGTGCCGGGCGATCTGCCCGGAACTGGCAGGGCGCTGCGTTGCCTTGAAAGACCTCACCGCCGCGCGCAACGCCCGCCGCCGCGAGGTCCGGCAAGGCCTGCGCAACCGCGCCAGCGTCGTCGACCAGCTCGTGGCCGTGCACCGACCCGGCCACGACCACCCCGCAGCGGGCACCGCGGCCGCACCCGACGACGAGCCCGTCCCGGCCCGACGGCTCAAGCTCTACCGAGAGGACTGACCGTGACCAGCACCGAGGCATCTCAGTCGGGCGCCCACGCCGAGGCCGACGATGACCGGCCGGCGTCACCGGTCGCATCCGCGACGCCGGCCGAGACCGCGTCGGAGTTCGTCGTCACCAAGCAGCACCGCCGGTTCACCGAGTTCTGCGACGCGGTCCGCCGCGACCGCTACATCGGCCTCTGTCACGGGGCGCCCGGCGTCGGCAAGACCCTCTCCGCCCGCCACTACAGCTGCTGGGACACCGTCGGCGCCGCCATCCGGAGCTACCGCCTCTACGAAGGCGTCGCGCCCGCGGCCGCGATCGAGGCCCGCACGATCTTCTACACCCCGACCGTGCACAACACACCGCGCACCATCGACAAGGACCTCAGCTGGCTGCACACCCGATTCAGCTGGGCGGTCGAAACTGCGCTGCACTCCGACCGCCGCCCACCCGACCTGATCCAACGCAACGGTCCCTACGCCGAGCTCCTGATCGTCGACGAGGCCGACCGGCTCAAGACCCCAGGACTGGAGGCCCTGCGCGACCACCACGACCGCACCGGGATCGGGCTGGTCCTGATCGGCATGCCCGGCATCGAACGCCGCCTCGCCCGCTACCCCCAGCTCTACAGCCGCGTCGGCTTCCTCCACCACTACCAGCCACTCTCAGCCGACGAGCACACCTTCGTGCTCACCCGCCGCTGGCCCGACCTCGCCCTCGACGACGCCGAGGACTACACCACCAGCGAGGCGCGCGCGGCGATCATCCGCACCACCGGCGGGAACTTCCGGCTCACCACCCGCCTGATGGCCCAGGTCCACCGCATCATGGAGATCAACCAACTCAGCACCGTCACCGCCGAGGTCGTCGACACCGCCCGCGAGTCCCTGGTCATCGGCGTCCTCTAACGCCACCCACCACTGAAGAAGCAACGCCAACAAGCGCTCACGATCACAAAGCAGGACGGGGTGTCCCGTAAGACCCGCCCGCGAAAATGCCCGGTGAACCCCAGCTATGCGGGACACTCCGGACATGAGCGAGATGCTGGTCGGCTACGCCCGCTGCTCCACCGACGGCCAGGACCTCACCGTCCAGCGCGATGCCCTCGCCGCTCTCGGCGTGACGCCCGAGCGGACATACGTCGATCACGGGCTGACCGGGACCAACCGCGCTCGCCCCGGCCTGCGCGAGGCCCTTGCCGCCTGCCGAGCCGGCGACACACTCGTAGTGACCAAGCTCGACCGCTTGGCCCGCTCGGTGCCCGACGCGCGCGCCATCGCCGACGAGCTCACCGCCAAGCAGGTGAAGCTCTCGATTGGTGGGGCGGTGCATGACCCGACCGATCCGGTCGGCAAGTTGCTGTTCACGGCGCTGTCGATGGTGGCCGAGTTCGAGGCGGACCTCGCGCGGATGAGGACTCGGGAGGGCATGAAGGCCGCGAAGGCGAAGGGGCGGCTGCGCGGCAAGCAGCCCAAGCTGACCCCGCGGCAGGAAGCTCACCTCGTTGAGCTCCATCGGGCCGGGAAGCACACCAGCGCCGAGCTCGCCGAGCTGTTCGTCGTTGCGCGCTCGACCGTCTACCGTGCCGTCGCCCGAGCCCGCGCTAACGCGTTCTGATCCCTTAGCGCGCCAACTTCATGGCCCCCGCTGCCGTTGGTTTCGCACCGGATGGACCAGCTACCCCGACTTGACTGTGCCGTCGCGGCCGGGTGTCGGATGGGGTGCGACGGACAGCGCAGAGCGGACGGAGCGAACGCATGACCGACACCCAGGGCAGTTTGCCGCCCCTGATCGACATCGAGGACTTCTTCGCCGATCCGGAGTTCGCCGTGCCGACGATCTCCCCGGACGGCACCCGGATCGCCTACCTGGCCCCGGCGCACGGCCGGCGCAACGTCTGGGTGCGCGGGATCGACGAGACCCACGACGACGCCGTCTGCGTGACGCACGACAGCCGGCGAGGGATCACCACATACCACTGGACCGACGACCCGCGCTGGCTGCTCTACCTGCAGGACACCGACGGCAACGAGGACTGGCACCTGCACCGCGTCGATCTCGACGCCCCGGACGAGCCCGCGGTCGACCTGACCCCGCTGGCCCCCGGTTCACGGGTGGCCGGCGTGGACCCGCTGCCCGCGGTGCCCGGCAGCGTGCTGGTCGTCATGAACGAGCGCCCGCTGTACTTCGACATGTTCCGGATCGACGTCGCGACCGGCGCGACGACCCTGCTCCACGAGCAGGACGATCCGGCCGCGACCCTGCACCTCGACGACCGGGGTGAGCCCGTCTTCCACACCACGCTGGCGGACGACGGCACGCTCGAGGTGTCGGCGTGGGACGCGGCGACCGGGCAGAAGCGGTTGCTGCACCGCATGGGTGGAGCGCAGCACCCGATGGGCATCCAGCCACAGCAGGTCACCGCGGACGGGAAGGGTCTGCTCGTCGGTTCCTACCAGGACTCCGACGACCTGCGCCTGGTCCGGATCGACCGGGAGACCGGAGAGGAGAGCGTCGTCGCCGCCGTGCCGGGCCGCAGCCTCGACATCACCGGACTGATGATGCCCGGTGTCCTTCCGCCGGCCGTGTACACGCGCCGCCGCACGGGCGAGGTCCTCGCGGCCCGGTTCGTCGGTGACCGCCCGCACGTCGAGATCGTCGACCCCGACTTCGCCGAGGTGTACGCCGCGCTGTCCACGCTGTCCGACGGCGTGCTCGGCACGGTCTCCTCCGACGACGCCGGTCGCCGCTGGATCGCCACCTTCGTGCACGACCGCGATCCCGGCGTGGCCTGGCTCTACGACCACGCCACCGGGGAGAGCCGCGAGCTGTTCCGGCCCTACCCGCAGCTCGATCCGGCGGCGCTGGCCCCGATGACGCCGGTCGCCTTCCCGGCCCGCGACGGCCTGCCGCTGCACGGTTTCCTCACGCTGCCGGTCGGGATCGAACCGCGCGGGCTGCCGCTGGTGCTGCAGGTGCACGGTGGCCCCTGGTTCAACGACGTCTGGGGCTACAACTCGACCGCCCAGTTCCTCGCCAACCGGGGCCTGGCCGTCCTGCAGGTCAACTTCCGCGGCTCCACCGGCTACGGGCGCCGGCACGTCACCGCCGCCATCGGCGAGTTCGCCGGGGCCATGCACGACGACCTGATCGACGCCGTCGACTGGGCGGTCGAGCAGGGCTACGCCGATCCGGCGCGGATCGGCATCCACGGCGGCTCCTACGGCGGTTACGCCGCGCTCGTCGGAGTCACCGTCACACCCGGCCGCTTCGCCGCGGCGGTGGACTACGTCGGCATCTCCGACCTGGCGAACTTCATGCGGACGCTGCCGCCGTTCACCCGCGCGTTCACCGTGAACAACTGGTTCCGCTACGTCGGTGACCCGGACGACCCGGCCCAGGAGGCCGACATGCTGGCCCGCTCCCCCATCACGATGGTCGACCGGATCCGCACCCCGCTGCTGGTCGCGCAGGGCGCCAACGACGCCCGCGTGGTGCAGGCCGAGTCGGACAACATCGTCGCGTCGCTGCGGGAACGCGGCGTGCCCGTCGAGTACCTGCTCGCCGACGACGAGGGCCACGGCTTCGAGAACCCGGAGAACCGGACCCGGCTCTTCCGCGCGATGGAGCGGCACTTCGCCGAGCACCTCGGCGCCCGCAGCGCCGACCGGCCGGACCAGCCGCCGGCGCGGCAGGAGGTGGGACCACGGTGACCCGCGCGGCACTGGTGATCGGGCACGACCACGTCGCCGGGCTCGGGCTGCTCGGCCCGGTGCTCGCCACGCACGGGTACCGGCCGGAGTGGTTCACGGTCGTCCCGGCCGACCGGTACACCACCCCGGACGTCGACGTCACGTTCCCCGACCCGCGGTCCCGGGATCTCGTGGTGACCCTCGGCGCACCGTGGCCGCGGGACCGGATCCGCGGCTGGGCGGCGGCCGAGACCCGTTTCCTGCGGCACGCGCACGACGCCCGGGTGCCGGTACTGGCGATCTGCTTCGGCGCCCAGCTGCTCGCCGAGGCACTCGGCGGCCACACCCCGTCCGCTGGGCCGGACCCGGATCGGCTGGCAGCCCGTCCGGGCGCTCCGCGACGGCGTCCCGGCGGGCCCGTGGTTCCGGTGGAACGCCGAGCAGCTCGTACCGCCGCCCGGCGCGACCATCCTGGCCGACGGCGACGACGGCTGCGCGGGTTTCCGGCTCGGTCGCAGCGCCGGGCTGCAGTTCCATCCCGAGATGGATCCCGCGCTGCTCGACCGGTGGGCGACCCTCGGCGTCCCGGACGGCCTCGATCTCGCCTGGCTGCGAGCCGACACCGCGCGCCACCACGACCGGTCCGCGGCGGCCGTCGCGGACCTGGTCGCCGCGACCGGCGTGCTGGATCCCGCGCCGCCGGGCGGACCGGTCAGGACCCGCTGATCTCGACCGGCACCGCCCCGGCCGGGCGCGGCTCCTCGCCGCGCCGCAGCGCCTCGGCGACCTCGTCCCGGACCCGGCCGCTCTCCGCCCAGCCGGTGACCTCCCAAGCGTGGATCAGCGGCGCCGCCCGGTTCTCCCGGGCCTCCACCACCCACGGCCGACCGGTCATCGCCCGCCAGGCGATCAGCACCCCGATCAGCAGGAACTGCAGGCCGAGCAGGATCCCGGGGATCACCACGAAGATCGCCAGGAACAGCGCGGCCCCGATCGCCGCCGCGATCAGCACCCACCACAGGACCTTGACCAGCATCGCGCCGGCGCCGCCGGCCCCGGCCATCAGCGCGCCTGCACCGCCTGCGGCCCCGCCGCCACCGCCGCCCCGGTTGCCGCCACCGCTGCCGCCCCGGTTGCCGCTGCCGATCCCACCGCGGTTGCCGCCGCCGGAGGAGCCGCCGGAGCCCGAGCCGCCCCAGCCACCACCCCAGCCACCGGTCGGGACGATGATCGGCGTCGAGCGGCGGCGGCGTGGCCGGTGCCAGTGGCTGTCCACGTCGCGGTACCGCGCGGGCGGCTCGCGGCGGACCGTGTGGTCCGGCGCGGGCCGGTCGCGCGTCACCCGTGGACGGTCCGATCCGGATCCCTCCGCCGCGGACGACCCGGCAGCACCGGTCGGCGGCTCGAAGTACCGGTCACCGCCGCCCATCCCGAACCGGAACCCGCGGTAGCGCGGCGGACCGAGCAGGAACTTGCGCCCGACCACCCACTTCATGCCGTCAGGCGCACTGACGTACCGTTCCCGCACCCGCTCCCCCTCCGCTCACGAACCCGTCATGAGGACCACATGATGCCTGGTCGGACACCGTTGCACGGCGTGCTGTCCCTGCAGCCGCAGGACGCCGACGCGATCCTCGACGATCTCGCCGACAACGGGGTGGCGGCCCCCGGCGACCAGGGCGGGCTCGCCGCGGTCGTGCAGTCCGCCGCCGCGGACCACGATCTCGCGCTGTCCGTGGTCGTGGTCCCGCAGGCGGACAGCCAGGCGGAGCTGGTCCAGCTGGCCCAGACCGTCCGGTCCGAGCGCGGCGGGACCGTCCTGGTGCTCAGCCCGGAGTACACCGCGGCCGCCAGCGACAGTTACAACGACGTCGACGCCTACATCGACGGCCTGCCCGGCAGCGACGTCGCCGCGGCCGAGCAGTTCGTCGGCGAGCTCACCGATCCCGGCCCGCCGTGGCTGGGCATCGGGATCGTCGCGGTGCTGCTGGTCGCCCTCGTCGCGGGCGGCGGGCGGTGGTGGGAGCTGCGGCGCAGGCGCCGCCGGGACGCCGCCGCGCTCGCCGCGGAGGGTGAGCGGCTGCGCGCGGAGGTCGCCGAGATGGCCGACGAGATGCTGTCCATCGAGTCCCGCACCGCCCTGCTCGAGGACGCCGGGCTGGGCACCGAGTACAGCACCGTCGCCGTCGAGTACCGGGACGTGGTGCACCAGGTGGAACGCGATCCGCGCGACCGCCGGGCGGCGAACGCGCTCGCCACCCGGGTGCGCGCGCTGCACGACCGGGTGCAGGCACTGGACCTCGCGACCCGCCCCTGACCGACGCGGCTCGGAACGGCATACGCGGCGCCACCCGACACGGCGCCCACCCGACCCAGCACCACCCGACCCAGCACCACCCGACACAGCGCCGACCGACACAGCGCCGACCGACCGGACCTCACCGACCCGGCGCGACCGACCCGGCGCCGACCGGTCCGGCTCCGGATCCTCCGGCGCTCACCCGGCCCCGACACCCAGCTCGTGCAGCGCGAGCGCCAGCACCAGCGCGGTGTGCCGCTCCGCGGCGTGCACGTCGCCCACCAGCCTGGTGATCCGGTCGAGCCGGGCGTGCAGCGTCTGGCGCCGGATGCCCAGGCCGTCCGCCGCCCGGACCTTCGACGACGCGTGCGCGAGGTAGCAGCGCAGCGTCCCCACCAGGTCCGAGCCGGTCTCCCGGTCGTGCGCCACCAGCGGCCCGATCTCCTCCTCGACCAGGCGCGCCGCGAGCGGCTCCGATCCCAGACCGGTCAGCAGGGCGGGGGCGGTCAGCCGGGCGGCGGACAGCACCCGCTCGGTCAGCCCGAGGACGTCAGCGAGGTCGACGGCCTGCCGGGCCCTGGCCAGCGACTGCCCGGCCAGGTCCAGCCGGGGCACCACCGGGCCCGCCACCACCCGCACCGATCCGGCCGACGCCGGATCGGCGACCTCCACCGCGGCGAGAACCGCCCGGGCCGCGGCGGTGGCCGCGGACGTCCGCGCGACGACGACCACACCGTCGCCGCTCGCGGCGACCAGCGCCGTCCCCGCGGCGAGCGTCCCGCCCGCCGCGCGGGCGGCCGTCACCGGATCGGCGCCGCGCAGGGCCAGGCAGGTGTAGCGGGCCTGCACCGGGAACGACAGCCCGAGCATCCGGGCCCGGCCGACCAGCTCGCCCGGGCCGTCGAAGTCGCCGGCCAGCAGGTCCTCGACGAGCAGCCTGCGCCGGTCGTCGAGATCGCCGGACGCCGCCGAGCGCAGCAGGGCCAGCTCCAGTGCCTCGGCGCCGAAGGTGCACGCGGCGACCACGGCCGGATCGTCGGCGCGGGCCGGCGCGAGCACCGACAGGTGCCCCCAGTGCCGGTCCAGCAGCACGATGTCGCGGCGTGCGGCCGGCCGACCGCGGCGCCGGTCGCCCGCCGGGAGCCCGGCCGAGGCGACCAGCGCACCCTCCCCCGTCGTCAGCACGACCGGCGCCCCGGTCAGCCCGGCGAGCACCGCCGCCAGCTCCTGCGGTCCCGCACCGCCGAGCAGCGCGTCGGTCAGCTGCTCGCGCACGTCCCGGTCCCGGCGCACCCCGGCCCGCTCCCGCTCCAGCAGCGCGCGCTGGACCTGCTCGGTGACCTCGACGAACGGGACGATCTCGCGGAGCACCAGCAGCGGCAGCCCGTGCCTGCGGGCCGCGTCGACCATCGCCGCGGTCGGCTCCGGGTAGGTCCAGCCCACCTCCAGCGCCAGTGCCGCGGCCCCGCGCTCGGCCAGCTCGGTGACGTAGGCGGTCTCGCCGACCGGACCGCGCCCGGCCACGCCGAGCCCGGTCGTCAGCAGCAGCTCACCGCCCTTGAGCAGCAGCGCGGCCTCGGCGAGCTCGCTGGTGTGCACCCAGCGGACCGGCCGGTCCAGCCAGTCGGCGCCGACGACCACCTCCGGCGCGGCCCGCGCGACGGCGTCGAGCTCGAGCACCTCCCGCAGGGTCAACGTCATCCGCCGAGCGCACCACCGGCCGGACGTCCTGTCCAGTCACCATCGCCGCAACATGACGTTACGACCGTGGTGCATGCCGGGCTCCCGGTCCCAGGATGGGCACCGAACGTCGAGCAGGACCCGATCGGAGCCCGCGATGAAACCACCACACTTCGAGTACCGGCGGCCCAGCACCGTCCCCGAGGCGCTCGCCGACCTGGCCGCCCCCGGGGCCCGGGTGCTGGCCGGCGGGCAGAGCCTGCTGCCGCTGCTCAACCAGCGGCTGGTCGACGTCGGGCGGCTGGTGGACGTCAACCGGATCACCGGGCTGGACCGGCTGACCGTCGACGACGACCGGCTGCACGTCGGCGCGACGGTCCGGCAGGCCACCGCGCTGCGCTCCCCCGTCGTCGCGGCCGCCGCCCCGCTGCTGGTCGCGGCGCTCGCCCGCACCGGGCACCCGCAGGTGCGCAGCCGCGGCACCGTTCTCGGGTCGCTGTGCCATCACGACCCGGCCGCCGAGCTGCCCGCCGTGGCGCTCGCCCTGGACGCCGGGATCGTGGTCGCCGACGGGCCGACCGTCCCGGCCGCGGAGTTCTTCGGCGCGGCCTTCGAGACCGCCGTCCCGGCCGGCGGACTGGCGGTCGCCGTGACCTTCCCGGTCGCCCCGCCCGGCACCCGGGCCGGGTTCGCCGAGATCGGCCGCAAGGCCAAGGACCTGCCGCTGGTCGCGGTGGGGGCGCAGATCACCGTCGCGGACGGCCGGATCGTCGCGGCCCGGGTGGCCGCGACCGGCCTCGCCGCGCACCCGCAGCGGATGACCGCCACCGAGCAGGCACTGCTCGGCAACCCGGCCGACGGGCCGGCGATCGCGGCCGCCGCCCGCGCCGCCACCGGGGAGATCGATCCCGACCTCACGCTCCGGGCGAGCGCCGGATACCGCAGGCGGGTGCTGCCCGCCGTGGTGCGGCGCGCCCTGGACGACGCGCTGCCCACCGCCGGGGCGGTGGCGGCATGAGCGAGCTCCTGCCGGTCGTGCTCACCGTCAACGGGGTCCCGCACACCGCCGCCGTCCCGCCGCGGCTGCTGCTCGCCGACCTCCTGCGCGAGCACCTCGGCCTCACCGGCACCCATCTCGGCTGCGGCCACGGCACCTGCGGGTCCTGCACCGTGGTGCTCGACGGCGAGCCGGTCCGCTCCTGCCTGATGCTCGCCGTCCAGGCCGACGGCAGCTCGGTCACCACCGTCGAGGGCGTCGCGGGCGACGGTCCGATCACGCCGGTCCAGCAGGCCATCAACGACAACCACGGCATGCAGTGCGGCTTCTGCACCCCCGGCGTCGTGTGCTCGCTGACCGCCCTGTTCGACGCCGATCCGGCACCGTCCGACGAGGCGATCACCGACACCCTCGACGGCCACCTCTGCCGGTGCACCGGCTACCAGAACATCGTGAAGGCGGCCCGCCAGGCGGCCGGCCGCCCCGTCCCGGAGGTCGCCCCGTGACCGTCACCCCCACCGGTGCACGCCCGGCCTACGTCGGCGGGTCCGTCAAGCGGCGCGAGGACCCGCGGCTGCTCCGCGGCCGCGGCCGCTACGTCGCCGACATCCGCCCCGCAGGCACCGTGCACATGGCGATCGTCCGCTCCCCGCACGCGCACGCCCGGATCGTCGGCGTCGACGCCTCGCGCGCGTTGGCGACTCCGGGCGTGCTCGCGGTGCTGACCTGGGACGACATCGCCGACCAGGCCGGTCCGATCCCGTGCATCGACCTGTACCCGGACTCGCTGCCGACCCTGCAGACCGCGCTCGCCGACGGCGTCGTGCGCTACGTCGGCCAGCCGGTCGCCGCGCTCGTCGCGACCGACGAGTACCTCGCCGAGGACGCACTGGACGGCGTCGAGGTGACCTACGAGCCGCTGCCCGCCGTCGTCGATCTCGACGAGGCCGTCGCCGGGCACACCCTGCTCTATCCCGAGCACGGCACCAACGTGGTCACCACTATCGCCCAGGACGTCGGCGGCGACGCCGCCGTCGACGCCGCCTTCGCCGCGGCCGACCACGTCTACACCGAGACGTTCACGGTGCACCGCTACGTCCCCGCGCCGATGGAGACCCGCGGCGTCGTCGCCGAGATCGACCCGGTCACCGAGCGGCTCACGCTCATCACCTCCACCCAGTTCCCGCACCTGGTCCGCGGCTTCCTGTCCGGGGTGCTCGGGCTGCCGGAGAGCCGGATCCGGGTGATCGCCCCGGACGTCGGCGGCGGCTTCGGCGCCAAGTGCGAGTTCTACTGCGAGGAGATCCTGGCGCCGCTGTTCGCGATGCGGCTGCGCCGCCCGGTCAAGTGGATCGAGGACCGGCGCGAGCACATGGTCGCCAGCTCGCACGCCCGCGAGCAGAAGCACACCGTGCGGGTCGCGGTGTCCGCGGACGGCACCGTCACCGCCGTCGACGCCCGGTCGTGGACCAGTAACGGCGCCGCCTGCTGCACGCTCGCCACCACCCCGGCGTCGATCAGCTCGGCGATGCTGCGCGGCCCCTACCGGATCCCGGTCTACCGGGCCCGGGCGCACTGCGTGACGACCAACAAGACCCCGCTGGCCGTCTACCGCGGCGCCGGTCACCCGCAGGCGGTGCTGGTGATGGAACGGATAATGGACATCATCGCGGCCGACCTGGGCCGGGACCGGGTCGAGCTGCGGCTGCAGAACATGATCACCCCGGCCGAGCTGCCGAACGACCGCGGCACCGCGATCGTGCTGGCCGGGCAGGTCGTGTACGACACCGGCGACTACGGCGCGGTGCTGCGCCGGGCCGCCGGGATGATCGGGCTGACCCCGGACTGGGCGGCCGAGCAGCAGCGCGAACGCGCACGCGGCCGGTACCTCGGGATCGGCGTGGCCTCGCTGGTCGAGGAGACCGCGATCGGCCCCTACGAGTCCGCGGTCGTCCGGGTCGACGGTGCCGGGAAGGTCACCGTGCTGACCGGGTCCAGCCCGCACGGGCAGGGGCACGTGACGACGTTCAGCCAGCTGGTCGCCGACGAGCTCGACATCGACCTGGAGGACGTCACGGTGCTGCACGGCGACACCGACGTCGTCGCCGAGGGGGTCGGCACGTTCGCCTCCCGGTCCGCCGCGATCGGCGGGGCCGCCGCCCGGTCGGCCGCCGCCACCGTCAAGGAGAAGGCGCTCACCCTGGCGTCGCACCTGCTGGAGATCGACCCGGCGGACCTGGAGTGGCGCGACGGCGCCGCCGTCGTCCGCGGGGCGTCCCGGTCGATGTCGCTGGCCGAGCTGGCCGGTGCCGCGACCGCGTGGAACGCGCCGCTGCCCGGCGGTCTGGACTGGAACCTGGAGGCCACCCACCGCCACCAGGCGCCCGGCATCGCGTTCTCGCACGCCACGCACGCGGCGAAGGTCGCGGTCGACGTCACGACCGGCGAGATCGACGTGCTCGACTACGTCGTCGTGCACGACTGCGGCACCGTGATCAACCCGAGCATCGTCGAGGGCCAGGTGCACGGCGGTGTCGTGCAGGGCCTGGGCGGGACGCTGTTCGAGGAGGTGCCCTACGCCGCGGACGGCACCCCGCTGGCCCGCAACCTGGCCGACTACCTGCTGCCGACGGTCAGCGACGTGCCGGTGATCCGGACCGACTCCGCCGAGTCGCCGACCCCGCTGAACCCCTACGGCATGAAGGGCGCCGGCGAGGGCGGTACCACCGGGGCCCCCGGCGCGCTGGTCAACGCGCTGGCCGACGCGCTGGCGCCGTTCGGTGCGCATCTCACCTCGGACGGTCCGTGGACACCGGACCGGGTGCTCGCGCTGATCCCGGAGGAGCAGGCGTGAGCGTCACCGTGCTCACCGGGGGGACGGTCGTCCCGGTGGACCCGCAGCGCCGGGTGCTCACCGAGGGCGCGGTCGCGTTCGCCGGGCCCGGCCCCGGGCCGGCGGACGGCACGATCCTGGCGGTCGGCCCACCGGCCGAGGTGCTGGCCGCGCACCCGGACGCCGAGGTCGTCGACTGCCGCGGGTCGCTCGTCCTGCCCGGGTTCGTCAACACCCACACCCACCTGTTCCAGACGCTGCTCAAGGGCCTGGGTGACGACCGGGTGCTGTCCGACTGGTTCACCGCGATGACCGGGCCGTCCGCGGTCGCGCTGAGCGAGGACGACGTGTACGTCGGTGCGCTGCACGGCTGCACCGAGGCGCTGACCACCGGGACGACCACGCTGCTCGACTTCATGTACGTCCATCCCCGGCCGGGGCTGGCGGACGCGGTGGCGCACGCGATGTCCGACACCGGTATCCGCGGGATCGTCGGACGCGGCTACACCACGACCGGCGCCGACGTCGGGGTGCCGCCGGAGCTGATCGAGCCGCTCGACCTCGCGCTGGCCGACGCGGAACGGCTGATCGGGACCTGGAACCGGCCGGGCGGGCGGGTACGTGCCGGGCTGGCACCGTGCATGAGCTGGACGGTCGACGCCGCGACGCTGCGGGAGACCCGTGCGCTCGCCGACCGCACCGGCGCGCTGGTCACGATGCACCTCGCCGAGTCACCGTTCGATGTGGACGAGTCGCAACGGCGCTTCGGCATGCGGGACGTCCCGTTCGCCGCCGAGACCGGCCTGCTCGGTCCCGACCTGCTGGCGGCCCACTGCGTGCAGTGCGACGACACCGACCTGGACCTGCTCGCCGCCACCGGTACCGCGGTGTCGCACAACCCGTGCTCGAACCTCTACCTCGGCTCGGGTTTCGCGCCGGTGCCTGCGATGCAGCGACGGGGCATCACGGTCGGGCTCGCCTCGGACGGACCGGCGTCGAGCTCGAACCACTCGATGCTGCAGGCGATCAAGTTCGCGGCGCTGCTGCACAAGGGGGTGCACCGCGACCCGGAGATCATGACGGCGGAGAAGTCGCTGGAGATGGCGACCGTCGACGGGGCCGCCGCGCTCGGGATGGCCGATCGGATCGGCTCGCTCGAACCCGGGAAGCGGGCCGACATCATCGTGCTGGACATGTCGAACCTCTGCGTCACACCGGTGCACACCGCGGTGTCGGCGCTGGTCTACAGCCAGCGCGGCGACGAGGTGGACCGGGTCTACGTCGACGGGGAGCCGGTCGTCGACGGCGGGCGTCCGGTGCGGGTCGACACCCGCACGGTCCGGGAGCGGGCGGCCGCGGCGGCCGCCGGGCTGGCGGAGCGGGCGGGTACGGCCCGGTTCGCCTCGCGGCCGTGGCGCTCGGTCGTCACCCGCTGACGCCGGCCCCGACCGGGCCCCGTCGCCGACCTCGGCGGTCTCGCGCAGCACCGGTGGGAAGCGCCCTCGTCGTGCCGGGGGCGGCCGGGAACCGACCGTCGCGATCCGGGTTCACCGCCACCGCCGCGGACCTGTCGGTCGGGTCCGGCGCCGAGATCACCGGGACCGCGCTGTCCGTGCTGCTGGTCCTGTCCGGCAGGGAAACCGCTCGGGGGTGAGCTCACCGGGCACGGTCTCGTGTCGCTGAACCCGCCGCCGGAGCGGTCGCACGTCCGCGACTTCTGCGGGTTCGACGAGAATCACGGTGCGACACTGTCGCGTCCCAGGTGACCTGACACCCGTTCGGTGTACGTTCCCCCGGCAGTCGCCGCTCGCCCGTTGGGCAGCCTCGACGGGTGCGGACACACCCGCCGAGGTTCCTGCGACTGCCGACCTCAGGAGTCGACATGCACCAGAGTACCGCGAGAAGAACAGCGGAGCCCCCTGTCGGAGTGGCACAACGTCGCCGTCGAGTGGACGCCGGAGCACATCAGGGGCTTCATCGACGGCAAGGAGTGGTTCCGCTTCTCCGGCGGTTCCGGTCCGGGCAGACAGAACATCCAGGACATGCCGTCCGGCGCGCTGAAGATCCAGCTCGACGGGTTCCACGGCGCCGGCCGTACCGGCCGGCGCCGCTCGAGGTCGACCGGGTCCGCACCTACGCGATGGACGGGTGAGTCGGTCCCGACCCGGGCACGGACATCGGGCACGATCGGCGGTGATGAGCGATCCCGCCGCACTCGTGCTCGCCGCGCTCGGCCGGCCCACCGACCCGCCGCTGCCGGGGCCGCACGCGGGGCCCGACGCCGACTGGCCGGGCGTCGACGACCCGGCCGCGCTGCGCGCGCTCGTCGCCCGCTGGCTGGCCGGGTACGGCACCGCCCAGACCCGGCGCACCTACGCCTACGCGCTCGGCCTGCCGCCCGGTTGGGCCGACGCCGTCACCGGTGCGGGACCGCGTACGCCGGCCCGTCCCGGCCCGACCGCTCCCCCGCCGGCCCGCCGCGGGCGACTGCACCACCTGGCGTTCTTCCGGTGGTGCGCCGGTCACGCGCTGGACCCGCGGGCGGCGACGGCGGCACACGTCACCACCTGGTTGCACGCGCTCGACGCGGCGGGCGCCGGGAAGCGCACCAGGGCAAGGATGCTGTCGACCGTCTCGTCGCTCTACGCGTTCCTCGCCGAGGACGGCGTCGTCGACGGCAACCCGGCAGCGCTGCACCGGGGACGGCTCGGGCTGGCCGGCAGCTCACGGGAGCCCTCGCCGACGATCCGGCTCACCGCCGTCCAGGTGCGTGCGCTGTGGGTGGCCGCGGCGGAGCTGCCGAACCGCACCCGGCACCGTGAGTTCTACGCGGCCCGCGCGGTCGCCTTCGTCGCGCTGCTGAGCCTCGGCCTGCGCATCTCGGAGGTCACCGGGCTGGACCGCGACGACCTGGTCGTCAGCGGCGGCGAGCGGGTGCTGCGGGTCAGCGGGAAGGGGGGCGGCGTCCGTGAGGTGTTCCCCGGCGACGCCTGCGTGGCGGCGCTCACCGGGTTCCTGGCGCTGCGTGACGGGGAGCTGCTCCCCGTCCGTGGCGCCGGCGCGGCCCGTTCACCAATGCTGGCGACCCGCGCCGGCGGGCGGTGCTCGCGTCACGACCTGTACACGCTCCTGCGCCGGATCGCGCGGCACGGCGGCCCCGACCTCGCCGAGATCGCCGACCGGGTGCACCCGCACGCGCTCCGCCACGCCTACGTGACGCTCGCCCTGGAGGCGGGGGCGGCGATCCAGCACGTCCAGGCCGACGTCGGGCACGCCAGCATCGCCACCACCCGGCATTACGACCGCTCGCTCCGCACGCGGTCGGCGAGCGCGGCCGACCTGGTGTCCGGGCTGGTCACCGGGCAGTCTCGGGGGACGGGGACGGCCGGGGACTGAGGGTAGCGGCGCCCGCCCCCCGGCGGGCGCCGCTCCGTCAGCGGGTCAGAGCATGGACCGTTCGGACGGCTCGACCTCAGTGACCTCGCCGCTGCGCAGCTTCTCCCGGAAGGCCTTGACCTCCCGCTTCACCACCGGCGCGAGGATGTAGAGGCCGATGATGTTGAACACCGAGAGCAGGAAGAGCACGGCGTCGGCGAAGTCCAGCACGCTGCCGAGGCTGAGCACCGCGCCGACGACCACGAACATGCAGAAGATCAGCTGGTAGATCCGCTCGGACAGCAGCGTCTTCCCGAACAGGTATGTCCAGGCCTTCTGCCCATAGTAGCCCCAGGTGATCATCGTCGAGAGCGCGAACAGCGCGACCGCTAGGGTCAGCACGTACGGGAACCACGGCAGCACCGTCTCGAAGGCGTTCGAGGTGACGACGACGCCGTCCGGCCGCTCGGCACCGTCGGAGCTGAACGCGGTCTCCCGTGCCTGTTCCCAGAACGGGGTGCCCGCGATGACGATCGTCAGCGCTGTCATGGTGCAGATGATGACCGTGTCGACGAACGGCTCCAGCAGGGCGACGTAGCCCTCGGTGACCGGGTTCTTCGTCCGCACCGCGGAGTGCGCGATCGGGGCGGAGCCCAGCCCCGCCTCATTGGAGAACGCGGCCCGCTGGAAGCCCACGATCAGCGCGCCGATCGCCCCGCCGATCACGCCCTCGGCGACGAACGCACCGGAGATGATCATGCCGATGGCGGAGGGGACCTCCGCGATGTTCACAGCGATTACGATCAGGCAGGCGAGGACGTAGATGATGCCCATCGCCGGGACGAGCCGGCTGGTGACCCGGCCCACGGACTTGACGCCGCCGAAGATCACCGCGCCCACGACCGCCGCGAGGATGAGGCCGAAGACGAGCGCGGCCCCGGCGCTGCCGAGCATGCCCTCGTCACCGCCGGTGACGTCGCGGAGCTGGGCGAACGTCTGGTTCGACTGGAACATGTTGCCGCCGGCGACGCCGAAGAACAGCAGCATGACCGCGGCGCCGACCGCGAGGACCCGGCCGAGGTAGCGGCCGAACGCGTTCGGGATCCGTTCGGCGACGCCCTTGCGCAGGTAGTGCATCGGCCCGCCGGAGACCGTGCCGTCGTCGTGGATCTCTCGGTACTTCACACCGAGGGTGCACTCCACGAACTTGGTGCACATGCCGAGCAGGCCGGCCACGATCATCCAGAAGGTGGCACCCGGCCCACCGATGGTCACTGCGACACCCACGCCGGCGATGTTGCCCAGTCCCACCGTCCCGGAGACGGCCGAGGTGAGGGCCTGGAAGTGGGTGATCTCGCCCGGCTCGTCCTTGCGCGTGTACTTGCCGCGCACGATCCGCAGGGCCAGTGCGAAGGCCCGGAACTGGACGAAGCCGAAGTAGATCGTGAAGATGACCCCGGCCAGGATCAGCCAGGCCACGATCCACGGGAAGCTGACCCCGAACAGGGACACCTCGTAGAAGACGACGGCGGAGAGCCCGGACGCGAGCGGTTCGAACACCGAGTTGATCGCGCTCTCGACAGCCCCGAGCACCCCGGGTTGCGACGGTGCGGCGAGGACCTCGGTGGGCGGCGGGCCGAAGGCACCGCTCGCATGGGACACGTGCGACATGACCCGGTACCTCACCCGATGCGGGGACCGAGCGCAACATTTCACGCAAACGGTTACTACCTCGTCATCGACGGCGCGTTGACCTCGACCCGACTTCAGCACCCAGCCTGGGCGGTGACACCGGTCCGGAAGGAGCACCATGGACATCACACCGCCCGTCTCCCGCTTCGAGCAGGCCTACCGCGACGGCGACCCGCCGTGGGTGATCGACGAGCCCCAGCCCGCCGTCGTCGCGCTCGCGCGCGCCGGGGCGTTCACCGGGTCCGTGCTGGACCTGGGATGCGGCACCGGGGAGCACACGATCCTGCTGACCCGGCTCGGCCTGGACGTGCGTGGCGTCGACGCGTCCGCCGCCGCCGTCGAGCGGGCCGGGGCACGCGCCGAGGCGGCCGGGGTGCCTGCCCGCTTCGCCGTCGCCGACGCGCTGGACCCGGCAGGGCTCGGCCCGGTTGACACCGTTCTCGACAGCGCGCTGTTCCACCTGTTCGATCCCGCGGACCGGGCCCGGTACGCTCGAACGCTCACCGGGGTGCTGCGCCACGGCGGCACGGTCCACCTGCTCGCGCTGGCCCGCACCGGGGACGGGGCCGAGTTCGGGCCGGTGATCGACGCGGCCGACATCGGCGCGGCGTTCTCCGCGCCGGAATGGGCCGTCGAGCGGGTCACCGCCGTGACCTACCGGGGTGTCGTCACACCGGATCTCGCAGCCGCTCGCGAAGAGCCGGCGGGCGCCCGGGTGGACCTCCCGGCGCACCTCGCCGCGATCCGGCGCACCTGATCCCGGTTCCTCAGGCAGGGCGGCGCCGCGGCGGCAGGCAGCAGTCCACGGCGCACGGCACGCCGTCGCGGGTGCACCCGGCAGCCGGGACCGTCCCGAGGCGGCGCGGAGCAGCTGCGTGCACGTGTTCGGCCACCAGCTCGACCACCATGTCGGCGAACCTCGGGTCCGGGCCCGCGGTTGCGGCGCGTGCAAAGCCCATACCGTGTTCCCCTGCGCGCTCGGCGGCCTCGTTGTCCAGGTCCCAGATGACCTCGACGTGATCGGACACGAACCCCACCGGCGCGACGACGACCGCCGGGACGCCCTTGGCGTGCAGGTCGTCGATGTGGTCGACCACGTCCGGCTCCAGCCACGGCACCTGCGGCGGCCCGGAGCGGGACTGCCAGACGACGTCGAAGTCCTCGATGCCGAGCTCCGCAGCGACCAGCGCGGACGCCTCGGCGACCTGCCGGGAGTACCGGTGCCCGCCCTCGGCCGGGGTCCCGGCGGCGGCGTCGGCGGCGTTCGGGACCGAGTGCGCGGTGAACACCAGCCGCGCCCCGGCGCGCTGCCCGGCGGGCAGCCGGTCCAGCGCTGCCCGGACGGCGTCGGCGTTGGCGCGCACGAACTCCGGATGGTCGTGGAAGTGCCGCAGCTTCACCAGCTCCGGCGCCGACGGCCCGACCGCGTCCCGGGCACGGGCGATGTCCTCGTGGTACTGCCGGCACGCCGAGTAGCCGCCGTAGGCGCTGGTGGCGAACACCAGCGCCCGCCGGACGCCGTCCCGGGCCATGTCCCGCACGGTGTCCTCGGCGAACGGGTGCCAGTTGCGGTTGCCGAAGTAGACCGGCAGCGGGGTGCGGGCCGCGATCGCCGCGACCAGCTCCCGGTTGCGGGCGTTGATCGGGGACACCCCGCCGAAGTGCTGGTAGTGCTCCTCCACCGCGTCCAGGCGTTCCGGGGGCACCCCGCGGCCCCGGGTCACGTTCTCCAGGAACGGCCGGACCTCGTCGGGGGCCTCCGGACCGCCGAAGGAGAGCACCAGGATGGCGTCGGGATCGGCGTCGGGATCGGCGTCGGGATCGGCGTCGGGATCGGCACAGCCCCGTTCGTGGCGGGGCTGTTCGTGGCGGGGCTGCTCGGGCACCCCCCGATTAGACACCCACCGCGTGCACGCCGCCGTCCGCCATGACCATCGAGCCGGTGGTCGTGGGCAGCCAGTCGGACAGCACCGCGCATACCGTCTTCGCCACCGGCACCGGGTCGTTCATGTCCCAGCCCAGCGGTGCCCGCTTGTCCCACACGTCCTCGAACGCGCCGAAGCCCGGGATGGACTTGGCCGCCATCGTCTTCACCGGGCCGGCCGCGACCAGGTTGACCCGGATGCCGTCCGGCCCCAGGTCGCGGGCCAGGTAGCGGGTGACCGACTCGAGCGCCGACTTCGCGACGCCCATCCAGTCGTAGGCCGGCCACGCCTGCCGGTTGTCGAAGTCCATCCCGACGATCGAGCTGCCCGGCCCGAGCAGCGGCTTGCAGGCCACCGCCAGCGACTTCAGCGAGTACGCGCTGACCTGGATGGTGGTGGCCACGTCCGCCCACTCGGCCTTCAGGAAGGCGCCCTCACCGAGTGCCCCGGGCGGGGCGAAGCCGATCGAGTGCAGCACGCCGTCCAGGCGCGGCTCGTCCCCCAGGTGCGGGCTGATCCGCTCGACCAGGGTGGCGAGCTGCTCGGAGTCCGACACGTCCAGCTCGACGACCGGGGCCGGCTTCGGCAGCCGCTGGGCGATCCGCTCGACCAGCCGCATCCGGCCGAAGCCGGTGAGCACCACATCGGCACCCTGCTCCTGGGCGATCTTGGCGGAGTGGAAGGCCAGCGAGGCGTCGGTGATCACCCCGGTGATCAGCAGCCGCTTGCCGTCGAGCAGTCCCATGACGTCCTTTCGGGGGTGTACTTCTAGTGGCCCATGCCGAGGCCGCCGTCGACCGGGACGACCGCCCCGGTGACGTACCCGGCGCCGGGCGAGGCGAGGAAGGTGACCACGGACGCGACCTCGTCCGGGTCGGCGTAGCGGGCCAGCGGGATGGTGCCGAGGATCTCGGCGCGGCGCTTCTCGCCGAGCGCCCGGGTCATGTCGGTGTCGACGAAGCCGGGGGCGACCACGTTCGCGGTGATCCCGCGGCTGCCGAGCTCGCGGGCGACCGAGCGGGCCAGCCCGACCAGCCCGGACTTCGAGGCGGCGTAGTTGACCTGCCCCGCGGAGCCGGACAGCCCGACCACCGACGACACGAAGACCATCCGGCCGCCCTTCGCCCTCAGCATCCCGCGCGAGGCGCGCTTGGCGACCCGGTAGGCCGCGGTCAGGTTGGCGTCGACGACCGTGGTGAACGACTCCTCGCTCATCCGCATGAGCAGGCCGTCGTCGGTGATCCCGGCGTTGGAGACCAGCACCTCGACCGGACCGTGCGCGGCCTCGGCCTCGGTGAAGGCGGCGTCCACCGAGTCGGCGTCGGTCACGTCGCAGTGCACCGGCAGCAGATCGTCGGGCAGACCGTCCTTCCCGGAGCGGTAGGTCACCGCCACCTGGTCGCCCTGGGCCGCGAACGCCGTCGCGATCGCCAGGCCGATGCCGCGGTTTCCTCCGGTCACGAGCACGCTGCGTCCCACGGGGGGTGAACCTAACGCACTACCGACCGGTACCGCGGACCCCGCGTGGGGACGAAGCTCACGGCAGCCGCCTGCCGAGCAGGATCCCGGCGGCCAGCCCGCCGATCAGCAGCGCGAAACCGCCGATCAGCCACGGCCGGCTGGCGTCGACCTCGCGCTCCTCGTAGCCGAGCTCCTCGGACAGGTCGGAGTACACCGCGCGCAACTCGGACTCGGTGGCGGCGGTGAAGAACTGCCCGCCGGAGAGCTGCGCGATGCGCTCCATCGAGGCGTCGTCGACGGCGACCGGGGTCCGGCCGCCGTCCAGCTCGATCGTGCCGTAGCTGGTGCCGAACGAGATCGTCGAGACCGGGATGCCGCGCTCGGCGGCCTCCGACGCGGCGGTGAAGGAGCCGCGCGGCTCGTTCTCGCCGTCCGGCCCGGGCACCGTCTGGGTGCCGTCGGAGAGCAGCACGATCCGGGCCGGCGGCGGCACGCCCTCGGCGTCCGGGCCGCCCTGCAGCGAGCGGGAGAACGTGTCGATCGCCTGCATCGCGGTGAAGATCGCCTCACCGGTCGCGGTCGACTCGGCGAGCTGCAGGTTGTCGACACCGTTCTTCACCGCGGGCCGCTCGGTGGTCGGCGAGACCAGCACCGCGGCGGTCCCGGCGAACGAGACCAGTCCCAGGTTGACGCCGGGGGTCAGCTGGTCGGCGAACTGCTTGGCCGCCGACTGCGCGGCGGCCAGCCGGGTCGGGGCCACGTCGGTCGCCTTCATCGACAGCGAGACGTCGATCACCAGCATCACCGTGGCCCGGTTGCGCGGGACCTTCGCCATCGCCTGCGGCCCGGCCAGCGCAACGGTCAGCACGGCCAGCGCGGTGATCATCGCGATCGCCGGGACGTGCCGCCAGCGCCCGGGGCGCCGCGGCGCGACGGTCTCCAGCAGCTCCAGGTTGGTGAACCGGACGACGTCGCGGCGGCGCCGGCGCAGCAGCCACACGTACCCGGCGGCCAGCGCCGCGACGATCAGCAGCCCGAGCAGCCACCAGGGGGTCGCGAACCTCATGCCGGCGCCCTCCCGGCGCCCGCCCAGGCGTGCCTGCGGGCCACGGCGAAGCGGACGATGTCGGCCACCCAGTCCCGGTCGGTGCGCAGTGTGAGGTGCGCGGCGCCGCAGCGGCGCAACACGTCGGCGACCCGGTCCCGGTGCGCGGAGGCGGCGGCGGCGAACTCCCGGCGCAGCAGCGGCGTGGTGGCGACCTCGCGCTGCCGGCCGGTCTCCGGATCGGCCAGCACGACGGTGCCGACGTCGGGCAGCTCCAGCTCGCGCGGGTCGACGACCTCGATCGCGAGCAGGTCGTGCCGGCCGGACAGGGCGCGTAGCGACCGCTCCCACACCGGCTCGCCGAGGAAGTCCGAGAGCACCGCGACCAGGCCGCGGCGGCGCGGCGGGCGGCGCAGCTGGTCCAGCACGGCGCCGAGATCGCCGCGCACGCCGTCCGGGGCGGTCGGCGTGGTCGCAACCCGCCGGACCAGCCCGCGGGCGTGCACCAGGCCGCCCTGCGCGGGCAGCCGCACGACCTCCGCGCCGTTGCTGACGACGGCGCCGAGCCGGTTCCCGCCACCGGCGGTCAGCTGGGCGACGGCGGTCAGCGCGGCCAGCACCAGGTGCCGCTTGTCGGTGTCGGCGGTCCCGAAGTCGAGGCTGCGGGACAGGTCGACGGCCGCCCAGGTCTCCAGCTCGCGATCGGCGACGGTGTCCCGCACGTGCGGCGCGGTGGTGCGGGCGGTCACCGACCAGTCCATCCGGCGGACGTCGTCGCCGGGCTGGTAGGGCCGCGCCTCCCCCGGCTCCCCGCCGGGCCCCGGCAGCAGGCCGGTGTGGTTGCCCTGCAGCAGCCCGTCCAGCCGGCGGCGGACGGTCAGCTCCAGGGTGCGCAGCGACGCCTCCAGCCGGCCCTGCCCGCCGTCCGGGCCTGCCGTCACGCCGGACCCTGCCCCGCCCCGCCGGGGCGCGCGCTGACCTGCGGCAACGGCACGGTCTGCAGCACCCGGGAGACGATGTGGTCGACCGGGACCTGATCGGCGACGGCGTCGTAGGACAGCACCAGCCGGTGCCGCAGCACGTCCGGCGCGACCTCCAGCACGTCCTGCGGGAGCACGTAGTCGCGGCCGCGGACCAGGGCCAGCGCCCGGGCGCCGGAGACGATGCCGAGCGAGGCGCGCGGCGAGGCGCCGTAGGCGATCCAGGACGCGACGTCGGACAGGCCGTGTTCGTCCGGCAGCCGGGTCGCGACGACCAGGCGCACCACGTAGTCGACCAGTGCGTGGTGCACGAACACGTCGGCGGCGGTGCGCTGCAGGCGGACCAGCTCGGCCGGGGTGAGCACCTGGCCGGCGGTCGGCGGCTCGGAGCCCATCCGGTAGATGATCTCCCGCTCCTCCTCGACGCCCGGGTAGGAGATCATCAGCTTGAACAGGAAGCGGTCGCGCTGCGCCTCGGGCAGCGGGTAGACGCCCTCGTTCTCGATCGGGTTCTGGGTGGCCAGCACCAGGAACGGATCGGGCATCGGGTGGTCCCGCCCGGCCAGCGAGAGCTTCCGCTCGGCCATCACCTCGAGCATCGCGGACTGCACCTTCGCGGGCGCCCGGTTGATCTCGTCGGCGAGCACGAAGTTGGCGACGACCGGGCCGAGCTCGACATCGAACTCCTCGCGCCCCTGCCGGTAGATCCGGGTGCCGAGGATGTCGGCGGGCACCAGGTCCGGGGTGAACTGCAGGCGGGAGAAGCTGCCGCCGACGACGCGGGCGAAGGTCTCCACGGCGAGCGTCTTGGCGACGCCGGGGACGCCCTCGAGCAGCAGGTGTCCCCTGGCGAGCAGGCCGACCAGCATCCGCTCGACGAGCCGGTCCTGGCCGACGATCACCCGCTTGACCTCGAGCACCGCGCGCTCGAGCCGCTCGGCGTCGCGCGCGGGTGTGCTCGGGGAGCCGGACGCGGGGAGGTCGTTCGACGGACTCGTGCTCACCCTGGCATTCGATCGCGGTGCCCGTGTGACGCCGGTGAAGGAGACACCTGACCGGGCTTCCCACATCCTATAGGATTATCCGGAGCCACAGTCTCCGATCCGTTCGACGATGGGACCGCGATGACGCGCCTGTTCAACGACCCCGACGACTTCGGCGCCGAGATGACGGCGGGCTTCGCCGCCGCGTCGGCCCGGTGGGTGCGCGCCCACCCGGGCGGCGTCGTGCGCTCCACCGCCGATCCCGGACCGACCGTCTCGCTGGTGGTCGGCGGCGGCTCCGGGCACTATCCGGCGTTCGCCGGGCTGGTCGGGCCGGGACTGGCGCACGGCGCCGCGATGGGCAACATCTTCGCCTCGCCGTCCACCCAGCAGGTGCACTCGATCGCCGCCGAGGCCGACCAGGGCCGCGGGGTGCTGCTGTCCTACGGCAACTACGCGGGCGACGTGCTCAACTTCGACGCCGCCCAGGAGCGGCTGCGCGCCGAGGGCGTGGACTGCCGGACCGTCGTCGTCACCGACGACGTGTGGAGCGCCGGGTCCGACCGGCGCGCCGACCGCCGCGGCATCGCGGGCGACCTCACCGTCTTCAAGGTCGCCGGGGCGGCCTGCGCCGCCGGCCACGATCTCGACGACGTCGAGCGGGTCGCCCGGCTGGCCAACGACCGGACCCGCTCGCTGGGTGTCGCCTTCGGTGGCTGCACGCTGCCCGGCGCCGGCGAGCCGCTGTTCCGGGTCCCGGAGAACCGGATGGCGGTCGGGCTCGGCATCCACGGCGAGCCCGGCATCGACGAGACCGACGTCCCGACCGCCGCCGCGCTCGCCGAGCTGCTGGTCTCCACTCTGCTCGCGGAGATCCCGGACGGCGCGGGCAGCCGGGTCGTGCCGATCCTCAACGGGCTCGGCTCGGTGAAGTACGAGGAGCTGTTCGTCGTCTACGGCACCGTGCACCGGCTGCTCGCCGAGGCCGGCCTGGACGTCGTCGATCCCGAGGTCGGCGAGTTCTGCACCAGCTTCGACATGGCGGGCGCCTCGCTCACCCTGCTGTGGCCCGACGACGAGCTGGAGCGGCTCTGGACCGCCCCCTGCGACACCCCGGCGTTCACCCGCGGCCGGGTCGACGGGCAGCGGACCCGGTCCGCCGCCGCACCGGCCGCCGGCCCCGCGGCCACCGCCGTGATCAGCGAGGGGACCCCGGAGTCGCAGGCCTGCGGCAGCCGGATCGCGGCCGCACTCGCCGACGTCGCCGCGGAGCTCGACGCGCACGCCGACGAGCTCGGCAGGCTGGACCGGATCGCCGGGGACGGCGACCACGGCATCGGCATGCAGCGCGGCGGCCGGGCCGCCCGGGACGCCGCCGCCGACGCGGCGGACCGCGGGGCGGGTGCCGGGACCGTGCTGCGCCGGGCCGCCGACGCCTGGGGCGACCGGGCCGGCGGCACCTCCGGCGCGATCTGGGCGGCCGCGCTGGACGCGTTCGGCGGCGCGCTGGGCGACGGGGCCGCACCGGACGCGCGCGCCGTCGCCGACGCGGCCCGGGCCGCCGAGCAGGCCGTCGAGAAGTCCGGCGGGGCCGCGGTCGGCGACAAGACGATGGTCGACGCGATCGTCCCGTTCGTCGCCACCCTGGACGAGCGGGTGGCCGCCGGGGACGGACTGGCCGCCGCCTGGGCGGTCGCCGCGGACGCCGCGACCGCGGCCGCCGAGGGGACCCGCGAGCTGCGCGCCCGGCGGGGCCGGGCACGATCGCACGGGGACCGCAGCATCGGCACCCCCGATCCGGGGGCGGTCTCGTTCGCACTGGTCGTGCGGACCGTCGGGCACCGGTTGCGGGAGGAACCCACGTGCTGATCGGCATCAGCTTCAAGACTTGGTTCTCGCACGCGCGCACCCTGGACTGGCTGCGCGCGGTCGCGGCGACCGCCCGCGGGCACGACGCCGTCGTCTCCGGCGCGGTCCGGCTGTTCGCGATGCCGCAGTACCCGACCATCCCGGCCGCCGTCGGGATCGCCGCCCCGGCCGGGATCGCGATCGGCGCCCAGGACATCGCCGAGCACGACGACGGCCCGTGGACCGGCGAGGTCACCGGGCCGGTGCTGGCCGAGGTCGGCGCGACGATGGCCGAGGTCGGGCACGCCGAGCGGCGCGCGCACTTCGGCGAGACCGGTGCCGTGGTCGCCGCGAAGACGCTCGCCGCGCTGCGCAACGGGCTGACCCCGGTGCTGTGCGTCGGCGAGGCCGGGCGGGACTCCCCGGGGCGGGCCGCGGACGCCGTGCGGGCCCAGGTCGACGACGCGCTCGCCCCGGCCCGCGCGGCCGGGACCGGCGGGCCGCTGGTGGTGGCCTACGAGCCGGTGTGGGCGATCGGCGCCCCGGAACCGGCACCGCCGGCGCACGTTCGGGAGGTCGGCGCAGCACTGCGCGCGCACCTGGCCGGCGAGCCGGACGCCCGGGTGATCTACGGCGGAAGCGCGGGCCCCGGCCTGCTCCCGCAGATCGCCGACGGCGTCGACGGGATGTTCCTCGGCCGGTTCGCGCACGACCCGGCGGCGGTCGGCACCATCCTGGACGAGGTGCTGGCCCTCGGCCCGGCCGCGGCGCGGGCCCGATGAGCGCCACCCCGGGTCTGCGCGGCGGGATCGAGCGCCGCGGCCTGCGCGACCACGTCTACGAGCGGATCCTGGAGCTGCTGCTCAGCGGCGGTCTGGAGCCGGGCGCCCGGCTCGGGATCGACACCATCGCCCGCGATCTGGACGTCTCCCCCACCCCGGTGCGGGAGGCGATGGTCCAGCTGGAACGCACCGGCCTGGTCACCCGGGAGGCGCTGAAGGGCTACCGGGTCGCGCCGCCGCTGGGCGCGGACCAGCTCGCCGAGCTCTTCGACGCCCGGCTGATGCTGGAGACGACGGCGACCCGGATGGCCGCCCCGGCCGGTCCCGAGCTGCTCGCCGAGCTGCGCCGCGCGCAGCAGCAGCACGCCCGGATCGGCGAGCGGGTGGCCGAGGCGCTCGACGCCGGCCGGGTCGACCTGCCGCTGACCGCCGAGTACTTCGCCGCCGACACCGGCTTCCACGCCGTGCTGCTGCACCACTGCGGGAACCGCTACCTGCTCGACATGTCCGAGACCCTCGGCGCCCAGCTGCACCGGATGCGGCAGACCGCGCTGCGCGGCGTGCCGGACGTCGAGGAGGCCGTCGCCGAGCACGCCGCGGTGGTCGAGGCGTTCGCCTCCGGGGAGGCCGACGCGCCGGTCGCGGCGATGACCCGGCACCTGCAGAACGTCCGGGAGCGGTCGCTGCGGCTCGAACGCGGGGACTGAGCGCCGGCCGCCCGGGGCTGTCGCACGATTGACGGCGGCCAAGAATCCTATAGGATCTCTGAAAGAGACTCGCACCGCCGCGACCGAGGAGCCGCCGTGACCGCTCGCCCCGATCTCACCGCCGACACCTGGCCGATCGCCGTGTGCATGCACGGCTTCGCCCCGGTCGGCCGGGACGGGATCGCCCTGCACGACGCCCCGGCCGAACGCTGGGACGCGCTGTTCGCCGAGGTGGCCTCGCTCGGCTTCACCGAGCTGGAGCTGGCCGACTCGCACATCCGCCCGGCCGACCTGGAACCGGTCCGCCGGGCCGAGCTGCTCTCGATCGCCGCGGAGCACGGCGTGTCGATCATCTCGGTGCACGTGCAGCGGCAGAGCGTGCTGCAGCCCGGCCGGGAGGACCGCAACCTCGACTACGCGCACCGCACCATCGACGCCGCCGCCGAGATGGGCATGAGCGTGTTCTCCACCGGCCTGCACCATCCGTTCTCCGAGGCCCAGAAGCGGGCGCTGTGGTTCTGGACCGCGCCCGGCTGGAAGGACCCGGACGACGCCGACACCCGCGCGTTCGCCGTCGACCGGCTGCGCGAGCTCGGCAAGCACGCCCAGGACGCCGGGCTGCCGATGGCCCTGGAGATGTACGAGGACACCTACCTGGGCACCGCCGACTCCGCCGTGCAGCTGATCCAGGAGATCGGCCTGGACAACGTCGGCCTCAATCCCGACATCGGCAACCTCGTGCGGCTGCACCGGCCGATCGAGGACTGGCGGGAGATGCACGCCAGGACGCTGCCCTACGCCAACTACTGGCACGTCAAGAACTACACCCGGGACGAGGCGGGCGACGGCTCCTGGTTCAGCTCCACGCCGACCTCCATGGAGCTCGGGCTCATCAACTACCGCCAGGTCGTGCGGGACGCCGTCGAGCTCGGCTTCCGCGGCCCGTTCCTGATGGAGCAGTACGGCGGCGACTCGCTCGGCGTCTGCGCCACCAACCGCGACTACCTGCGCACCCTGCTCCCCCGTCCCTGAGGAGACCCAGCATGACTCTCACCGGAACCCACGCGGTGATCGGCAGCGGCTACATGGGCGGCGGGATCGCCCAGGTACTGGCGCTGGCCGGCGCGCACGTCCGGATCGCCGACGTCGACCCGGCGACCACCACCGCCAACCGGGAACGGCTGATCGCCGAGGCGAAGCAGTTCGCCGCCGACCGGCTGTTCCCCGCGCACGCACCGGACACGATCGCCGAGCGGGTGACCGTCGCCGCGTCCTACGAGGAGGCCGTCGAGGGCGCGACGTTCGTCGAGGAGGCGGTGCCGGAACGGATCGAGATCAAGCACGACGTGCTGCGCCGGGTCTCCGCGGCGGCCGCACCGGAGACCGTGATCGGCTCCAACACCTCGACCATCCTGATCGGCCGGATCGCCGAGGCGGTGCAGCACCCGGAGCGGTTCCTCGGGGTGCACTTCTCCAATCCGGCGCCGTTCATCCCGGGCGTCGAGGTGATCGCGCACGCCGGCACCGACGAGTCGGTCATCCCCGGCGTCGAGGAGATCGTCCGGGCGACCGGCAAGCACCCGGCCCGGATCTCCGACGCCGACGGCTTCGTGCTCAACCGGCTGCAGTACGCGCTGTTCGAGGAGGCGTCGAAGCTGGTAGCCGAGGGCGTCGCGAACGCCGAGGACGTCGACACCATCGTCCGCACCACGTTCGGTTTCCGGCTGCCGTTCTTCGGCCCGTTCGCGATCGCCGACATGGCCGGGCTGGACGTCTACAAGTTCTGCTTCGAGTCGCTGCAGGGCCGCTGGCCGGAGCGCTTCGCCACCCCGCCCGCGCTCGCCGAGCACGTCGAGAACGGCCGGCTGGGCACCAAGTCCGGCGGCGGGTTCCTCGACGTCCCGGCCGACCGGGTGCCGGAGCTGGTCGCCTACCGCAACCGCGCCTACGTGCGGATGCAGCAGCTGCTCGACGAGCTGGGCCCGCCCCCGGTCCAGGAGGCCGGCCGGTGAGTGCGCCGTTCCCCGCGGAGCGCACCGTCGTCCTCACCGGCGCCGGTTCCCCGCGCGGGATCGGCCGCGCCACCGCGTTCCACCTGGCCGGGCTCGGCTGGAACGTCGGGCTGATCGACGTCGACGGCGACGCGGCCGTCGCGACCGCCGCCGAGGTGGCCGCCGCGCACGGCGTGCGCGCCGCCGGGACCGGTGCCGACGTGGCCGACCGGGCCGCCGCGGTGGCCGCCGTCGACGCCCTGGAGGACGAGCTGCCGCAGCTGGTCGCGCTGGTCGCGTTCGCCGGGGTGTCCTCGCCGGTGCCCTACCTGGAGGTCGACGAGGCGGAGTGGCGCCGGGTCGTCTCGGTCAACCTGGAGGGCACCCACTGGGTCACCCAGCGGGTGGCCCGGTCGCTGGTCGGGAACGGCGTCGGCCGGATCGTCGGGGTGTCGTCGGTGTCGGCGCAGCGCGGCGGCGGCACCTACTCGAAGACGCCCTACTCCGCGGCCAAGGCCGGGATCGTCGGCCTGATCCGGTCGGTCGCCCGCGAGCTGGGCCCGCACGGCGTGACCGCGAACGCGATCTCGCCGGGCCCGATCGACACCGACATCATGGGCGGCACCCTCGGCGAGGAACGCAAGGCCGCGATGGCGGCCGACGGCGTGCTCCCGCGGATCGGCACCCCGCGCGACGTCGCGGCCGCGGCCGCCTACCTGATCAGCGCGGACGCCGGCTTCGTGACCGGCCAGACGCTCAACATCGACGGCGGCCTGTACATGCACTGACGGTCCGCGTGGACGACCCCACCGGCACCCGGTCCGCGGCCGGTCGTCCGCGGCAGCAGCGCAGCGGCCGGTGCAGCGGCGTTCAGGCCAGCGCGTGCAGCAGCGCCGCGATCAGCGCGGTCCGGTGCACCATCCCGGAGGCCAGCGCGTGCTCGTGCCGGGCGTGCGCACCGGCGCCGAGCGCCCCGAGCCCGTCGAGCACGGCGATCCCCCGGGCCGCGAGGAAGTTCGCGTCGCTCGCCCCGCCCACGGCGATCTCGGCCAGGTCGGTGCCGATCCCGGCGGCGGCGGTCCGGGCGATCCCGTAGAGCTCCGCGGTGGCGGGTGTCCGCTCCATCACCGGACGGTTCCACTCGCCGGTGACCCGCAGCGCCGCGTCCGGGTGGTGGGCGCGCAGCCCGGCCAGGACGCCGTCGATCCGGGCGGCCTCGGCGTCGTCGGACACCCGGACGTCGATCTCGCACCAGGCGTGCCCGGCGGTCACGTTGGAGCGGGTGCCGCCGCCGAGCACACCGACGTTCACGCTGGTCCCGGCGTCGAGATCGCGGGCGGCGTGCAGCGCCAGCACCGCGCGGGCCAGCTCGTCGACCGCGCTCGCCCCGGCCGTCGGGTCCAGTCCGGCGTGCGCCTCGACGCCGTCGACGTCGAGCCGGAACATCCCGACGCCCTTGCGCGCGGTCTTCACCTCCCCGCCCGGCCCGGCCGCCTCGAACACCAGACCGGCCCGGGCGTCCTCGGCGGCCCGCTCGATCACCGGGCGGGACACCGGCGAGCCGATCTCCTCGTCACCGGTGAGCAGCAGCCGCAGCGGCGGCAGCGCGAGCCCCTCGACGCGGGCGAGCCGGACCGCCCACAGCGCCTGGACCAGCCCGGCCTTCATGTCGAACACGCCCGGCCCGGTGATCCGGTCGCCGTCCACCGCGAACGGCATGGTGTCCAGCGTGCCGAGCGGCCACACCGTGTCGTAGTGGGCGAGCAGCAGCACCGGGGGTGCGGTCGATCCGCCGGTGCCGTCGTACTCCAGCACCCGCACGTCGCCGTACCGGCCGCCGGGCACCAGCGACGACGACGCGGCCGGGCCCAGCCGGTCCCCGACCAGCCCGTCCAGCCAGGACAGTCCCTTCTCCAGGGCGGGCCGGTCGTCGCTCGGGGTCTCGATCTCGACGTACCCGCGCAGGTCCTCGATCATCGCCGGCAACGCGGCCCCGGCCGCCCCCGTCAGGCTCATGGCTGTCCCCTCCCGCTCGTGCTGACACGGTAGGCCCAGCCCGCCGGGCGGCTGACGGGGTGCCTCCCGTCTGCAAGGATCGGGCTCATGACGGCGCGGACCACGGCGCGGACCACGGTGCGGTGGAACGAGCTGGGGACCTCCGGCCGGATCGCGGTGGTGATCGCGGCGGTGCTCCAGCTGGGACTGCTGGGAGCCGCCTGGGCGGACCTGGCGCGGCGCTCGCCGTCCGAGGTGAACGGTCCGCGCTGGGCGTGGGCGCTGGCGTCGCTGGTGAACTTCGCCGGCCCGATCACCTACTTCGCGCGCGGCCGGAAGCGCTGACTCCCCCGGGCCCCGCTCACTGCGCCGGCGGGTCCTGCTCGACGAACCGCAGCGTCATCGCCAGGTAGTCGCGCAGCGACACGGTCCCCGGTGCCCGCCGGAACCGGCCCCAGATCGCGTTGGCCGCGGCCGGGCTCAGCGCGCGCGAGTGCGCGACGGTCGCGCGCACCTCCGCCTCGGCGATGTCGCGGCCGGCCAGCGCCGCGAACGCGGCCACCAGTCCGGCCGCCCGGTCGTCGTCCATGCGCCCAGCAGAGCACGGACCACCGACAGTGACCGGCGCGCTAGTCCAGCAGCAGGAACACGATCGCCGCGACGCCGATCACCACGATCACCCCGCGCAGCACCGCGGGCGGCAGCCGCCTGCCCACCTTCGCCCCCAGCAGGCCGCCGACGATCGAGCTCGCCGCGATGATCCCGACGACCGTCCAGTCGACCGGCGCCACCACCGCGTAGATCACGCCCGCGACCAGGTTCACCACCGCGGCGAGGGTGTTCTTGAACGCGTTGAGCCGCTGCAGCGGGTCCGACAGCAGCAGCCCCAGCAGCCCGACCAGCATGATTCCCTGCGCGGCGGTGAAGTAGCCGCCGTAGATGCCGACCGCGAAGACCGCCAGGTACACCAGCGGCCCGGACGCCCCGGACCGGCCGGCACGATCCTTCAGCCGCCGGGCGAGCAGCGGCTGCACCGCGACCAGCAGCACCGACAGGCCGACCAGGACCGGCACGATCGTCTCGAAGGCGTCCGGTGGCAGGGACAGCAGCAGCGCGGCCCCGCCGATCGCACCCAGGAACGACGCGACCGCGTAGCCGGCGAGCCTGCGCCCGTGCCCGGCCAGCTCCCTGCGGTAGCCGACGGCGCCGGTGATCGTGCCGGAGATCAGGCCGATCGCGTTCGACGTCGTCGCCGTCACCGGCGGGTACCCGAGCGCGACGAGCACCGGGAAGGTCACCAGGGTCCCGGAGCCGACCACGGTGTTGATCAGTCCGGCCCACAGCCCGGCCAGTGCGATGACCGCGACCTCCCACCCCTGCACCCGGAGCACTCTAGGTGTCGCGCCGGCGGACCGGGCGGGTCGGCGCTGCGTATGCCTTACGCCACGTGCGTAGGCGGTTCCACGCACTGCGTGTCATGATCAACAGGTGCCGTCGACGACCTCCGAGGACCCCCGCTGGGCGGCCCCGCCCCGGCCGCCCGGACGCACCCTCGACCGGGCACGGATCGTCGCGACCGCACTGGAGATCGCCGACGCCGAGGGGCTCGACGCCGTCTCCATGCCCCGGCTCGCCCGCGAGCTGGGGTCCGCCCCGATGTCGCTGTACCGGCACGTGCCCGGCAAGGACGCGCTGGTCGCCCTGATCCTGGAGTCGGCGCTCGGTGATCCGCCGGACCTGACCGGCTGCCCGGTGCGGCTCGGGCTGGAGATCTGGGCGACGGCGCTGCGCGAGGTGCTCGCCGAACATCCGTGGGCGGTGCGGCTGATGGCCGGGCCGCGGCAGGCCGGGCCGGCCGAGTGCCGGTGGGCGGAGACGCTGCTCGCGCACGTCGTCGGGGCCGGCCGTCCGCTGGGGACGGCGGTGGAGGTGCTGCACCTGGTGCACGGCTACGTGCGCGGGGCGGCCGCGCTGGCCGGTGACCGGCTGCCGACCGTCGCGGACCTGGAGCGGTCCGGCCGGGCGGACGAGCTCCCACTGCTGGCCCGGCTGCTGGGTGGCGCGGTGGTCCGCGGCCCGGGCGGCGGGGAGCCGCTGTTCGAGAGCGGGCTGCGGCGGGTGCTCGACGCCGCCCGCTAGTCCCCGGCGACGGTCTCCCGGCGCCGGAGGAGGAAGCGCCGCTCGACCGGGTTCGTGGTGAGCGCGAGGGCCGCGTCGTAGGCTGCTGCCGCCTCCGCGGCCCGGCCGAGGCGGCCCAGCACGTCGGCCCGGGCCGCGGGCAGGTACGGGTAGCGGGCGAGCGCCGGATCGCCGGTGAGCGCGTCCAGGTCGGCGAGCACCGCGCCGAGATCGGCGCCCGGGACCCGGCTGCGGGCGGCGGCCCGGTTGAGCGCGACCACCGGCGACGGTGCCACCCGCATCAGCGCGTCGTACATCGTGACGATCAGCGCCCGATCGGTCCGCTCCGGTGACGGCGCGACGGCGTGCAGCCCGGCGACGGCCGCCTGCAGCGCGAACCGTCCGTGCCCGGCGTCCGGACGCAGCGCCGCCGTCGCCAGGGTGAGTCCCTCGGCGATCATCCGGCGGTCCCAGCCGGAGCGGTCCTGGTCGTCGAGCAACACCAGCTCACCGCCGCCGTCGGTGCGGGCCGCGGCGCGTGCCTCGGTGAGCAGGAGCAGCCCGAGCAGCGCCCGCGGCTCCGGCTCGCCGGGCATCAGCCGGACCAGCATCCGGGCCAGCGCGAACGCCCGCCCGGTCAGGTCCGTGCTGGTCAGGGTGGGGCCGGAGCCGACGTGCCCGGCCGTGTAGAGCAGGTGGACGACGGTCAGCACGGTGTCCAGGCGGGCCGGCAGCTCGTCGTCGTCCGGTATCCGGAACGGGATCCGGGCCGAGGCGATCTTGCGTTTGGCCCGGGTGATCCGCGCCGCGACGCCGGCCTCACCGGCGAGCAGCACCGAGGCGATCGCGGCGGTGTCGACGCCACACAGCAGGCGCAGGGTCAGCGCCACCTGTGACTCGCGGGCCGGCGCCGGGTGGCAGCAGGTGAACACCAGCCGCAGCGGATCGGCGGGCTCGGGCTCGGCGTCCGGCCCGGGCCGGGCACCGCCCGGACCGGCACTGCCCGGTCCGGCACCCCGGGGCCCGGCGCTGCCGGCTCCGTCACCGCCGGGGCCGGCACCGCCGGGTCCGGCACCGCCGGGCTCGATGAGCAGCGGGAACCGGCGGCGCAGTGCCGTCTCGCGTCGCAGCCGGTCGAGCGCGATCCGGCGGGCCGTGGTGGTGAGCCAGCCGGTGGGGTTGTCCGGGACGCCACCGGCCCAGGCCGAGAGGGCCCGGACGAACGCGTCCTGTGTGCAGTCCTCAGCGAGATCGAGATCGCGGGTGGTGCGGGCGGTCGCGGCGACCACCACCGGCCACGCCTCCCGGTACGCACGGCGCAGCGCCGCACCCGGCCCGGCCCCGGCAGCCCCGCTCCCAGCAGCCCCGGTCCCAGCCCCGCTCAGGGGGTCGCCGCGTCGTCGTCGCCGGTGTCGAGCACCGGCCGCACCTCGACGGTGCCGGCCGGGCAGATCGCGGCGAGCCGCAACGCGACGTCGAGATCGGCCGCCTCGATCACGTAGAAGCCGCCGAGCGCCTCCTTGGTGTCGGCGAACGGCCCGTCGGTCACCATCGGCGTCGCACCGTCCCCGCGCCGCACCGTAGTGGCCGACGATGAGCGTTCCAGCGCCTCGCCGCCGACCACGCTCGCCCCGGCCGCCCGCACCGCGTCCATGAACTCGTGGTGCAGCCGCATCTCGTCGGCCATCCCCTGCTCGTCGACGCCGTCGTACCAGTCCTCGGAGTCGAACATCAGGAACACGTACCGGGCCATCGTGGCTCCCCTCGGGTGTACGGCTCCGCCGGCCGGTCCGGCGCCGCCACCCACCTGACGAACGGGGCGCGCCGGGATCGACACCATTTTCGCATCCGTTGTGTGATCCGTCTCTCATCCGTCGCGCCATCCGCACCCGACGACGGGCTGCCGGACCGGTTCGACGCGGCCGCGGGCACGCTCCGCGGCAGGTCGGTCGCCCGGCGCCGTACCCAGTGATCAGGGCCCGGTGATCAGTGCCCGGTGATCAGCCCGCCCGGGTGCAGGGCCGGCCGGCGCCGCCCGCCCGGTCAGGGGCCGGACCGACCCGGTCCGGCGGGGCCACCGAGCTCCTGGCGCGGCCAGTCCGCGAGATCACGCAGGAGCTGCCGGTCGTGCGTCGCGACGACGACCGTGGCACCCGTGTCGTGCAGCGCCCCGGTCAGCTCGTCGACCAGCGTCGCGGACAGGTGGTTGGTCGGCTCGTCGAGGAGGATCACCCCGGGCCGTCCGGCGAGGGCCAGCGCCAGGTCGAGGCGGCGGCGCTGCCCCTGCGACATCCGGCCGACCGGCACCGCCGTCGCTTCTCGGTCCAGCAGCCCGAGCGACCCGAGCGGCACCGTATCGGCGTCGGTGAGCAGGCCCCGGGCGACCAGCCGTCCGACGTGCCGGGTGTGCACCTCCCGGGCGGTCAGCCCCGGGTCCCAGGCCGCGGTCTCCTGACCGAGGAGCGCGATCCGCGCGCCGGCCGCGGTCCACACGTGGCCGCGGTCCGGGGCGAGGACGCCGGCCAGGACGGCGAGCAGCGTCGACTTCCCGGCGCCGTTGGGTCCGGTCACCAGCAGCCGGTCGCCGCCGTCGAGGTCGAGCCGGTCCGGCCCGTCCAGCCGCCCGTCGACGGCCACCCCGTGCGCCCGCAGCTGTGGTGCCCCGCGACGGACGCCGGGCTCCGGCCACCGCAACGAGGGCGGTGGCGCCGGCACGTCGAGCCGGTGCGCATCGAGCGTCTCCTGCTGCCGTTTCAGTGCCTGCACGACGCCCGGCGCCCGGGACTGCCGCTGGTGCTTCCCGGCCCCCTTCTCCGGACGCCAGCCGGTGCTGAGCCGGTCCCGGGCACGGGCGACGGCGTCGGCCAGCCTGCGGTGCTCGGCCCGCTGGTCGTCGTGGTCCCGGGCCCAGCGGTCCCGTTCCCGACGCCGGGCGTCCTGCCAGGCGTCGTAGCCGCCGGCGTAGAGCCGGGGCAGGCCGTCGCGGGTCGGATCGAGATCGAGGAACCGGTCGGCGACCTCGCGCAGCAGGGCCCGGTCGTGGCTGACGACGGCGAGCCCGCCGGGATGCTCGCGCAGCGTCGCGGTGAGGAAGTCGAGCCCTGCGGCGTCGAGATGGTTGGTCGGCTCGTCGAGCAGCAGAACGTCGTGCCGGGCACCGAGCAGGCACGCCAGCCGGACCCGGTAGCGCTGCCCGACCGAGAGCGTCGCCAGCTCACGGTCGCGGTCGGTGCAGGCGGCGAGGGCGGCCAGCGCGATGTCGAGCCGGCGCTCGGCGTCCCACGCGTCGAGCCGGGTGGCGGTGTCCAACGCGGCCGCGTACCGGTCGTCGGCGCCGGTGACGCCCTCGACCAGCCCGCGTGTTGCCGAGTCCAGCGCGCGCAGTGCGCGCTGCGGCGCCAGCAGCGCCTGCGCGGTCAGCGTGCCCACCGTCTCGCCGGTACGGGCGGACAGCTCCTGCCGGGCGAGCCCGAGGGTGCCGGTGCGGTGCACGCGTCCCTCGTCCGGTGTGACGATGCCGGCCAGGACGTGCAGCAGCGTCGTCTTGCCGCGCCCGTTCTCACCGACGACGGCGATCCGGGACCGCGCGGAGACGGTGACCGAGAGGCGGTGCAGGATGCGCCGCGCCCCGCGGGTCACGGAGACGCTGTCGGCGCGTAGGTGCGCGGTGCCGCCAGCGGTGCCGCCAGCAGTGCCGTCAGCAGTGCCGTCAGCAGTGCCGTCAGCGGCGTCGGCAGCGGCGTCGTCGGGCGGGTAGGCGGCGGCGAGATCAGGGTGTTCGGGGTGGTGGTTCACGAAGTGCTCCGCAGCTCGCAGTGGAGCCGGGCAGCACAAGATCGCCGCCCGGCGGGCAACCGGAACGGCGGACGCGATCAGAAGGAGAGGTGAGGCGCCGCCGTCAGCGGGCGCTGCGGACCTTCTGCGACCAGATACCTCGTGCCATGGGGTCGACGCTAGCAACGGACCGCACTCCGGACGAGCGGATATGTCCCACAGGACCGGCACCGGCGCAGCGGTCCCGCCGGCAGCGCCGGCGGTCGCGTCAGCCGCACCGGCCGCGGCCGGTCATGTCGTGCGGCCGCGCCGGCGACGCCGACCGCTGCCCGCGCTCATGCAGCCGCGCAGGCGGCTCTCCCACAGCCCGCGTTCGTGCGGCCGTGCCGGGCGCGGCGTTCGGGAACCGCGGCCCCGGACGTGCTGTCGTCGACCCGTGACGGCATCCGGCACCGTCCACGAGAGCCGGCCGTGAGCCGCTCCGGCCCGCTCGCGTGGCACGCTCCGCGGAAGCGTCGCTCTCCGGCGGACCCTCGAAGCCGTCGGCTCTGCCGCCCGAGGCGATCGGCAGCCACGCAGGTGGGTATGTCGGCGCCACTCCGGTGCCTCCCTCAATGCGTTCCCAGGGCACCTTCCCAGGGCACCTTCCCGCGGTGCTGGCTCAGAACGGCGGCACGTCATCGCCACCGTCCCCTGTGGTCTCGCTCCGCCCACTGTCGCCGGACCGTTCCGCCTCCCCGTCACCGGTGGTCGCGGTCCGCGAAGTGCTGCTGCGCAGTGTCGTGCCCGTGTCGCCGAGGTGGGGTCGGTAGTCGTGTGGGTGGGTGGTCTCCCGGTGCCCGCACGGGCTGATCCAGGTCAGTGAGCCGTCGGCTGCGGCGAGGACCTGCC